>JBFWON010000040.1:0-32817 GCA_050250515.1 Bdellovibrionales bacterium | reverse complement strand
GAACCTTGTTCTTTTTCCAGTTCACTTTCTTTAAGTGCCTCGGTCTAATTTTCTTCCAATCTCTTAGTGCCGGCAGATTTTCTTCGGCCATCGGGGCATAAACCTGGGGAAGAGCGGCCTCGGAGGGTGGTGGGTACCATGGCATCGGGGCGGCCAACATCGGATCAAAGGCGGGCACTGGCAAATTATCCACCCGCCTGGAAAATTGAGAATCACGAATCTCAAAAACCATCCGAATGTTCATCACAACAATTTCGTCGCCACTCTCGATCTTAGTCGGCTCGTGGGCTGGAACCCGAACACCGTTCACTTTTGAGCCATTGGAGCTACCTAAGTCGGTAATGAAAAAGCCTTCCGCCGTGCGCGCGAGTTCAAAATGTCGGCGGCTGACATGGGGGCTGTCTAGGTGAATTTCGCAGTCGGGTTCACGACCAGCGACCCAAATGGCGCCTTCTAGCTTTAATACTTCGTCATCGGCCGTGTTCGGGTAACCGATTCGAATATAAGGTATCAGACTAATAGAGCCTGCGACGGTCGCTTCATTGTTGGCCTTTGGTGTGGTGTTGTCAGAAGACCCTGAATCCTTGGGAGTGATTCGCGGTTGAATGAAGGCCGGTGGATTCTGCAGTGGCTGATGCCCTTGATCCTCAATGGGGGCTGGAGCGTCGGATTTTTCTTCCGCCGCCGCGACGGACTCCACGGCGAATGAAAATGTGTAGGGTGGAAGAGTGAAATCGCAATCGCCGGTCAGTTCGACAACTTCCACAACATTATTGCCGATTTGCATAGGGAGGTACTTGGATAAAGTCTCACAAATCCAGACGCCCTCTCTCTCGAAAAGCTTGAGATGCTGTCTTGAGATGCCGCGTTCCTCGCCCAGTTTGATGTCACACTCAGGGGCGCGCCCGGCAATGTACTCTTGACCGGACTTCAACTCAAAGGATCCGACTTCGACGCCATTGTGTTTCACCGTCAGCCTGGCCATTAGTACCGCCCTTCCATGGCTGTTAAACAGGCGTCATGGTTGGCCTTGGCCTCTTTATAGATAGGACTATTGGCATCCTTAACCATAAATATGACGTTGCGGAAGGCGGCGACACAGGCACCGAACTGATTTTGATCTCGATATCTTTTTCCGAGCACCATATGGTACTGAACCAGCTCGTCAAATTTTCGCTTGGCGATTCGCGAATAGTGATTGCACAGAACATGATCGGGTTGCATAGCCAGACAGGCTTGAAAGCTGATTAACGAGCGCTCGTATTGGTGCTTTCGGTAGTCCCGGATACCTCGCAGGTAGTTTTCTTGCGCCTGTTTGCTATTGACTGAGCCATCCAGCTTCTTAGCGGCCATTTGGGATTCTGCGGCTTCACGAAGTTTATTGGCCGCTTCGATGTCGGCGTTGATCTGCTCCTGCGTTCTAACATCGATATCTTTTTTCTTCTTTTTGCCCGTCGGAGTGAAGAGCCAAACGGCCATCAGAGCCAGCACGACATAGATCACCAAGCGGGCCGGATTGCCGCCCGAGGGTTTGCGGCGCGCTTGGTAGGCCTGCGCATATCCCTGGGCTCCAGGGGAAGGGGCGCCGTGCGCTTGCGACCTGACGACGGCCAGATGGGCCGGGTCGGGACGGCGATTGAGATTGAATTGTATTTCGGTTTCGCCAAGACGAATGACGTCTCCATCGCGAAGTTTCGCCCGCTCGACGGCTTCGTCGTTGATGTAGATCGGATTGGCGTCTGAGGCGCTGTGAGCTTCACAGTGGGTCGGCGTGCAAACGATGGTGGCGTGGTGCCGACTGCACTTGGGATCATTGACTATGACAAAGTCGCAGTCAGTACTTCGACCCATGGTGAACTGAGCCACATGCATAAGTCGCACAACGCCCTTCATGGGTCCCGCCACGGCGGTCCACTTGGTTTCGGGAATGGCGTGAGGTGCGAGTGCGTGCCTCATCCTTCACCGTCCTGGGGGAGCAACACGATAAGATAGTAGGCGATGCTGCTCGTACCATACACGGCCTGCGCGACAATTTGAAAATTAAGCCCGCTGAATTCGAGATCGTTGGTGGCCAGGTCATCTGGATTTTGATCCACTCGTTCAATCAAATCCTTAACACTCAGCTTAAGGGCCTGATCATTCAGTTCGTTGACGGTCATGGTGACCAACTGCGAGGCGCCCATCCCGATGCGCATTTCAAAAGCTTGATTGGCCGCCGCAATCGAAAGGTCGTGAGCTCGTATTCCAACGGCGGCAAAGCCCATGAGTTCGACCAGATTGCCGATTTCGCGATTGCGATCGTGTTCGATTCCACGGTTCATTCCCGCATTGTCGCCACCGGTTAAAACTCGATTGAGCGCGCTGGAAATGTTGGCCACCAGCATTTGCATCACGGGAAACTTGTAATCGACTTGAATCGCGTCAGAACCTTCTTTTAGCGCAGAGTCGAGTTGCTGATTGATACTTCGAATTGGGTGCTCGACCATTTTGTAAAGGAAATAGAAGAGCAGCAAGCCAAGCAGAAGGGCGATAAAGAGCGTGGTGATAAAGAGCGACAAAACTCGCCCGTTGTCGACCGCGAGGGAGCTCATATCGTAAACGACCACGGCCCAATGAGTGTTGGTTTGAGCGCCGGTTTCTTGGTTGAAGGCTTGGACGGGAACCATCGCCACAACCGTGTTGTCATCGATCTGGTTGACGGACTCTTTGTTGAGCTTTCGACCTTCATGTACATAAGGAATGTCGGGGAACGATCCCGCCTGCGAGGCCGGTGCGATAATATTTCCATCGGTATTGGAGACGATAAAGGCTTTAGTTACTCCGGGCCGAGACGTGGCAATGTCGACGGAAGCGCCAGTTTCTTGTCCGTTCACCAGGAAGGGGCGATTGATCTGCGACAACGTCGTGGCGATGGTGAGTGCGTGCTGCTGACTTTCTTCTTCGATGCTGGTTCGAAGTATTTGGGCAAGAGGAATCATGGAAAGAGCTGTGACGAGAATAATAAATCCCGCCATAAAACCGGCCAGCACCCACCTAAATTCAAACATGGAAGGCAAAACGTAAATTCCCGGAAGGACGACTTCGTCCATGTAGCGATTGATTGAGCCTAACCAGCGGGGCATCGACATGGACGCCCCGTCCTCGATCAGTTGCGAGCCGGGATCCATCGGTTCGGGATGAATCTGCCCTTGCGCTTGATAGGCGGCGCCCCCGATGGCTCCATAGTCAGGCTGAGGCGCCCCGTAGACTGGGTAAGGTTGTTGATAGCGATTGGCCCAGGCATCAGGCACTTTGTGAATTTCTAAAAAGATGTCATGCATGCCGATGCGATCGCCCGACTTTCCTTTCGAAGATCGAATCTGAACACCATTCAAAAAAGTTCCATTGCGTGAACCGGCATCGGAGATAATCACTTTGTCGTCAAAGACTTCAAAGCGGGTGTGCTCTTTTGATATGTTGGGACTAGCGATCTTAATATCGCAATTCGGCGCTCGCCCCATCAGCGTGGAGTGTTTCGTCAGCGGCACAATCTGTCCGGCCAGGGGGCCGTTAAGAAAGCGCAGGATCCACATAGAGCTCATCCCCCACCTGAATCGGACATTTTTCCAAAAAACCCCCAGCGAGTTCCACCACACTGACCGCCTTGCGCGCCGGAGGCAGAATTCGCCATGGTGGGACCGATTGATAAATCTTCGTCACCACCATTTGCTCGTCGAGAAAAACGAGATCAATTGCAAACTGCATAAAAAACGTGTGAATGCTGCCGCCGCTCCAAATCCACAAGCCTCGATCACTCGCCAGCTCCCGACGACCCAGCAAGCCCTTGGCAATGGAAAACAATGACTTTGCCACTTCGAGCTCCGGGACCAAGAGTTGGTTGTCGCGCTTGCGTAAGAGCTTCGTCATCAGTTGCCACCGTAGAAGAACTGCAAGACGACGGGCGAGAACACCATCATGAATACCGCCGGCAAAATTAAGAACATCAACGGAAAGAGCATGGCCTGGGAAGCTCGGGCTCCGGCTTTCTCGGCGCGCACGAAGCGCTCGAGCCGCATTTGAATCGATTGGTCTTTGAGAACTTGGGCAATACTGGCACCTGTCTCTTCCGCGTCTTTGACCACGGCCGAGAAACTGGTGATCTCTGGAATGTCCAAGCGATCCGCTAAACGGGTCAGTGCTTCTTTGCGCGAACTTCCGAGCTTAATGTCTTTCAGCACCAGTTGAAACTCGTCGCCCAGCACACTTTGTTCGGCCTTTTCGACAATGCGTTGGATGGAGCCGATGAAATCCAATCCGGCTTCTGTACTGAGTGCCATCAAATCTATGAAGAACGGAAGATCCATCACGACCGCAACGTAGCGGCTCTTTCTTTGTTGGCTGGCATAGAAGTCGGGACCCTTCCAGCCCAAAAAGCAAAGGGCCGGAAACATGATCCAAGGGAATCCCATCTGCAAGGCAAAGTTGAGGACCCCTAAAGCCAATGGAATGAAAACGCCCCAAAGAATTTTTAAGCCGATGAACTCGTCGACGTTCAACTCTTGGGAAAGTCCGGCCGTCATGATCTTGCGATCTATGTTTTTGCGGTAGGCCTCGCCTTTGATGCGGGAGGCATGCTGCAGCGTGAAGTTGTGTACCAACGGGCGGGAGTAGTTGATCAGGCCGCTCTTCGAACGTACGGGTTCATTGCCCGAAGCCCAGGCCAAAGCGTCGGCATCCGTGTTATTGGTGAAGATAGCGTTGGCGAACAAATATATGGCGAGAGCCATTAGACTCAATCCCGACAATAATATGAAAAAATCAAACGTGAACATTCCCAACTCCCGCGACCTGAATTAAACAGATCACATGTTGCAAATTGTCTTGGCCAGTGAGTCCCCCCGGCGACGTGAACTGCTGAAAAGTGCTGGTTTCCAATTCCATGTCTCCCCAGTAAAAGTATCGGAAATCTTTAGTGAAAATTTGAATCCGGGGGAGAACGCGTCTCATCTTGCGACGGTCAAGGCGGAAGCCTGTTTCAATCAGAGCAACCATTTGAAATCAAAGGACTTTTTGATCCTCGCGGCGGATACTATTGTGTCGACAGGTGACCAAATCCTGGGCAAGCCGAAAGACGCAGCCGAAGCGATCCAGTTTTTGCGACTTTTATCTGGAAAGACGCATCGGGTCATTACCGGTGTTGCACTGTTTAATTGCGCCACTGGTGAACGGTGGACAGGACGCGACTGCACCGAGGTCGAGTTCAAAAATCTGAGTGAGGGGCAAATCAAAACCTACGTCGAGACTGGCGAACCTATGGACAAAGCGGGTGCCTACGCGATTCAAGGTGGTGCTCGTGAGTTTGTGGCAGAATATCGCGGCTCATGGAGCAACGTTGTAGGGTTGCCCTTAGAACTTTTGGAGTCCACATTGAAAGAGAAGGGTTGGAGTGTCGGTCGAAACTAATTTGCAAACGATTGAAAAACGAATTGGGCTCGCTTGTGAGAAGGCGTCGCGCCCGCGTGAGGCCGTGCGCCTATTGGCGGTGGCGAAGGGTCAAAGCATTGCCAAGGTGCAGGCGGCCTATTGGGCGGGGCAAGTCGACATCGCCGAAAATTACGTGCAAGAGGCTTTGGTCAAGAGAGAACAACTCGAAAATCTTTCGATTCGCTGGCATTTCATTGGTCGTATTCAGACCAATAAGGTTAAACTCTTGGCAGACCGATTTTATTTAATTCATTCCATTGATCGATTGCGGGTGGCCGAAATTTTGAACGCCGTCACCACCCGACCTCCCCAGAGAATTTTGCTACAGTTCAACGTGGCAGAGGAAAATACCAAAGCGGGTGTACCCGAGACGGAATTAGAAGGTCTTTTGATGAGAACTCTTGAGCTTCCGAATCTGAGTGTTTGTGGCTTGATGATCATGCCGCCTGCCGTAGAGGGGGCTGAAGAGGTCAGGCCTTATTTTGCGAAGGCCAAGTCTAAGCTGATGCAGTTGCGTGAGCGCCTGAGCAGCGAACAGTTGGCTCGTCATCCTTTGGATCAATTGTCCATGGGCACGACACAAGATTACACAGTGGCGATTGAAGAGGGTGCGACTTGGGTTAGGATTGGGACGGATGTGTTTGGGTCCCGTGAGGAGAAAGAGTGAAACAAACAATCGGATTTATCGGGGCTGGTAACATGTGCCAGGCCATTTTGGAAGGTTGGTTGAACAAACAATTGACCACTCCTCAAGAAATTTTCGTTAGTAATCGAACGCCGGGAAAATTGCAGAAGATGGTGGATACATGGTCGATCAACGCGTGTTCGACCAACGAAATGGTGGTGGATAAGTCTGAAGTGGTCGTGCTCAGCATGAAGCCGCAAGATTTGGAATCGGCTATCGAAGGAATCTCTTCCAGCTTTCAGGCGGATCAAGTCGTAATTAGTTTGGCGGCCGGGATTTCTTTGCAGAAGCTAAAAAAGCTTCTCCCCCAATGTAAAAATCTGGTGCGCTTGATGGCCAATACCCCCGCGCGCATTCAACGAGGGTGCTTTGGCTACTGCACGACAAGCCCCAACCTTCGAGTCGATCGATTTATGGAAATCATGTTTAAACCGCTGGGGTTGACCCTTCGATTGGAAGAGGGAGATCTCTTTCAGGCCTTTTCTGTGGCCAGTAGCGCGGGTGTCGGATTTATTTTTGAGCTTATGATTTATTGGCAGGAGTGGTTAGAAGAGCATGGTTTGGACGAAGACGTGGCTCGCGAACTGACGATACACACTTTTGCTGGCACGGCGGAGCTGGCCCTCCAATCGGGCGGGAGCTCACTCAATGATCTCCAGGCCAAAGTGACCAGCAAGAAAGGGATCACGGCGGCTGGACTCGATTCCATGCGGGAGCTCGAAATCGAGCGGCTCTTGCGATATTCGTTTGAAAAAGCGGCCCTTCGCGATACCGAATTGGGGAATTGACGAATTTATTCGCGACCGGTTGCAAAATGAGTTGTGGCCCCCTATCCTTATCGTAGGGGGTGGGTTATGCGGATAGCTCCAATCGACATTGCTCATAAAACATTTCATCGCAAAATGATGGGCTTTGATCCGGACGAAGTGATGGACTTTCTTCGTCTAGTGGCCGAAGAGCTGGAAGGCTTGATTAAAGAGCGCAACTCCCTCAAGGAAAATTTGCGCGAGCGTGAATTGGCTATTTCAGAGTATCGAGAGCGTGATGAGCTGCTGAAAAGCACCATCACGACCGCGACCCGCATGTCTGAAAAAATGGCAGCGGATGCCGAGCGCGAAGGCAAACTCATCATCCACGACGCCAACCAAAGGGCGGATGCCATTGTGCGTGAGGCGCGAGACTCGCTCAAGAAAATCTATAGTGAGATCACCGAACTCAAGAAAGTTCGGATGCAATTCGAGAACAACGTGAAAGCCTTGATCCAAAGTCATTTGACCATGCTAGACCAAGGTCAGAAGATCATGCCGAATCCTATAATTGAGGCGAAGGTGGCGGAGACCAAACCATCGCAACCCGTCGATGAGCAACTGATAAAGAGCAAGGTCACCGAAGCCTTGCAGAAAAAGATGATCGACCTATAAGGTGATTTGGTCTGTCCCTGTCCTATTGAATTTGTCTTTTGCGGCAGATTTGTTTGGTTCAGGATTTTATCGTCCTGGCGGTACTCAGCCCCAGCCGAAATCCGAGTCCAGTCTTTATGGTCCAACGGATCCGATGCAAAAATGCCTAGATGGCATTCGGGAGCGTCGAGTTGCGGCCCAAAAAGCCCGGCGAGAAAAGGCCAAGAGAGACAATCCTGACGATCCCAATGCGCGCCCTTTTCCTTTTCAGCAGGTGAGTTCAAAGGATCTTCCGATGGGCTGCGAAGAGGGAAGTGTATCTAGCTTCAAAAAGACGATCGAGCGCCAGCTAAAAAATTGCAATCGCGCGCCGAGCGGAAAGTTTCCAAACGAAATGACATTGGGCTGTCGCAAAGTCTCTCGTGATGAATGGTGTTTGAAGACCAATCAGCAATTGTTGAACCTGGCCATGAAGGCTAAGTCTTTTCCCGAGTTGATAAAGAGGGTGAAGGAATCCTTCGATTGGTACAAAGCCGGTGGTCGGTATGAAGACCTTAACGGGCAAATAAAGAAAGGAGATATTCAATTCACTGGATATTATGCACCTGAGTCTCTAGAGGCGAGGGTGAAGCCCACAGGTGAATTCAAGTATCCGATTTACCGACGACCTCCGGATTTAATCGAGTTAGGGGCCAAGGACAAGCGAAGTTGTGGAGAGGACTCGTTGACCGGACGGAAAATTCGGGTTTGTCGTGAACTTGCGGATAAAACTCTTGTTCCCTACCACGACCGCCGCGCCATTGATGCGGATGGCGTTTTGGCCGGAAAAGGTCTTGAAATCGGTTACGTCAAGGACCCGATCGACATCGCGATTCTCATGCTTCAAGGGGATGGATCACTTCGATTGAAAGATGAGCGCGGTCGGATTCAACAGGTTCGACTGAACTACGATTCACAAAATGGTCGCACCCGACATATGTTGGGCAATATCGTCAAATGTGGTGGCGGTAATCCTGGATCACTGGACAGCATTCGAAAGTGGTTAAGGTCGCAGCCCGAAAAGCTAAGCCAGCTGCTCAATTACGATCAATCCTACGTTTTTTTTAAGCCGGGTGCGGGCGGGGCCAAGGGTGTTGAGGATCTCGAACTGACGGCCCTGCATTCGCTGGCGACCGATCGACAAAATATTCGGACCGGTGCCGTTATGCTATTTGATGTAGCCACCGGAAAAAGTCTTTCACCAAAAGGCTGCACTCGCACCCGGTCTTTAGCCATTTCACAAGACACCGGTGGCGCCATTCGCGGCGCCCACGTCGACTGGTACCAAGGCGAAGGCAAGAAGGCCGCGGCCCGCGCGGATGCGATGAACTCACCGGGTGCCGTGTTTCTGGCGGTCCCCAAGGGCGCCGGCACAAAGATCCCTGGCTGTAAGTAGTTTCGCAAAGGATTCGCCGATCCTGGGTGCGTTCGCGAAGAGGAAGTTTTTGGACCCCGCCCACCCCTCGCAAGAAACACAAGATTTCATTCGGACCATATCCAACCAATTTGATTGCAAGGACCAGATCACATTTATCAATCCACTGCGTTGTTTCGCTTAAATCCAGTGAGAATCTTGATTCGGCGTTGGTTTGAAGGTACAAGAGAAACGTGATTCGAACACGTAAGCCTAAATCCCGAAATAAACACTCAACCGCAACGCAGCTGACGTTTTCAAAAGTGAGCGGTTGGGGTGGTAAGCGTTCGGGCGCGGGCCGGCCCAATCGTTCGGGCCAGGTCAATCACATGAAACGAGAAAAGGTAAAAACCTCAACCCCCCTGCATCTCACTTGGCGACTCAAGGAAGATCTCGTGAACCTGCGCTGCGGTGATGTGTTGACTCTATTCAAAGCGGCATCGAAAAGAGCAAAAGAGTTTGGGCTGCATGTGATCCACTTTTCTTTGCAGAGTAATCACATCCACCTGATCGTTGAATGCAGGAACAATGATTGCTTGAAGTGCGGAACCCGGAGTCTTGCATCGAGTCTCGGCAAAGGGATTCGAAAAATAACCGGCGGACGCGGTGGCGTTTTTGCCGGACGCTTTGATTTGAAAGTCCTGAAAAATCCTACTGTGGTTCGCAATGCGATGGTGTATGTGCTCCAGAACTTTTCAAAGCACGCCCGTTTGTTAAATCACGTGGATCGTTATTCTTCGGCGCCCTACTTCTCGCAGTGGCGGCGATTGCTGGGGCCTCGAATCGGTCCGATTTTGGCGGGCATGGGTTCCCGATCCCAGGGGCCACAGCCCGAATTTCTTGGGCAACCGACATCCTGGCTGGCGCGCGAAGGCTGGCTGCGGGCGCGCCTAGTTTGAGATATGGGCGCTGTCTCAATGTTAGACACCTGCCAGGTGAGAGCCAATACAAGCCACTTTAGAGGCTATTGAATGGCATAAATGCTGCTCGATTGTGCTCTGATGACCCCAACCCGAAAGACGCTCAGTTTATCCACAAAGTTCCTACTCGACGCGAGCTGTGCTTTTGCAACGTTCATGGCCAAAGCCTTAGGGATGGCCATGACCTTGTCCTTGGTCTTCGCAACGCCAAAGGTACGCGCCCAGGTGTTCATCAGGCCGTGTGCCTGAAGCCGAGAAACAATCCGTCCGCACCGGTCGGTGTCATCTATTTGCATGGCTGGTTCCCGACGTCAGGAAGTTCGGGCTACTACGTGGACCTGGAAAAGCGCAACCGACGGCAGCTGCAAGAGCTGGCGGATAAAACGGGTGTGAGTATTGCGGTTCCTCTGGCCCAGTGGACCCATCCCAAAAACGGAATGAGAACTTGGTCTCCCTCTCAAAGTGAGGGATCGGCACAAACCCGGCTTAAGCAAATTGAAGCCAAATCTCGAGCCGCTTGCGGTGGTAGCCCCTTGGCGAAGGGTAGGACCCTTGTCGGATTTTCAGATGGTGGATTTATGGCTAGAGAGATTGGCCTTCAATGTGCGGCGAGTTCCGCCGAGTACTCCGCGATCATTATGAGTGGGGCGGCCCCCCGCTCGGCGCCCAGCCGATTGTCTTCGAAGTGCGCAAAACTGGTAACAATACGGGGTTCAGATGATGACTCCACCAGTCCCTGCATACGCCGATCGAATGGAAAATGTGTGGCGCGAGAGCCTTACTCACAAGCCTCCCAGCGTATGAAGTCAGGTGCGGGGCGAGTCGAGTTGGCAAAATCTTATAACGGTGGCCACATTCTTCCACCCAATTCCTGGCTGAGTAGCCAGGTTCAAGCGCCCGACTCTGCGGTGGCGGACACTCAATTACCCCCGGCGCTTACACCGTCTCTTACACCGTCTCTTACACCGCCCGCCAATCGGCCATCGGTGGATCCTTACACTCCACCAAAGCGTTTTTCGCCGCCCACCGGCTTTATCCTTCTCAGATAATAGGCTCAAATTGGGTCCGATGACCGCTGCAAACAGGAAAAAATGGGTTTGGCCCGTTGCTGGTTTTGTAGTCGTGGCTGCGCTGGGCGCGTCCGCGGCCTGGCACTTCTTTGGGTCTAAAGCTCAACGATCGTCACCAATCGAAATTTTGAGGGCAGCCCGCACACTCACCGATCAAAGTGTCGGCTTGAGCGACCCGGCTCCGTTGACCATAGTCAATTTTTGGGCCACCTGGTGTGGACCATGTATTCAGGAAACCCCTTCGCTATTTAAGCTAGTCACATCGCGCCCGGATTTGCGATTGATTTCCGTTTCGGAGGACAGCTCGCTCAAAGACCTAAAGAAGTTTCTCTCGCTCTATCCCAACTCGCATCACGAACGAATCAAACTGGTGTACGACGAAGACCGAAGTCTTTCTCTGGCCTACGGCGTGACCACCTTTCCGACAAGCTTTATTCTCGATCGAAATCTAAAAATCATCCACAAAGTGAACGGCGCCATCGACTGGCAGGGTAGCGAAGCCGCCGAATGGTTGAAGACGACTAATTTTTAAAGCTGAACTGGTTGTGATGACAATTGGTGCAGTTCATGAAATTCCCGATCGGGTTATGAATGACCGATGTCGCCCCCATAGCATCGCTCAGGTGGCAAGACGAACAGTCGTAACTTAGTCCCCGATAGGTTCCCGTGATATGGCAAGTGGTGCAATCAAGTGTACGGTGAGCGCCCCTGAGTGGGAACAAGGTCATCGAATGACGGAAGGCTGAAACATCCCAGTACTGCTGCCGATGGCACTCGTTGCAATTAGGTAGCGTTCCTGAGTGCACATCGTCTTTGAGGTGACAAGAGATACACTGCTGACTTAATCCCGCCAACTTTCGCCCGTCCTTGTGGCATTCGGCACACTGAAGCGAGTAATGGACTCCGGTCAGGGTGAAATTGCGATGGAAGTCCCTGGTGATGTCCCAACCTTTTTCGGTGTGGCATTCCGAGCAGTTTTTGCCAAAGCTGCCTTTATGCGGGTCCTTGTGACAATCACCGCACTGCTGTCCGAGTGGTTTGAAGCGATAAACTCGATAGCGTTTCTTGTTCATGACCGTAAAAGCATTTCGAATGGGTTTATGGCAATCTCGGCATCCGGCCTCCGCGTGCTTCCCTCGAAGTTTGAACTCTGATTGCTTGTCATGATCAAACTTGATGGGCTTCCAACCGGTGACGGCGTGACAAGATAAGCATTTATCGCCCAATTGACCGCGATGATAATCGGTGTGGCAGGACAGGCACTCGTCGCTCTTCACCTTAGGCATTTGGTATTCATTGGGCACAAACTCTTTGCCGCGCGGGAACTTGAGCCCACTGACATTCGGTTTGGTGAGGGCGATCTTGTTACCAGCGGGCCGGTGACATTCCTCGCAACGAACCTGCGCATGTTTACCTTCGAGCGGGTATCTTGTTTTGGAGTGGTCGAACTCCAAGCGATCAGTGAAGCTCTTAGTCGTGTGGCAAGCGGAGCATTTTGTGGTGTCCAGCCGACTTGAAAATTGGCGGGTGTGAACATTGGTGTGGCAGTCCAGGCAAAATTCTTTTTCAAACGAAGGAAATTTGAATTTTTGTTTAGGCCGTTGACCATGACAGTCCGTGCACTTTGTCTTCGCATGTGCACCGGTGAGAGGAAAACGAGTTTTGGAATGATCCACGCCTTTGCCGCCCTTAAAGTCCATCCAGCCCGACGTCACATGACATTCCGTACAGGATTTTTTGAGTAGGCTATCGCTAAACTGACCATAATGCGGACTCTTGTGGCAATTTTCGCAGGTCTTGGTCGTAAGATTAGGCCATTTATAAATGGGCCGACCTTTTTTGGGTATGTGGCAGTCCGCGCACTTAAGCTCTAGATGTTTTCCGTCAATTGGATAGCGAGTGAAAGTCGAGTGGTCGAATCGACTGATCTCTTTCCATGTTTTGTCATTGTGACAGGTGGCACAGTTGTTGAGCGGGCCAATGCCCTTCACTGCCGCACCCCGAGGATATTGGTGGAAGTCCTTATGGCAAGCCAAGCATTGAACTTTGAGTCCGGTGAAATCGAGGTCCTTAATGGCCTTCACGGTTTGGCGAGTCTTTGGTTTATGGCAATCGGCGCATTTGAGTTCGGCGTGCTTGCCACCTAAGTGGAATTTAGTCTTATCGTGATCAAATTTTTCGATCTGCCAAGATTTCTGTGTGTGACAAGTGGCGCAGTTGCCACCGCGAAATCGGGGTGAAAGTCGATTGGCATGGAAGTCCTTGTGACACGAAAGACACTGAGATTTTTCAAGCTGTGGCCACTGATACCGCACGACTCTGGTTTTCTTGGCCGGCCCATGACAGTCTGCACACTTTAATTCGGCGTGTTTTCCCTCGAGTTTGTACTTGGTGTCACGCTCGTGGTCGAATTTGGTGAACTCCTTCCATGATCTTGGGTCATGGCATTCCGCACAGTCCTTCTTAGCAAAGTGTCCTTTGAAAAAATGAACATCGTCCTTCTTGTGGCAGGATCGACAGCTGGTTTGCTGACCGAAATAGCGAATTTTCCCTGCAAGGACGGACTTCGCCCCGTGTTTCGTTGTATGACACTCTTGGCATTTCAAATCTGCATGTTTTCCGCTCAGCACATAGCCAGTGGAGGCCCCATGATCAAATGTGTTGATATCGAAGGCCATCGAATTGAAGGTCCGGCCCTTATGATCGGCGTGACAGGTATGACAAGCCTGCTTCACTCGACCGTGAAGGCTGTGTTCCACTTGGACATCTCGCTTGATCTCTTTATGGCATTCGAGACAGCGGACGTCAGGCACACCTTTCCCCGCATCATGACACTTTAAACAATCGGAGCCTTCCAAATGGGCGTGGCCTTTGATTAAGGGTCCTGGTGCGAGCAGTTTATTTAGTAGGCCCTCGTCTTCCGCGTGGGCCGCGAACATCGCTAAGACCAGAGGAACAATGAGTCCTATAAATCTCATAGTCGCCCCCTCGGGGGCGCGCCATCCCGCACTGGGGCGACCTCTTGATTGCCAAGTTGAAGACCGAGTTTAAAAAACACACTCAAAATTCGTTTTTCCTCATCCGCCGCATGTTGGACCGATATTGTCGAATAGAGGTTTCTGGAATGGTAGTGGGAAAGGGAAATTTCAGCAATTAAGGGATTGAGCGTTTTGCCCTCATCGTATTTTTGTGTGGCATAGTCGACGTCGAGAGTCGATTCCCAAGACCGGCTGAAGTAGCCGAGGCCAGCCCGCGCCAAGTAGTCAAGGCTGGTGAAATTTCGACGCCAACCGAGAAGAGCATGGCCGTCCCAGTTTTTCGAAAAAATGCCGGTGCGAAAAACGCCAAGGTGCTCCTCGATTCGTTCTTTCTTATCGACCTCGCGCTTTCCATATATGGAATCGTGAAAAAATCTGGTTCGAGCGGAGGAGCGCAGATTGAGTTTGAGTCGGCCCTCTCGATAGGGCGAGGAGGGTAGCTTCTCCAGCACTCCGGCCCGGCGGGAGTATTCAATGGAGTCCATAGATAGGCCCGCGAGCTCTGTGCTGAAGTAGCGGCTAAAGCCTTGTTGCCAAATCAGATTGGCGGTTTGAACGTAGGTGCGAGGCACGAGGTCCAAATACGCCAGAGTCAAAAGGCGACTCGTTGGACGCCACTGATAGCTCATATTGTGAAAAATATAACGACGATCGAGATGTCCTGCATAAACTTTTTCGACGTAGGAGTGAGCTGTGTAGAAGTTGCGAGTCCAGCTGCGGGCCGCGCTTTGATAGCGCAGAGTCGCGCCGTAAACTTGCGAATCCGGATCGAATGCCAAATAACTTTGGGCTTCCTGCTTGGGGTTGAGTCCACCAAAAAAAGAAGCCGTTAGGGAAGGACTAAAGTTCATCGCGATTTGAGCACCGTCCGTAAAGGCAGAGCCGGCCTCAGGGATGGGAAAGCGCCCGAACTGGGGGTTCCAAAAAAGTCGGGGATTGGCTCGCCGCAAGCTCATCTGCCTTAGCTGAAACTCGTTGCGGTCGGTGAGCTGAAGGCGCTCAGAATCCAGTTTGTCAAAGAAATCGTGCTTATCTCGAAGATCGGAGATCAACTCCCATTTCCCGCGCCCCCAATCCTGCACCATGAGAAAAGCCCGGGCAGAGGCCACCGCAAAATCGTTCGAGTCACTGCCGCCCGAGGCGTCCTGAAATCTCTCAGTCGAGGCGAACCCACCAAAAGAAAAGCGCTCATGGACCTTTTGTGCCCGTGCTCGTGGCGGCGCCATCAGGCACAAAAGTGCCACTAAGCTAAGAATTCGTCTTCCCTGACTATCCATTCTGATTAACAATATTATCGGCTTAGAAGAAACCTTTGTGCAAGAACAAGGATGGGTATGTCAGCACTGACCAAACTTGTGCAGTTCCTCAATCGCAACCGAATCTTCAAATTTCTATCGTCCGTTCGCTTGGCGGTGCCTCTGATGTTGGTGATCATTGTCACAGTGGCGGCCGGAACGGTCTTAGAGAGTTGGTACAATGCTCAATATGCCAAGCTGGCGGTGTATGGGACGGGTTGGTTTTTTCTTATCATGGTCATTTTATGGCTTAATATTTTTTGTGCAGCATTGTCTCGTTTTCCCTGGAGGAAACACCATACGGGCTTCGTCATTACACATCTGGGATTATTGACTTTACTTATTGGGGGCCTAATCACAGGAACGCTGGGCATTGATGGATCTTTGTCGATCCCCGAGGGGGGCTCGAGCGGTACGGTGGTTCTACCCAATTTTGCGATTGTCTATCAGTTGCAGGATTCACCGTCGGTGCAAACGGTGCCCTTGAGTCAGACCCTGGGTGAGACAGATCGATCCGGTCTCAGCGGGGTGAATGATCAGCTCCGCCATCTGATGCCCATTGAAAAATTCATTCCCTTTGCCGAAGTCGGAAGGTCCTATGCGGCGGGTGCGACCGGCTCAGGTGACGTCAGTGTCAGTTTTGTGCTTAAGAGTCAGTTCTTCAACGTCAACGAATGGCTCCATTCCCGGGACAAGGCCGAGATGCAAATGGGGCCGGCGACTCTTCGATTGATCGCAGGTCCCGCGCCTGAAGCCGCACCCCAAGCGCGTAAGAAAGTGCAAAAAAGTCGATCAGTCGCGAGTGAATCTAAACTGGTGATTTCGGAAAAGGCTTCTGGTGAAGTTTTAAAATCAGTCCCCATCAAAGGCGCCGGTACGCAATTGGAAGTCAAAGGCATTCAGGTCAAAGTCGAGCAGCTTTTTCGCTCGGCGGTCGTGATGGAAAACAAGATTGCCGACAACCCTGAGCCCGGCGCTCCACCCAATCCGGCCCTTGATTTGCGCTTAACCAAAGACGGAAAATCACAGCGTGAAATTGTCTACGCCAAATTCCCCGATTTCAGTTTGAATAAAGAGGGTAGCTTTGGCTTGTCCTTTCGCTTTGAATCTGCCCTTGGACCCGCCGAAACCATGCCCTCGGCCGGAGTGGGGGGCGGTGGCAACACCCTCGAATTTTATGTCGATGCCCAGAATCCCGGGCAAGTTGAGATCGTCTTAAGCAAAGCCGGCGAAGTGGTGGGACGTAAAACAATGAAAGAGGGCGAAGCTTTTGAAACTCCGTGGATGGGGATGACAATCTTTGTCGGCTCCATTGTCTTAGGCAGCGTGCCGGTGACCGATGTGCGGGCTGTGAAGCCAGAGCCTGGGATGGGATTGCCCCCGAGTGCGATATTTCTTCGACCCGTAGGGGCCACGGACGGATTTTGGTTAGCTTTAGGTGAATCGAGACAAGTTGAAATCGCGGGCCGACAGGTCATGATTGGATTTCAAAATCAATCCCTCGATCTTCCGTTTCAACTTAAGCTCGATAAATTCACCAAGGTCGATTATCCCGGCACTACCACACCGATGAGTTATGAGAGTGATGTGACCCTAGACCGCGATGGCTCTCAACATAAGATTTCGATGAATGAACCCTTAAAAGAGGCTGGGTATACACTCTATCAAGCCAGTTACTCTCTTCAACCGGGTAGTCCTCCGGTGACCGTCCTTTCTGTCAATCGAGATCCGGGCCGCCCTGTTAAGTACGCGGGCGGAATTATTCTTTCGATCGGAATTATTACCTTCACCCTAATGCGCAGTCGATTGGCTCGGAGGCCCGCGTGATTTTTGCACAAATTGTGGCAGGATTTCTGTCTTTGGCTTTGGCTCAAATGCCGGCGGATCATCCGACAGTATCGATGAGCCCGGAGCAAGCGCTCAGTGCGCTGACGACTCAGGGGCTTAAGATCGGGACCGATGAAATCCGCCGGGTGGCTGTGACCCAAAACGGTCGGGTCAAGCCGCTGGACTCTTTGGCCCGTGAAACCATTTTGTTTTTGATCGGGAGCTATGGCCGCTGGGGTATGTCCCCCGTTCAGTTGTATCTGGCGTTGCCCACGACCGAAGGCGCCGAGTTGGCTCCCATTGTCGAAATTCGTGACGTGAAACTTAGAACCCGACTCGGTTATTTACGCGATAAACGTTTTTTCTCATACAATGAGTTGGCCGCCTCCGAGTTGGGCAATTTGGCTCAGCCGTTGCTGCAGAAGCAAGAAGAGGGTGGCAAGCTGAAGTCGACGGAAAAGGCGGTGACGGAGGCCTTTAGCCAAATGGCCCTTCTTCAACAGCTGATGAACGGCAATCATTTTCTTCAATCTGTTGATTTTAGTTTTCTCAACAATAACCATGGCCAAGCCAGCGGATCACAGGTGGCCCCGGTGGCGGGTGAATACCTCGCGATGATCAAGCAGAATCCGGTTCAAGCGGGCCTCCTGGCGCAAGAACTTGTTCGCCTCTCGCGTGAGCAAGAAACACCAGACCTATTTAAGCATTACCTGCAAAAGTTAGACGCGGAGATATTTTATAATAATCTTAGGCCGTTTTTGATTGCGGCTCTGCTTTCGATTTTGTTCGGTCTCCTTTTTGTTGTCGACGTGACTCGAAAAAAAATTTCCAAACCTTTGGCGACAGGCCTTTATTTGGCCGCGGTTTTGCCCCTAATGGTGGGAATTGGATTTCGTGTCTACATCACCCAATTTGCCCCGGTGACCAATATGTATACGACCATGTTGTGGGTGGCGCTGGGGGTGGTGGTCTTTGGCTTGGCCTTATTTTATCTTTACGAAAATTACGCGGTCTCAGGCTTCCTGCTGATAAGTTCGGGTCTGATCCTGATGCTCACAGAAAAAATCCCGCTGATTCTAAGTCCTGATATGGACCCCATTGTGGCAGTGTTGCGCAGTAACTTCTGGCTATCGACTCATGTCACAACTATCACGATTTCCTATGCGGCCTTCACTATCGCCATGATTTTAGGAAATGTGGCACTTTTCAAGATATGGCGGACGGGGGATCACTCCGCTTTTATTAAGGAGTATTCTCATTACGCCTATAGAATGATTCAACTTGGATGTTTTCTTCTCTCGGTCGGCATTATTCTCGGCGGTGTGTGGGCCGATTACTCTTGGGGCCGCTTTTGGGGCTGGGATCCCAAAGAGACCTGGGCCTTAATTGCCGATATGGGCTTTCTAGCCTTACTGCACGCCCGATTTGTCGGCTGGGTGAAACCGTTCACCTTGCTCGCATTGTCGCCGGTGGCCTACCTGTTGGTCATTATGGCTTGGTATGGAGTCAATTTCATTCTCGCGGCGGGACTTCATTCCTATGGATTTTCAAGTGGTGGGGCGGCCATGGTGGGAATTTATGTGACTGTGCAAGTGGCGTTTATTTCGGCGTCGCTTTATAAAGCCCGCCATTTATGGAAGAGCGTACCCGCCACGGGCACTTAGACACTTTTATGAAAAATCAGAGATGAAATCACATGAATCACAGCGGCTATGTACATAAAGACGGCGAACGGAAAATGGAAGTCATGCCACAGACCCATGATTTTTTGAAAGGGCCCCAGAAAAAGAGATCGTCGCATATTCAAAGCGTACTGGGCTAAGCAAAGACGAGATTGGGGCGGCCATCCGACCGGGGCTCGCGGATCGGTAAAATACATGCGAATATCTCCGATGAGAGAGCAGAAAACCGCGAAGAACGGATTGATCGACGTGCCTTCCATATTGCAACCGGCGTGGCGTAAGGCGGCTTTCAGCACGTTTTTCATCAGGGCCTCGTCCCCTTTGGTTTTGGATGACTCGAGCACCTTGTTCAGACGTTCGATCCATTTCTCGGCGGCCTTATCGTAATCGGCTTTCTTGCCCAACAATTGGAGATAAAAATATCGTCCAATGACGCCACTCGAGAATGAAATGATCATGCTCCAAAAGGAAATGCCGACAATTCCTCGAGCTTTCAGATTGGAATGAAAGAGAATAAGGCTTGGGCCAAGCAGGCCGCAAAAAACATGAAAGTTCAGCCAGGAGCGCAAGGATCCCATTTGACCAAGTGCACCCGTTCGTTTGCGAAGAGAGTAAAGGTTCATGATGATCATTAAGCCAAAGCCAATCCATCCCAGCCAAAGGCTTACGGTCCCACCAGGTTTGGTGAGGAGTTTCATATCCGCGGCCAGGTAACCCATGCTTTGAAGGTGAGACAGCGTACTGTATTCCAGATGCCCATTGAGAGCCCAGTATTCCAGTCCCAACCAGGATGTAATCAGTAGCCAAAAAAAGACGTATATTCCCAATGCGTTCTCGCCGTTCCTTTGATGATGGCCAGTTTAAACATTTTCGGAAACCTTGAACAGGTCTAATCGTCATAGCCCTAAGTCGAGTCTATCGATTCTCTCGCTGAAATGCCGATAAGTTCCTAAGAATGACCTTACTAAAGTCCTTACTCCATTTTCTGAGTCAAAATGTCACGGTCGTTGGATTGATTTTGATGGGCTTGTATGTGTTTTCAAGAATTCGAAAGTCGCTGGAAAAAGAGGAAAAAGCTCAAGCCAAAATCCGCGACAATATCAAAAAGGGCATGAATGAGCCCATGACCCTACATCCTGAAATTGATCCCGCAATCTGTGTGGGCTGCACCTCGTGCGTGAAAGTATGTCCCGAGGGCGACATTTTACAAATGGTGAATCATCGAGCCGTCTTGGTCGCGCCCACTAAATGCGTCGGCCATGGTGAGTGCGAGCGCGCCTGTCCCATGGGTGCGATAAAACTTGTGTTTGGGACCAAAACTCGAGGGGTTGACATTCCCCGAGTGTCGAAGGACTACGAAACCAATGTGCCGGGCCTTTACATTGCCGGTGAGCTTGGCGGAATGGGCTTGATTCGCAATGCGACTAAACAAGGCGTCCTAGCCGCTCGCCATGCCATTCAACATATGAAATCTTCCGCTAAGACCGACTTTGACTTGCTGATTGTCGGAGCGGGCCCGGCGGGCCTGTCGGCGGGTTTGTGTGCCATTCAGGAAAAGAAAAGCCATATCGTTTTAGAACAAAATTCTTTCGGTGGGACTGTGGCCAATTTTCCGCGCCAAAAAGTGGTGATGAGTCACCCGTTCGAAGTACCGATGTTTGGCACAGCCAAGTTCAAATCCAATAAAGTTTCAAAAGAAGAATTGTTATCTTATTGGGGTGGCATTCGCCAAAAAGCCCACGTGAATATTAAAGAGGGCGTGCGGTTTATCAATTTAACTCCTAAGGGCGACGTTTTTCAGGTCGAAACTTCCGAGGGACCGATGACTGCAAAAAAAGTGATTCTGTGCATGGGCGTTCGGGGCTCGCCTCGACGCCTTGGAGTTCCGGGCGAAGATTCAACCAAAGTGGCTTACAATCTTGTCGATCCCCGTCAATACATCGGCAAGAAAGCTGTCGTGGTTGGGGGGGGAAATGCCGGGGTCGAAGCCGCTCAAATGTTAGGTGATCCCAAAATGAATTGTCAAACTCATCTTCTGGTTCGCGGTCCGGTCTTTGATCGATGCAATGACGACAACAAAAAGCGAATCGAGGCCCTAGCCGACAAGGGCCAAGTTAAAATTTGGTTCAACGCCAGCATTCAAGAAATCCACAAAGATCATGTCATAATCAAAAAAGGCGAAGAGGTCGTGAAGCTCGATAACGACTTTGTCTTTGTTTTTGCCGGAGCCGAGATGCCCTTTAAGTTCCTGATGGGCCTCGGTGTGAAAATCGATAAGAAATTTGGTGAAGGTCTGACGGGCTAGTTCGAGAACGACCCGCCGTAATTACCATTGGCATTGGACGTTGGAAGTGTGGTTCGCGGACTTCTTGTATCGTGGCACGCATAACAGTTCTGTGTACTGTGATGTTCGAATCTGCGGTTATGGCAAGTCGAACAATTGATATTCTGATTCGTTGAAATATCAGGGAATGCCTTCACGTGGTCAAAGTACCCCTTGGCCCAAGTGACACCGACATTCGCTTTTACGACGGTATGGCAACTGGCGCACTCCGTTCCGTACTGAGCTGCGTGATTAAATCCACTCGTCGTGTTCGGTACATATCCGTTCGGCACATCTCCGCTATGACAGCTCAAGCATGTTGTGTATCCCGAGTGATCGACCGTCGCACCCTTCCAGCTCTTTCCAATATTAGCGGCAACACGCGTATGGCAAGTGGCGCAGTCGCCGGTGCCGCCGCCCGTTGTGTGATTGAAGCCCGAGGCTCCGACAGCGCCGCTCGGCCGCTCGGCTGTATGGCAAGTGGCGCAACTTACAGGGGTTGATCCATATTTAGAGTGGAATATTCCCAGTTGAGCGCGATCGCCATTGCTTCCGGCGGTGTAGCCGGACTCGGCCACCCAACTTGTCCAATTGCTGGCCGAGGCCTGTGGAGCGTGGCAAGAGTTACAGTCTCCAAGACCGGTAAACGTATGGACCATTTGGTTGTAGGGCACGTTTCGAATGGCTACGTATTGAGCTCCGGTCGCATGACAAGTGGTGCAATTGGCTTGCAGTGTATGATCCGAGGTCTTCGCTCCCGCCCAAGTTTTTCCAATATTAGAGGCCGTGGCCGAGTGGCATCCGACACAATCGTTCATGCCGCCGCCGGTGGCGTGATTGTATCCACTGGCACCCGATGGGCCGATGGGGCGCTCATTCGTGTGACAAGTCGAACAGGTATTCAGCGTGGATCCGAAGTTGGTGTGGAAAACGCCCAGTGAAGCGCGAGCCGCATTGCTACCGTTGGGGTATCCCGTTTCAGCCACCCACGAAGCCCAATTACTGGCTTGTGAGCGGGCCGAGTGACAGCGAGCGCAGTCGGGTAGACCTGTGATCACATGGCGCATTTGATTCATAATTTGACCGGCGATGGCTAAATAGGCCGCTCCGTTGGCGTGGCAGCTGGCGCAGGACGTAGGAGTTGGCGAGTGATTAAAGGCCGCTTGCGCCCAAGTACGGCCGACGTTGGCCGGATTTTGTAAGTGACATTTTGCACAGTCACCCGACTCACCCATGGCGTGATCGTATTTCGAAGCACCAACGGGTCCACTCGGCAATTGATTGCTCGGTCCGCCGGCGGGGTGACACCCGATGCAAGTGGATGGAACTGGAGAGTGCGAAAAAACTCCGCCTTTCCATTCTACGCCAATATTTTGTGGAACCGAAGTGTGACAAGTCACGCAATCACCCATTCCAAATCCTGTGTGATCGAACAATCCCCCAACGGGCGAGTTGCTTACCAGGGAGGCCATTCCAGTAAAGTCAGTAGGGCGTTTAGCGACATGACATTTTAAGCAATCCGTCGGCACGGGCTTGCCCGGACCGTGTGGATTGACATTCGAAAACCATGTGGTCGGAGTGTGACAAGAGCTGCAGTCCTGCGTGCCGATGTCTTGGTGGCCGGAGGCCGGAAAAGAATTGAAGGTTCGCCCAGGAGCATGACAGGAATTGCAGTTGCTTGTAATACCAGTGTGATCGAAGCCGACGCTCGACATAGATCGAGCAGCTGTCGGTGTCCTAATGCCATCACACGAGTTGAAAGCGATTAAGAGAGCCGTTATCAACGTGACTAGGACGAATCGCACGTTTCCCCCGAAGCGGTTTAGTCCCGCTTCCAAATCCCTTGCTCCCGTCTTTAATTATAGGGGTCGGACGTCGTTTACGCTAGGGTGATCTCACTATCGTTCAATATTTGATGGAAATGGGACAAAGTTTCCCTGTCTCATAGTGAGACTACTGACCCTTCAAGCTGTCTTCGGTTTCTTTCATCATGCGGTCTAAATCCAGTCCCTTTTTCTTCTTCTTGGGCTTTGGCTTAGGGCGGGCTTTACGCTGCACAGATTTTTTCTTCGGTCGCAGTTGCACATCGGGCTGGGCGCCGGCAGGCGACTCAATATTCACTTCCTCTAAATTTTTAGTAGGTTCCGTGCGCTCGGGCTCCACTCGCTCGGGTCCCGTTGGCTCGGGCGGCTTTTCTTCCTGAAAGAATTGCTCTTCTTTAAATTGAGTTTCCGCATCGAATTTTTGCTCGGGGGTTGCGGGTTCCGCGCGAATGGGAACTTGTCGTGGAATTCGGCGCTCTCGACTAGCCCCTTTGATTGAGCCTCGAGGCGTGTAAGTCAAACCGCCTTCGAATGTCCAACCCAGGGCTTCGCTATCGCCGTTGACGGTGTAGGCGACTCCGCCCGAAACTCCGATGGCACCGAAGCTAAATCCGACTTGCGCGGCCACTTCACTCATCGATGGGTTGAGCGAATAGTATCGGTAGCTCCCGCCATCCACTTTGCGCAAGAATGCATCGCGGGAGGCGCGATTTTCAGTGTCGGCGTTGTCGAACAGGCGCTCGTATCCTCGGTACTCAAGTTGAAACCAAAGTGGGCTCAACTTGTATTTAGCTCCAATGGAGTAAGGGATGGCGTGGCTTCGTCCCTCATCCCGGTATTCATAGCCTAAAAAGACAAAGGGCCAAAGGTCGCCGGCGGTCCAAGTCAGCCAGGAACCGGCTTTGACCTTTAAGGCGCCCTCACCCAAAAGTGCATCGTCGCTGCTTCGACTGACGCGAAAGAGTGGGTACACGACATCGAGCTGCGGAATCACAAAATACTTTCCCGAGGCCCAACCCCAATACTGTCCACCAAACAACAGCTCGCGCACGCCCGAATTGGAGCGGGTTGTGGTTCCATCCTCACTCTCGGTGAAGCTAAAGGCCATTCCACCGTACAAGCGATGATTATCGTTTAAATCTTGAATGTATTTAAAGATCCCGACGTATTCGGTGAAGTAGCCGCCATTGGGCAGATCTTCGGTTCCTCCGCCCCCTGCAGCATAGTTGGTCTGGGATGAGAAATACGACGCCGACGCATCCAATCGAAAATCAAGGCCCCGCGGCGGTTCAGGTGACTCGGCCGCCATCACAATCGAAGAGAGGACTAGCTTGAAAAAACAAGTGAGCATGTGAGTTCTTCAATGGTAATGAATAGCGACTATGAAAGACAAGCGCATCATCATTATTTTTATTACGGTATTCATGGACTTGGTGGGATTCGGAATCGTCATTCCGCTCAACCCTTACCTGGCTGAACATTTTGGCGCCTCGCCACTAGAGGTCGGGCTGTTGATGAGTGTTTATTCCTTCTTACAGTTTCTCTTTGCGCCTGTGTGGGGTCAGCTGAGTGATCGTCTGGGTCGGCGCCCCATTATCTTAATCAGTCTTTTGGGATCGGCTTTGGCCCATACGGCATTTGCCTTTTCCACCAGCTTCACGGGTTTAATGTTGGCTCGTGGATTTGCGGGGCTCTTCGGCGGCAATATCTCCACCGCGATGGCCTACATGGCCGATATTTCTGACGAAAAAAGTCGAAGCAAAAGTATGGGATTGATCGGGGCCGCATTTGGTCTCGGTTTTTTGCTGGGTCCGGCCCTAGGGGGAGCGGTGGCCGGTTGGGGGATCATGTTGGGTTTATCTTCTCCTCTCAGCGATAGTTTTCCCGCGTTGGTGGCGGGTGGTATCTGCTTTCTCAATTTTCTCGCCGCAATCAAGATTTTGCCAGAGACACGAAAGCCTGGCGCAGCTGTTCGGGCGCGACCGGCGCGATTCAAAATGATCTTTTCCACTTTTCAAAAACCAGTGCTGGGACCGGTTTTGGGACTGGTGTTTGTTAGTGGATTTGCCATGGCCCATATCGAAGCCTCGCTTTTCTTATTTGTGCAGGATAAGTTCGGCTGGTCACTGTCCAAAGCGAGCTTTGGTTTTGCATACATCGGTTTAATTTTGGTGTTCACGCAGGGCTATTTGATTCGCAAGTGGTTGCCTAAATTTGGTGAGAGCCGGTTGTTACTTCTCGGATTTTTGTTGGCCACCGTCGGTTATGCCATCATGGGATTTGCACCGAGCGTAGCCATCTTAGCGGTGGCTGTGACTTTTCTTGGGCTTGGGGTGGGTCTCATCAATCCCTCTCTTCATGGCAGTGTGAGCTTGCTAAGTGACTCGGAAGTCCAAGGTAACAACTTGGGGGTTTCACAAAGTTTGGCAAGCATCGCCCGCATCTTGGGGCCGCCCACTGGCGGAGCGCTCTACCAACACCTCGGGATTTGGTCGCCTTTCTCAATTGCGGCAGGACTTGGAATCATGGGTGCCGCGGCCGTGATCTCTATGCAAAAACGTCTGCCCAATAGCGGAAAGGCTTGAAGCGTGGAGATTGAACTTTTTCAGCTTGAAAATCTTTTTTTGTCGCCCAGTCGATTTGTTTTTTGGGATCTTCGTCAAAAGGTTCACGGGACGGGCCGTGATTCTTTAGATCAGCTTTTGTCGAAGGCCAATACGGTACAAGAGCAAGAAATTGAGGCCGAACTTTCCAAGCTTTCGGCCCGCGATTTTCCGATCGTGTTGCTATGTGAGGATGGGCGCCGGTCGAGCCAGCTCGCCCAGCAACTTGAAAAAAAGGGCTACGTAAATGTTTATGTCGTCGCCGGTGGTGTCGTGGGTCTGCTGGCCGAGGCCTGATCTTTTTCCGGGCGATCG
The DNA here is from genome assembly GCA_050250515.1 of Bdellovibrionales bacterium. Lineage (GTDB taxonomy): Bacteria > Bdellovibrionota > Bdellovibrionia > Bdellovibrionales > UBA1609 > JALHOQ01. The sequence continues at coordinate 6,920 of JBFWON010000040.1, read as the reverse complement.
AGTACAAAATGCAGAACAATGTATCCGACAATCGTCGCCCCGAGCGAAAGTATGCTCAGGCAAATGGCGATAAACCGAACCACGCCCACTTCCAAATCGGTTCGAAGTGCGACTCGGGAACAAACACCGAACACTTTGGCGTCTAGTGCCTCAATTTGTTTATCTTCCCTAGGCAAACTAATGGCTAGGATCAGGTAGAGCCAAAGACCCACGCCAAAAAAGAGAAGACTTACGATCCAAACAAACCGAAACAGACCTACTGGGATGTCCAGGTTTTGGGCAATGCCCCGGCAGACCCCTAGAATCATTCCATTTTGTGAGCGCACCCATTTCATGGTCAGCCTCCTTTTGAAGCTTAGTCGTCGCACCCTGTAAAACCTGCGTCCACAGATAACACAATGCAAAATCAGGGCCGAGGGCTGGGGGGATTGACCTCAACATCGGGACATAACAAAATAAGTCTTGTTTAATTGAATCCCAAGCCAAGGAAGGCCCATCGTGAAAACATTTTGTATCACCCGAGATCCGCGAATTGTTTCAATGCTTGAGAATCAGACCCGTCAATCACAAGTGGATTTAACTACGTTTGCCGATGGATCTGACTATCGCCAATCGGCTTCGGGCCAAGCGGCCGACCTGGTCATTTGGGATGCCGACACCGAAGTTTTGCGGCCGTGGCTCAGTAGCGATTCGGCTGGGCCCGTAATCTTGGTGCTTAAGTCTGATCTTCGTCCGCAGGATTGGGCCGAGGCTTTTGAGGCCGGGGCGGATGCCTGTTGGCCCAAAGAACAACTGACGGAGGAGGCTCTGGGAGCCAGTCTCCGGGCTTGGGAGAAGAAGTCACAACGCTTGAGGGGCTACTACCCCGATTTTGACCTGGCTTTTGACAGTGAGCGCCAGCAGGTGGAATCAGGGGGGCGCCGTCTCGCCCTCACCAGTACCGAAATGCGTCTGCTACGGGAGCTGGCCAAGTCGCCAAATTCGACCGTGGCTCGCAAGAAGCTCCATAAAGCGGGTGACCGAGCGCTCGACGTTCATATCTGTGCCCTTCGTAAAAAAATCAAAGGCTTCGGTTTGGATATCGAATCTAGCCGTGGGGTTGGTTATCGTCTGCGACCTTGTCGGGAATAGGGCCAAAGTGTTAGTCTCCCCGCGTGGAGCTATCAGACCGTTACAATCCAAAAGAAGTTGAAAAGAAAAACTATGAAAAGTGGTTAAAGGCGGGGACCTTCCGGGCGGAGGACAGCTCCACCAAACCTCCGTACTGCATAATTTTGCCGCCGCCGAATGTGACCGGCTCACTTCATCTTGGCCATGCGCTGAACCATTCCGTGCAAGATCTTTTGATTCGCTGGCGTCGAATGCAGGGCTTCAATGCGCTTTGGCTTCCGGGCATGGACCATGCCGGAATCGCCACGCAAAGTGTAGTCGAACGCGAACTTAAAAAAGAACAGGTCTCTCGTCGCGATTTGGGTCGCGAGAAGTTTGTTGAGCGTGTTTGGCAGTGGAAGGAACAATACGGTGGACGCATCGCCGATCAAATGCGTGAGCTGGGTGATTCCTGTGACTGGGACCGGCAGACCTTCACTCTCGATCCGGGTGTGTCAAAAGCCGTTCGTAAGGTCTTCGTTGAACTTTATAAAAAAGATCTCATTTATAAGGGCCTCAAGTTGATCAATTGGAGCCCGGCCCTGGAATCGGCGATTTCCGACTTGGAAGTGGACCACAAAGAAATCAAGGGTCAGATTTATCATATTCGCTACCCGCTGGCGGATGCTCCCGGATTTTTGGAAGTCGCGACCACTCGACCCGAAACCATGTTGGGCGATACGGCGGTGGCCGTTCACCCGGAGGATGAGCGTTACGCTGCCTGGATCGGTCTAAAAGTAAAACTCCCTTTGACCAATCGCTTGATTCCCATCGTGGCGGATTCTTATGTCGACAAAGAGTTTGGCTCGGGCGCGGTCAAAATCACACCAGCGCATGATTTCAATGACTATGCGGTTGGTCTTCGGCACAAGCTGCCGATGATCAATATCCTCAATAAAGACGGTTCACTCAATGAGCACGGCGGTCCTTATCAAGGACTGAAAGTGCAAGAGGCTCGCAAGCGTGTGTTGGCCGATCTGGAAGCGCAAGGCTTTTTGGTCAAGACCGAACCGCACACCCATAAGGTGGGGCATTGCTCCCGCACGGGTTGCGTGGTGGAGCCTTTTTTATCCGACCAATGGTTTGTCAAAATGGCGCCTTTGGCCGAGCCTGCCAAGCGCGTGGTGGAGAGTGGAACGATCACCTTTGAGCCCGAGTCGTGGACTAAGACCTACCTTCACTGGATGAACATCATTGAAGATTGGTGTATTTCTCGTCAACTTTGGTGGGGTCATCGAATCCCTGCGTGGAAGTGTGCTGACTGTGGCGAGTTCACCGTGGCGGAAGAAGATCCTTCCGCTTGTTCCAAGTGTGGATCCGCCAAATTGCAGCAAGAGGAAGATGTCTTAGACACATGGTTTAGCTCAGCCCTTTGGCCTTTTTCTACTTTGGGATGGCCTGAAAAAACTGACGCGTTGGCCACCTTCTACCCCACATCAGTGCTGGTCACCGGTTTTGATATTATTTTCTTCTGGGTCGCGCGCATGATCATCATGGGCCTCGAGTTCATGAAGGATGTTCCGTTTCGAACGGTCTACATTCACGGAGTCATTCGCGATTCGGAAGGCCGTAAAATGTCCAAGTCCTTAGGCAATGCGGAAGATCCGGTGCAGTTGATCGATCAATATGGGGCCGATGCCCTACGATACACATTGCTGGCTCAGATCGCCGGAGGCCGCGATCTTAAATTTTCGACTCAGCGGTTAGAAGGCTATCGAAATTTCATGAATAAGATTTGGAATGCCACGCGTTTTTCGCTGAATGCTTTGCAAGGTTTTGACGCGAAAATGGAACTCCCTAAGCGCGCAGATTTGAGTGATGCCGACCAATGGATCATTCATCAGCTCGAGGTGGTGGAGAAAGAGGTCGATCAGTACCTCAAGGCCTTTAAGGTCAGTGAAGCGGCCAACGCTTTGTATACCTTCACCTGGAATTACTTTTGCGATTGGTATTTGGAGTTTATCAAACCCATTTTGCAGTCCGAGGGACACCCGGAAGCCAAGGCGGCGACACAGTATGTTTTGGCCCATGTTTTAGACCGAATCGTGCGACTGCTGCATCCGTTTGCCCCTTACATCACGGAGGAAATTTACGGGAAATTGCCTCTGAGTCAGGGTATGGCGGCTCAGGCCTCCTACCCTCATCCGAAAAATGATCGAGCCTTTTTGGCTCTCGCCTCGGAAGAAGTGGCTCTCGAGGTGGATTTAGTAAGAGAAACAATCGCCGCCATTCGAAACATTCGGGGTGAGAATCGAATTAAGCCCGGTGAGAAAATCAAAGTTCGATTGGCCCCGAATGATGAAAAATCGCAGAAGATTTTGGGCGAGAACAAGACTTTTGTGATGACTCTGTCGCGTCTTGAGGAGTGCACGATTGATGCGAATGGCGACCTAACTAAATGCGCGGTCCAGCCGGTTCAAGTGAAGGATCTTAAAGTGGACGTCGTCGTGCCGCTCGAGGGTTTGGTGGATCTGGATGAAGAAATGAAGCGCATCCAAAAGACCATCGACAAGCTCACCCGTGAGGCGGATTCATTGGCTCGCCGACTGGAAAACTCCAATTTTGTCGCCAACGCTCCCGCCGAAATTGTCGAGCAGGGCCGACGCCAATTGGAAGACTCGAACGCACAGATTCAAGTGCTAACAGCCGCTTTGGAGCGGCTGAAGTAAGGCTTTTCGATTAGCGATTGCGAAGATTGCTGGCGGGCGCTCGCTTCTTCGTACCGGTGTTCACGGTGGGGCCCGGAGCCTCTAAAGACGAGGTCTGATATCCTCCTCCGCCCTGATTCTGTGTGGAGGTGTTGGTCGACGTCGCCACCGCCCCAACTCCGCCGCCTTCTTCAAAGAACTGATTTCCTGTTCGCTTCTTTTGATAACATTTGTGGACCATATCAAAGATATTCGCACCGGCCACGCCAATGGGCTCGCCACCCATCAGTACAGTCTTACCTTCGGCAAGGGCCTTTTTCTGTGCATCCGAAAGAGCAAAAGGATCCACCGCAGCCACGGCTGTTCCGTCTTGTACGCTCTGATCCTCATATCCGTGTGTAGCGGCTCCTCCGCCGCCACCTTCAGTGCCGACGCTGGACACACTGAACTTTTGCAGCGAGTCGGCGACGGCTTTGTTGATTTTGTCTAACTCAGCTAAGACGTTGGGATCAACGCCGGCATTCTGTAAGGCGGATTGTGAGCTAAAGGCACTTGCGGGCGTAATCTTTCCATCCGGGTGAACCAAGCCTTGATCCGTCACCTTGTAACCGGCGGCGGCTAACTTTTTATTCGCTTCTTTGATTTGCTCGGAGTAACCCGAGTTTCCTGATCCGGGGTCCGTTCCATTTTTTGAACCTTCGTTAACACCCGTGCCGTTGAGGGCACTGTTGTAACCAGTCAGTCCTGAGGCATTGGCCGCGTCTTTATCGTGTGCTCCCTGCATAAGGGCCATGATTCCCATGGCAATCAACATGGCTCCTTGAGCAGTTGTTGGGGGATTCGGTAATAACGCTGACCCAGTGGCGATGAGCATCGCCCCCGCCATGTTGTTCGCGTTCGAGCCATTGTTTTGCGAGTTCTGGCCGATATGTGAGTTGTTGTTGATATTGGTGCCGTTGTTGCCCTGATTTTTTTTGGCTTCTTCTTCTTTTTTCTTCTTCTCTTCTTCTTGTTTCTTTTTTTCCGCGTCGTCGTCGACGACAGGAATATCGGTGCCGCCCAGTGAGCCTGCATGAACGTAGGCAACGGGCGTTGATAAGGCCAGTACCGTAGAAATTAAGAATCGGATCATAGTCCACTCCTTTTACGAGCTCGATCCCTTAGACACCCCTTGGTATCAGTTTAAGGCAACTCCGCTAAAAGTGTGGAATTTTTGGGGACCTGTTTTCCAGATCCCCTAAATTTGAGATCATCCCTCATTTGATCAGGTCGGATCTCAGAATGAGACGGCTATTGAGCGAATTGGACGTCCCCATTGCCGGAAACAAAGAAGTGCACCGAGTTCTCAGACTCCTTAAGGACCGTTTTTACGTTCCAGTGCAAATTCATTTCAAGCCCCGCCAGGGGGTCGTGGCTTGAACCCAGATTTACCGCTCGGGCCACATCCACGTTAGCATTGAAGGTGTAGCCCCAGACCACATCCAATTGCGAAGCGAGCACACTGACGTTGGCGAGGTAGCGGCCGCGGCCCGCATGACTTCCACCATAGGTGAACTGCAGGCGAAAACGGAAGGTGACGACCTTTATGCCAAAACCGTTTTTATATATGACCTCATAGCTTTGGGTGCGAGGGATTTGCCATGACTCAAGTTCGCTCCAGCAGTTGAGTCCCCGGGGCATCGCATGGGCAACGGGTAGCTCAACATGGACGACGGGTTTGTTGGCCTCAATGATTTGCCAAAACTCTTTGCCGATGTTGATGATTTCGTCCCAGCCAATTTCGCTGGATGGCCAGGCCTTTGCCTGACTTCCGTCACACTCGTTATCATATACGGGCGTGGCGAAAAGCGTGTCCTCGACCGGCCGAATTTCGACCTGGCGAATTTCATCCCATTCTCCCGCCAGGGCCTTTGATGACGGCAGAAGCACTAAGGCAGCAAAAAGCAGTCGAACCATGAATCCCCCCCCTTGATTAGAAAAATTTTCAAGGTAGGGATCGCAAATGTCTACCGGTTGACGCTTAGAGGCAGAGTCTTACAGTAGGCCAATCTCCCGTAAACGCTCGTGCAAGAACTCTTGGGCGGTAATGTCCGGATACCGGACATTGTCCCCGCGACAAGAGGGCAAGCAGCTCAAAACCGCGTCAGGATTGGGGTGCATAAAGAAAGGCATAGAGTAGCGCGAAACATTGGGACCCGATGGATTCACCACGCGATGAGTGGTCGCTGGAATCAGGTGATTCGTGATCCGAGCCAACATATCGCCAGAATCGACAATAATATTATCGGGGGAGGTGTCGATGGCGAGCCATTGGCCTTCACGGGTTAAAAGCTCAAGCCCGCCTCCGGAGGCGCTGACCAATAAAGTAATTAAATTGATGTCCTCATGGGCCGCTGCTCGAACGCATCCGGCCGGAGTGTTGGCGGGCACCGGAGGGTAGTGGAGCAAACGTAATATCGAGCTTCCTGTATCGGTCATGCGAGTGAAAAAATCCTTGTCGACGCCGAGGGGAATCGTGAGGGCCTGAAGCATGATTCGACCTGTATCGTCCAAGGCCGAGAACAGGTTTTGGAAGTTCGCTTTAAATTCGGGCAGCTCCTCGGGCCAGATGTTGTCGGGAAAGGCGTCTTTTAGGCGATGCATGGGGGAAACATCACGGCCCACATGCCAAAACTCTTTCAAATCGGGCAGGGGATTGTTCTTCGCATGTTCCTTGCCGAACGGGGTGTATCCGCGCACGCCGCCCGACGGCCCAACATAGGCGGATTTCTTCTCTTCGGGCAGGGCAAAAAGTTTAGCACTCAAGTCGTAAGCGTTCTTAAGGAGTTGGCGATCCACCGGATGGTCTTTCAAGATGATAAATCCGTAGAGTTTGAGGCCTTCAAAAAGGCTATGCGTGAAACGTAATTTTTCTTCTTCAGATCCGTGTGTGTAATCTCTGAGCGAAAGTTCCGGTACCTGGTCCATTCGATCACCCCCTGCTGGTGGTTTTAGCGGCACATCTGACGTTGTCAAGGAGCCAAGGTCGCCTTACTATATAAGGGCAGATACTTGGAGGGCAAGGATGCGAACCACGATCACGTTAATGGTTGTACTATTGGCCGTTTCGACTGGGTGCAATAA
>JBFWON010000039.1:0-33765 GCA_050250515.1 Bdellovibrionales bacterium | reverse complement strand
AGCTCGCCGTGGGCCGGCAGACGGCCTGTATGACCGCCAGGGCATGCCTTGAGTTCGCGTCTCACCTCTACACTGTAGATGGCCCAATGGAGCGAGAAGAATGTATGAAGGACGGCGCCCAGGCCCGGCGGCTCCCGGATGAAGAAGTGGAGCAAATCGTGCAGTCCAGTACGTCACTTGCCAAATAGCGACTGGAGAAATTTTCCTGTGGTCGTTTTAAAGTTGTAGGTGAATTGAAGCCAAAGGGTCGATTGATCCCAGTCGGAACTGCTGGATAAACCCACCGCACTACCAGGTACCTTCGCACTCATTTGTGAATAGCTGAGGCCAAGCGCGCCGAGCCCAAACTCAAAACGGATACCGATATATTGACTCATACCAGAAATTTGAAATTCTGCTTTATGTGAAATCGTTCCAACAGACGTGTGCCTTCCCTTGTAGTAAAAATAGCTGGCGCCGACGTAAATGTTGTAGACCGTGAGTTCCAGTCCAGCACCAGGACCCAAATAGCTGGCGTACTCACTTTGTGAGCTGCCATTCGCTTTATTTTCGAAATCTAAATATCGAAAGCTCCCAGTGAGATCCGTTCTAAATTTGTCCCCATAGAAGATGGGGATAAAGCCTCGAGCCGAGGCGGCGAGACCGTCATAGTTGGCTTTTGTCTCGTCAGGGTTGGTGATGGTCAGGTAAGGCATTCCCAATGAGAGCTGCATTTTAACGCCGCCATTGTCTTTGGCGGTGGCGACACTGGCAGAGAGAATACTGATGAGGAGGCTTAGCCACTTCATGGCGCCTCCAAAATCATCATGTCTTGGACATAAAGTGTGAAGCCGTCTTGGATAAACGGATACGCCACCACGTTACCCGACGTATCGATTTTGATTATGTTATTGTTTCCGTCATTGGCAATGAGCAAGCTGCCGTCTGGCATTTGAATCATTGCGGTCGGATTGGTGGCGGCGGCCATTGTGTAAATGGACGTACCGCTTCCGCTACCATCGCCATTGAATCGGTAAATCGAATCTGTTCCGTTCGCCGTCGCGACGTAGATACTTCCGTCGGTATGGGCGACAACGCCGATGGGATCAATATTGCCCATGGTTTGATTGGCCGTCACACAAGTCGTACTGCTGGGGTTGCTCACGTCGTAAAACAGGAGATCATCATTTCCTTGGCTCGCCACAATGAGTGTGCCAGAAGAATCAATGTCCATGCCGCGAACAGTTCCGTTCATCACACAGCTGCCGGTTGTCGTGTTGATGCGTGGATTTCCGATCCGTCCGCCGGCGGAATCGAAACTTTCAATGAATGTCGTTTCGATCACGAAGACGTCGCCATTAGTCGCACGACGAAGGGTGAAGAGGTTGCCCGAAAGACTTCCACTAGCGACGAAGGTGGAGATGCCGTTGAAGACGTTGTATTGAAGAATTCCGTCGACTGTGTCTGTTGAGATTAGAAAGTTAAAGGGATCGATCATCGCCATACTGCGAAGCAAACGATTCTCGAAAGTAGAGTCGTACAAGACTTTTTCAAAGACTCCGTCGATAGAATACTGCACCAGCATGAACGGTGAGGCTGTGACCGAAGTTGAGGACGTTACAATGAGTTTTGGTTCGCGGCCCAGACTCCCATAAAAGAATCCCTCGGAGCCATTACTTTGGCATCCTAATGTCGCGAAGAATGCGACGACGGCAGCGCTAATCGCGCTGAATGCGGTCCAAAAACTCTTGTTCGAATCCATTCTATATTATTCATCGGGCCAGGCGGCTCTCACTTTGAGTCTTAATTTTTTTGAATCGACTCGACGAAGATCGATCCAGTTGGTCTTTTGTCTTGGGCCCTGTTCGTGAGGCGAGTTCGTACGGCCACTCAGTTGTAGTTGGACAACTTCCGAAGGTAATGACTGGGGGAAACAAATTTCAAAACTTTTGAGATTTTCGAAGCGACCGCTTTGTCAGACTCGGCCTTTAGCTTGGAAAAATCGTCACCAAACAACTGGTCAAAGTAATCGGCCGCCGCTTTCAGCCGCTCAGCTTCGGTCTTGTAAAGAGAGTGAAGATGAGTGAGTTCTCCTGCATCCAGCCAGATACCACCACATTTAGCGCATTCATCGAGTTCAACGGATTTTTTAATCGACCAAAACCGGCGCATCATCGTGATGCCCTGGCACTTGGGGCAGTCCATTCGAGTTTCCAGGTTCGCCTTTTTAAAACCGCCGGCAGACAATTGACTGAGAAAGTGAGTGTCCGCCTCGGCCGACTCATCCATCTTTTTTAGCTCCATCCAGTCAAAAAAGATTCCACCACAACCCTCTAAGCAGACTTCCACTTCGACATCGTGATTTTTGAGCGTCTTGGTTTTCGCCTGGCATCGTGGACACTTCATGGTTACCCCCAGATTCTAAAATTATGCGATTGGAACCAGGGTCAGGCAAGTTATGTCCGGTTTTTCTGTGGGGATGTATTTTTCGTTGGAACTTTCTCAAAGTGAGAAAAACAAAAAAACTGGCGGAGAGAGTGAGATTCGAACTCACGGTAGTATTTCTACTACACACGCGTTCCAGGCGTGCGCCTTAAACCACTCGGCCACCTCTCCGCTACTGGGAACACGAAAGATTTCAAGGGGTAACAGATCGGCGGGAAGCCGTCCAGAATTTTAAGAGGCCGCCCTTTTGGGGCGGCCCCGGCCGTCTTTAGATGTAGCTCAAGATGTGGTCAATGTTGTGATCTAGGTTGCAATTACTTGGATTCAAAAGGAGCTTCGAAAATAATCGCTTCGCCCTGTACGATTCGTACCATCATTCCAGTGGTAAGTTCCGCAGGTAGATTGGCGGGCCAGTCGCCGCGACGGAAATCCAGTGCGCCCTCGGTCTTGGTTCCGTCGAGTACTATGGTGACAGAGCCAATCAGTACATCTTCGAGGTAGACATTAAAAACTTCGCCCACCGAAAAATTTTCGACTCGAACTTTCAACTCGGGCACGCCTTTTTTGATTCGGTAATCGGCGTGAAACTCGGGAATGGTCTCGGTCTCCACGCCGCTGCCGAGCTCGGACTCGTCGACGAGTTCGGCTTTGGCGCGGAGCCGAGTATCTGCAGAAGCTGTTGTGGATTCTGTCGATGCGGCTTGGTTGCGGCCCCCACGGCGTTGGTTGCTTGTTGTCTCAGTTTCCGCGGTTTTGCCTCCGCGGTTTTGTTTGGCCTCGCTGTCTAAGCCATAAATGGCCATGCAAAGCGTCAAAGATAACAATGTCGTACTTGTCGTTAGTTTCATTTGGTGGTTCCCCCTGAAGATTGTTTTTCTCATTGACGTTCTGCATGACCCCGTGAAATCAAGATAACTCGACGCATCCAAAGTCGCAAACAATTTGTTCCTATTTGTGAACAAAATGAGGCCCAAAATATGCATAAAAATTAATAAAAGCAGATATTTAATAAATTTTTAAGGAGCAATTATCGATTTGATACTAACAAATTTGTGAACATTTTAGCCTCGCCTGGAGGCGAAAAACCGGCTCAAAATCTGACCACATTCCTCGGCTAAGACGCCCCCCAAGACTTCGGGTCGATGGTTGAGCCTTGAATCCGATAAGACACGGTATAGGGATTCCACGGCCCCGGCTTTAGGGTCGCGGGCGCCATAAACCACCCGGGCGAGCCGGGCTTGAACAATGGCCCCCGCACACATCGTGCAAGGCTCAAGCGTCACATATAAGGTGCAATCCGTCAGACGCCAGCGGTCCAGAGCCTGACTGGCCCTTGAAATCACTGTGATTTCCGCGTGGGCGAGGGGAGATTTCAGGGCCTCACGTTCATTGCCGGCACTGGAGATCACTTGGCCGTCCTTCACAAGAAGGGCCCCCACCGGCACCTCCCCCGCTTGGGCCGCGGCTTTCGCGTGATCCAGGGCCTGGCGCATAAACTGCGTGTCGACATCCATATTGTTCAAAAAATAAGCTCCTCAATTGGGCCGTCCTTTGATACACCTGACCGGCTCAACAGTCTATCAGCCAGAGGAAGTAGGTGATATCACGTGGCATTTGTTCGTATTCGCGACAATGAGGCTTTTGAACAGGCGTTTCGCCGTTTCAAAAAAGCCTGCGAAAAATCCGGCTTGTTGTCGGAAATTAAAAAGCGCGAGCATTTTGAAAAGCCTAGCGTTCGACGCAAGAAAAAGTCGATGGCCGCTCGTAAGCGTCTATTGAAAAAGAACCGTCGAGGTCCTTAGTTTTCTCTGGCCGCCCAATCTGGGCGGCCTCTATTTGCAAGAGGTTTGAGAATGAGTCTTCGTGATAAAATTATGGAAGACGTGAAGAGCGCGATGAAAAATCGCGAGTCGGACCGTCTAGGGGCAATTCGTTTTCTACAAGCGGCGATCAAGAACCGCGAAATCGAGTTGCGGCCGAACGCAATCACTGAGCAAGACGTTCTTGGCGTGGTGAAAAAGATGGCCAAGCAGCGTAAGGACTCCATTGCGGAATATGAAAAGGCGGGTCGCCAGGATCTCGTCGACAAAGAGAAATTTGAACTTGGAATTATTGAAGAGTATTTGCCGGCCCAAATGTCGGAATCCCAAGTGTCAGAGATCGTGCACGCTGTAATTAGCGATCTGAAGGCGGACTCGATAAAACAGATGGGCGCCGTGATCAAAGAAGTTATGGCGCGAACGGCCGGTCAGGCCGATGGCAAAATGATTTCCGAGATGGTGAAAGCCAAGCTCACTTAAAAATTTTTCGACTGGGGGGCAGTTGAAGTTTTCCCAAGATTTCATTGAGCGCGTGCGCGAAGCGAACAGTGTGGTCGATTTGATCGGCCAATATGTACAGCTGCGCCGAACCGGTGGAAACTATCAGGGACTTTGCCCCTTTCATAACGAAAAGTCCCCGAGCTTTTCGGTCAGTGAAGACAAACAGGTCTATCATTGTTTCGGATGCAAGGCTTCGGGGAATGCCTACTCCTTCGTGCAGAATTATCAAGGGCTCACATTTCCTGAAGCCGTTGAGTATTTAGCGAAACGAGCGGGACTTCCACTGCCGGAGGCCGACCGACCGAGCTTAGAAAAACGCAGCGACAAAGAGCCATTGCTCAAATTGAATGCGCTGGCGGCTCAGTTTTTTCATCGAAAACTTTTAGAGTCCCCGGCGTCTCATCCTGTGCAGGATTATTTGCGCAAGCGAGGTCTTAGTGAAGAGGTCGTCCGAGCCTTTAAGTTGGGCTATGCCCCAGATAACTGGTCTGAGCTGGCTCATTTTCTGGAAACTCAAGGGGCCCCGATGGCCATTGCTGAAAAGTTGGGCTTGGTTCGAAAACGTACAGGTGAAAGCAGTGGATACTACGATTTTTTTCGTCATCGATTGATCTTTCCGATTTTTTCTCCGACCAGACATTGTCTCGGTTTTGGCGGTCGAGTGCTGAGTTCCGATCAACAACCCAAGTATTTGAATTCGCCCGATTCGCTGGTCTTCCATAAGGGCAAAGTTTTTTATGGCTTGGACCACGCAGTAAAATTCATTCGCACGGCCGATCAGGTCGTGGTGGTGGAAGGCTACATGGATTGGTTGGCGTTGGTAAAAGCGGGGGTCGAAAATGTAGTGGCCACTCTCGGAACCGCGCTCACCATCGAGCACGCCAAGGTGATTCACAAGTATACAAATAAAGTTTTAGTGATGTTCGATGGAGATGAAGCGGGGAAAACAGCGGCCCGTCGCAGCCTTCCGATATTGATGCGCGAGGGGCTCTTAGTCGGTGGATTGACGTTGCCTGATGACATGGACCCGGATGAATATCTTGAGGCGCACTCTATTGAAGATCTTCGACGGTCTATGGAGTCGGCCCATGATCTGTTCGAAATCGTGACGACAGAAATGTGGCTTGAGTCCAAAGGCTCACCGACCGGAAAGGTTCGTTTTTTGGACGAAGTGGGTCCCATTCTGGAAAGTGTGGCAGATTCGAGGCTGAAATCCCTCTACCTTGAAAGCCTGAGTCGTCTGATCGATGTCAGCCCCGCCCTAATTGCGCGAAGCATTACGAGACAGGAACCCCAGGTCCGAGAGCGGGATTCGGGGGGATCCGAGGGCCGCTCTCCTGGTCTGGAAGCGGCTCAGCCGCCCTCAGCCCCCGATAAAATCAATCTGAAGGGTTTGCCGAGGCAAGAGCTGGAACTTTTAAACGTTATCTTGATGAAAGAGGTCTACCTTAAAGAGGCCCTGGCCAGTGGGGTTCTCGAGCAATTTAGCCACTCTGGAGGGCGCCAATTGGGCCTAAGAATAGCGGAAGTTTATGGACGGATGCCCAATAAATTTGATAGTTTATCAGCTTTGCTGGCGGGGGAAGTAGAACCATCTCAGGCAGTGACCATGCACTTGGCAGCTCCCTACCGGGATTTGCCAGATGAGGCGGCTCTCCGTTTGCTTAAAGACTGTATTAGAAGAGTGAAGGAATTTTATTTAAGGGGAAAGAGTCGGGAGTTGGTGACGGGCCTAAAGGCAACTGATTCGTCACAGGCCCTTGAACAACTGGAACAGATCATGAATATCCAACGGAATCGAAGGTCATTAAGCCGAGATTCCTAACCCCAATAACGCTCGAGGAGCAAGGTCCGCATGTCGAACAACACGACCGAAAAAGAAAATGATGGTGGCTTGAAAGAGTTCACGCTTAAGCAGCAAGAAGATCAAATTAAAGAAGAAATTCAGCGATTTGTGAAGTTGGCTAAAGAGCGTGGCGCCATCGCGATTGAAGAGATCAATGAACTCCTGCCACCCGAAATCGTGGCTCCGTCGGTCCTCGACACCTTCATGCAGGCGCTCGAGACCAATGGTGTAGTCTTTACAGATGCGTCGGAAAATAAGAAAGACGACGAAGAAGATCAATTCTTTCTCTCCGACCCAGACCGTGAATCCAAAGAGGACGAAGAAGAAGAAGAAAAAGAGAGTGAAGGCGACGCCAAGTCCAACGACCCCGTTCGTCTTTACCTGCGTAAGATGGGAAGTGTCTCCCTTTTGACCCGTGAGGGCGAGGTCGAGATTGCCCGTCGGATTGAATATGGCGAGCGTGAGATCGTGCGCGCTATCACTATGTCCCCCGTTGGTACCAATGAGATTGTTCAGCTTGGTAAACGTTTGGATGAGGGTCGAATCAAAGTTAAGGCCATTTTCCGTGGTCTTGAGGACGAAGACACCCAGTACGATGAGCAGGAGTACATTCAAAAAATTCATGAGCTTATCGGCCATGTAAAGAAGTACCAGAAAAAGGCCGCACGGGCGTTTCAGATCATTAAAGAGACTCCCCACAATTCACCAGAAGCTCAGGCAGCTTCGAAAGAGCTTGAGACCATTAACGTTGAATTGATGGAGAACTTTGAGAGCATCAATTTCAATCGTAAGACCATCAACCGAATCGTCATCAAATTTAAGAATGCAGTTTCGCGATTTTCGGAACTTCGAAAGCGTGTGAAGATTGCAGTAGAAAAGACTTTCCATAAAGACATTCATCATATGGCCCAACGTTTTAAGGCCATGGAAACATCGGAGCAGGAAGTCCATAAGATGACTCGCGAGACCGGTGGTTTGTCCTACAACCAATTTCGAAATTTCTATGTGACGGCGGCCGACGCGCAAGAGCGTCTGGATCGCATGATTAAAGAAACTGAAATGACTTTCGAATGGATTCGCGACACCTACACTGCGATTTGGAAGGGTGAGCGCGAAGCTGATAAAGCCAAGTCCGAGTTGGTTGAAGCCAACTTGCGCTTGGTGGTGTCTATCGCCAAGAAGTACACCAACCGCGGATTGCAGTTCTTGGATTTGATCCAAGAGGGCAATATCGGGTTGATGAAAGCTGTGGATAAGTTTGAATATCGCCGTGGGTATAAGTTCTCGACCTATGCCACTTGGTGGATTCGTCAGGCCATCACGCGAGCGATCGCGGATCAAGCCCGCACGATTCGTATTCCGGTCCATATGATTGAGACCATCAATAAGCTGGTTCGAACCTCGCGCTATTTGGTGCAAGAGCTGGGTCGTGAGCCCACGCCTGAGGAAATCGCAGTGAAAATGGACATGCCAGTCGACAAAGTTCGCAAGGTCCTCAAGATCGCGAAGGAGCCTATTTCTCTTGAAACTCCGGTGGGTGAAGAAGAAGATTCACACCTTGGGGATTTTATCGAGGACAAAAAGGTCATCAACCCGGCCGAGGCCATTGTGAACCTGAATCTGGCGGAACAGACCCGTCGAGTTTTGGCGACGCTCACAGCTCGCGAAGAAAAAGTTCTTCGTATGCGTTTTGGAATTGGGGAAGAAAGCGACCATACACTCGAAGAAGTGGGGCAAGATTTCAACGTCACGCGGGAGCGTATTCGACAGATCGAGGCGAAAGCCTTACGCAAGCTGCGCCATCCCAGCCGCAGCAACAAACTAAAAGCTTTTATAGAGTAATAGCGGGGCAGATTGCCCTGTAAAAAACTCTAATTCAGGTAACGTTCACAAGTTGAAACCGCCGCACTTGCCGGCGGTTTTTCTTTTGCATACAAGTTCCTTCGAAACGAATCTTTGGAGGAAGACAATGAATAAAACGAATTTTGCTGCGCTTATGTTCGTTGCAGGTTTTTCTGCTTCTGCCTTGGCTGGTTGGACATTTCCACCCCCAATCGGTGGACCCCAACCCACCGTTCCACCCCCCACACAGAATATTGAAAATTTGATTCCGGTTAGTGCGACGAGCGGTTTGGCTCGTTACAAAGCTCCGGTTGATACTGTGTACGGTGTCGATCGCATCGCCGTAGAGCCAGGCGGTGGTTTGGGCAAGGATCCCGGTACGACAACTCAATCTGAGCAGATTCTCACCGTTCGCGTCAGCGAAGCGGATGGTTCCGGCGAAATGCTTGTCGATGGCCAATGGATTCCCCTTGAAGTGCTGGCCCTCGATGATCAACGATTGTCTGGCGCCGAAGTTCTTAAAGAGCCGGGTCACATTACGGACATTAAACCGCTTTCGCCAACGACCGGCTTTGATAAAACGGCCGATGTTGGAACTCACTATGATAAAGGTGGTTTAGTAAGTCCGGCGATCGGTACAAGCATGGAGCCCGCGTTAGTTCACCAAGCTCAGTACTACAGTTACGGAGCTGGATATTATGCTGACCCCTATTGTGACCCATACTTGGGCGTACCTGGCCAGAGCTATGTTTATGCGGTTCCGCCGGCGGTGACATATGCTCAGCCTCCGGTTGTGTATTCCCAGCCTCCTGTGATTTATGGGGTGCCCCGCCGCCGTCGAGTGATCGTGGCTCCCTATGCCGTGGCACCGCCCGTTCGCGGTTACCGCGTCTATCATTACCGACGTCGTTGGTAATTGAATCTGTTCGCGCAAGATACTTGATTGGCGAAAGGGCTGCCTGAGTAAGGTGGCCTTTTTGCTATCTAGACTATGGTCCAGTTGCCCCCGACTGAGGTCTTGCCCATAATTTTCCAATCAAGAAGGGGGATTTATGAAATTTATGGCAATGATTCTACTATTTTTGGTTGGGGCTCCCGTCTGGGCGTCGACTCAATCAGTTCATCCGGCCAGCGCTTGGGTGCAAGAGACTCTGGAGCTTAGCAAGGCCGTCTTAGAAGAAAAAGAAGAGTTCGATCGGTTCAACGGGATGTGTGCTCTTCTGACAAATCGTTTGGGATCGAACACGATCTCTTCGATCTGGTTGGGCCAATACGGACAGCTGAATCGGAATGCAGATGCTTCGGCTGAATTTCGCTCGATGATTCCTTCGATTTTGATGAGCAAAGCGGTTCCTGTCCTTGGGGGCGCCGCCGATGGTGAATTTATCGTTGATGGTGTAGCACAAGAACGCTCAACAGGGGTCTATGAAGTCGGTGTCACAGTGATCTCATCGGGTCGCCAGTACAAAGGAATGGCTGTGATCGAAGATGATGGTGCTGGCAGCTTTCGTTTGATAGACGGTGAGTACATGGGATTGAGTGTGGTGAATTACCAAGCTCGCGAGTATCTAAATTTTATGAAGCGAGTGTATGACAAGGATCCGGTCCATTCCCTACCGGTGTCGGCTCTTGTTCAGCATATTCGTTCGCAGAGTGATTATCGCCCTTGCCCTTAAGCGGCGTTATGGCCAGCGCGCGACGGGGAGCTGCTTGCGAGTAGCTCCTCGTGATGAGTGGCCGCGTAGGTGGTGGCAAGTACTAGGCAGACCGCCAGCGGATCAAAAACAATAACGAAAAGAATAATCAGATAAGTAGCCACGTTGTCCGTGTTGGCCTTCATTAACTCTGCGACAAAGATGACGGGTCCAATCTCCATCGAGTAAGAATTGGCCTTCAGTTTTTCATTTCTCATCTTCATTTGGATTTCAATCGCTTGCTTCTGCAGCTGTTGAAGATGGGGTTCGAGTTCCTTTTGTGTCTCGATCCGCTTGGTGATTCGATTTTCTGGAATTTGATCAATTGTCTTTTGAACGCGCTCGACTTCGCCTTGGACTTTACGGTCTTCAGACTCTAGAAACTGGATGCGTGTGTTCACATCCTTCAGCTCGCTCGAAGTTTTTTGATAAGCCCAGCTTAGGTAACCGAAGATACCCATACTCGTAATGCACATTAAAATTCCGACGGCGACAGACAGATAGGTCTTCATGATGATGTTGAGACCCTTCCAATTGCGATGGAGGAAGCTCGCCGACACCATTTTGGCGAGTTCTAGGGCGGCGGCCATTATGCCGACCGCGATAGGGGCGCCGGCAAATAGCTTGGTAAGACCCATAATGGAAAAGGTGGCACCCGTGATAGAGATTATGAGCGCCGATAAACCTAGGATCCAGATAAAGGCTTTATTCATCAGGATATTTTTCGGAACAAAGCCTCTTGGACTGAAAGACTATTTTCTCTCGATCTTAACGGATTTGAGGACGATGGGCTCGACTGGACGATCGCCTGGGGCCGTCTTGGATTCAGAGATCTTCATGACCACGTCTAACCCCTCTACAACTTCGCCGAAAATCGTATGTTTTCCATCCAGCCACGGTGTCGGAACCACGGTGACGAAGAACTGGCTACCATTAGTACCTGGGCCTGCGTTGGCCATAGACAAAATTCCGGGCTTGGAGTGTTTCAATGCAGGATCAAACTCATCACCAAATTTATAACCGGGACCACCCGTTCCATTGCCCAAGGGATCGCCGCCCTGGATCATAAACTGCTTAATGACTCGGTGGAAAACCGTCCCATTGTAGAGCGGCTTTTTCTCCTTGGACCCAGTCTTAGGGTCTACCCACTCCTTCGTTCCTTCGGCGAGTCCAACGAAGTTGTCCACCGTTTTGGGAGCCTTGTCGGGAAAAAGTTGGATTTTAATTCGACCCATTGATGTATCCATAACTGCAAACATTTTCGTCCCTTTCTTCGGAGGTTTTGCTTTCTTCACTATTTTCTTAGGAGTGGCGGCCTTCACGGGTTCTTCCGACGGTTCACTCGATTTTGTCGAGTCCACCATTTTCTCGGCCGGAATTGATTCAACGGGTTCCGAGCTCTTCTTTTCTGGGCCGCTGCAGGCGCTCAGAAAGATAAGCAGGGCCGTACATACAGATGCGTAAGTTAATTTCATATTTCCTCCCTACCGGAGGAAATATTTAAAGCACGTGTTGCAGATTATGTCTTGAATTTTCGCCTAAGAATTTAGTGAGTGGCGAGCTGCTCCACTGATCGACAAATGGGGTCAAGGCCCGAGAGTTTGGGCAAAAAACCCATGACGGAGAAGTGTTTTAGCCGGTTGGCTCGTTTCAGTTCAGATAAGCGAACGGGCGCAGAGGAGCAAAACACCACGCGCACCGGATCGATGTTGGTCCACTCGTCCATGACCGTAGGATCTACATCGATTAGGTGATCGGCATTTTCCAAAGTCGTAACGCCGTCCCAGTCCTGAAGGACACAATCGGCTACGACAAGGTCATATCTGTGATCTGCCAATGCATTGGCGGCTTCGAACGGATCCAGCGCGATCTCCACTTTAAACCGGCCTGACTTTTCAAGACGAAACTTCATGAGTTCAGCAAAATCGTGATCGTCGTCAATAACGAGGACATGACGAACTCGCCGCGCTTCGGCGGGTTGCATATGAAGGCTTTTGGGCAAGATCGGGATGTGTTGGGCCAAGGCCTCAGGCGATGCGCTCATGTTGGTCTCCTTGTTGTGAAGCTCGGATCTTTAGTATTGCAGAGGCCATGCCAGGCCTCCCCAGCGCTGCCTTGGGGCTGAAATGGGGAGAATGAGGCAAAATTCCCCGTCTCTTCAGCCTCCGGGTCCAAACTGGAACCAAAGCGGCTATGGTCTTCGAATTGCTAAGACGGAAGACATGGCAGAACTAAAATACGACATCGACAAAAAAATGGCGGAACCAATAGTAAAAGACCTCGTGGCCTTCTTGGAGAGGATTATAGACAAGTGTCCGTCCGACTCTTGGCTCTATTTTCAAGTGGGGGCCTTCAGTGGCCAGCTGTTGATGAATTTGAAACTGAACTCCGCCACGCTGACTATAAATGAGTCTTTGGAAGGAGCCACATATTGGTCGATGCGCCGCCGTTTGGAACTGCTGTTTAAGGATCACTTGGAAGCCTGGCGACGGACGATAGGAGCTACGGCTTAAAAAGACACATAGTGTGGGGAGGGACTAGTGCTTGTGTTAAATTCGGATTCTGACTCAGAGATTGAGGCCGTACGTCTACGAGATCGCACGGCCATGTCCATGGCTGAGGCCCAACAAAGTGGAGCGCTTTTTGAGATTTTTGCCGACTGTTTGCGCGACGCCGGAATGGATTTCGCCTGGATCTATTGTGCGAATTCGAACTTCGAAGGAGAGGTGATCTTGCGAGCTGGATTTGGTCCGGCTCAGCATCGCCCTCCTGAAACCCTCTCGCGCAAATTTTTACATTCTGCTTTTGCGGCCAATCAGATTCTGGTCAAAAAAACCGCCGCGGACTCACGGTTCTCGCAGGTCCTTAAGGCGAGGGTCCACAAGGGCGACTGGTTGGCTGCCCAGGTACCGACCCGACATGATGCCGGTGCTCCTGCCGTTTTGGTTGGCTGTCTGGAGCGGGATATCCGCGAATCGGATTTTTCGTTTCTGATTTTTGCGATACGGCAGTTGGCACTTTGTCTGGATAAGCTATTTCTAATCGAATCTGCGGCCGATTCCAAGCGTACAAAATCGGCTTTTATCTCTAACTTTAGTCATGAGGTACGAACCCCTCTGAATGCCATGTTGGGGTACTCCGAAATTTTGGCGAGTCGCCATCTAACTCAGGAGCGCCGAATGGAAATCACCCAAGCTATTCGTCGCAATGGTGATCGTTTGACGAACTTAATCGATTCAACCTTAGATTTATCACGCCTGGAGGGAGGCAAGTTGGGACTATGTTATAAGGAGACCCCCACGGTGCACGTTTTGAACGAAGTGCGTTCAGTGGCGGAGACATTGGCCGAAGATAAAGGAATTCGCTTCAAAATATTGATCTCGGGACCTATCCCGGCGATCACTTTCGTCGATGACCTTCGTGTTAAACAAATTCTATTAAACCTGATTGAGAATTCCATCAAGTTCACGGGTGCGGGTGGCTCGGTCACATTGTCGATGGGAGACCGCGTGGCGGATGGAGGCCCACCTGAGTTTATTTTCTATGTTGAAGATACGGGTATCGGGATTTCTCCCCGCGATCAAAGTCGATTGTTTGATCCCTTTTCTCAGGTCGAAGACAGCGCCACTCGGCGATATGGAGGCACAGGTTTAGGGCTGGCACTTGCCATGCGAATTGCCAATGAATTGGGGGGAGGCGTGCGACTTATTCGTTCGGCTCAAGGGCAGGGCAGTGTTTTTGAGGTCGCGATTCCGTACTCCCCAGTGGTCGGATCGGCGATCATTCGACCTGAATCTTTTGAGGACAAAATCCTAGAGGAAAATCGCGATCTAAAAATTTCGTTACCAAGCTTGGCGGGCAAACGCATCCTGCTTGTCGAGGATTCACCTGACAATCAGGAGATTTTTGAACTTTTTCTGGCTGGGTCGGGAGCGCAGGTCGAGGTGGTTGCGGACGGCCTCGCCGCGGTCGAACGGGGCCAAGAGGCTGGATGGGATCTCATTTTAATGGATGTGCAAATTCCCGAAATGGATGGGAAGACAGCGACAAGGCATTTGCGCTCTTTGGGAATTACAACCCCGATCGTCGCACTGACGGCCCATGCCCTGGAAGAAGAGCGAAGGGAGTGCCTGGCGGCCGGCCTGGATGGACAGATTACGAAGCCGGTTACAGAGCGGGACCTAATACACGCCGTCGAAAGTTTTATGAAAGTTGGCCGAAATTCTGCAGTTGAGGTTGTCTGATTGGAGGCAACCAATGGCATCTGCGGGTAAGCTACCGAATCGAAAAATCTTTCACTATGCCCAGGAACACAACTTAGAATTTGTTTTGGCCTCAATTGCTCTCTTCTTGGCGGCGACCATTTCCATTCTGATTCCGCAGTTTACTGCGGGCTTTGGATTAAAGGCAGGGCAGGTGCTATTCAACCTTTTCATAATAGCTGCTGTGTTAGTTCTGCTGTTTCTTGCGGTGGCGAATTCGATTCGCAAATAAAAAATTTGATTGAAAGAAAAGAGCCCAGGAGTTCCCTGAGCTCTTTGGGATGGGATGATGGGTGGGGGGAACTAAGGTAAGGTTGGTTTCTTGCGACCTCCAATCAAACTCATGATTAAACTAATCACAGCTAAAATTAGAAATAGACCGAGCAAAAGCTTTCCGGTGGCCAGTGAGACTCCAGCGATTTGGCCGGCTCCGAAGAAAATAGCCACTAAGCCAAGCACAAAGAACAAAATCGCGGCCCTCAACATTCTGCCTCCAGTTTGCCCAATCGGCATGTACAGATTCATTAGCAATCTTCATTCCGACCCGCAGGCGGGGCAAATCATCACTGACGTGGAAAAAATCACATGACAAGGTGCTTATGGGGAAACTCTCCACTTTTTGATTGGGGTATTATCGTACCTATGCTAGAAAGGGCGCCATGATCAAAGAAACAAAGCCCAGATTAGCCGTCATTGATGATGATCCGGACACCCAGGATCTTGTTGTAGGATTTTTTAGACCGAAAGGTTTCGAAGTTGTTTTGTTCGATGATGCGGAGTCTGCGATCTCGTCGATTCTAGAAAAGTCGGTGAATTTCGACGTGATTCTTTCGGACCTAAGGCTCCCCAAAAAAAGCGGAGTGGATTTGACCACCGAGCTAATCGAGGCCGGACTCAAGACACCGATCATTATTATGACGGCCATGCGCGGGGTTGAAGTGGCTTTGCGGGCGATTGGGGCTGGAGCCTATGACTTCGTGGTGAAACCTCTGCACTTTCCGCAACTCCAGGTCTCGGTGGAGCGAGCCCTCCACTTCAGTCGAATACAAGCTGAAAATCAGGCGCTTCGATCCGTGGTATCCAACTCGGATCAGGGTGGGGGCATCATTGGAAAGAGCGTGAAATTCACGCGGGCTCTGGATCTGGCCAAGCGAGTGGCCAACAGCGCGGCCCATGTTCTTATCATGGGAGAAAGCGGATCAGGAAAAGAGGTCATCGCTCGAGCGGTTCATTCTTTTGGTTCCCGCCGAAAAGGTCAGTTTGTAGCGATCAACTGCTCGGCCATACCGGAAACTCTTTTGGAGGCTGAGCTCTTTGGTTACGCCAAAGGATCTTTTACGGGCGCGATCGAAAAACGAATTGGTCTTTTTGAAGAGGCTTCAGGCGGCACTTTGTTTTTGGATGAAATCGGAGACCTGAGCTTGCCGTTGCAAGCCAAGTTGTTGAGGGTTTTGCAGGAAAGAAAAATCAAACGCATTGGAGAGAACCATGTGCGCACGGTGGATGTGCGGGTGATTTCAGCAACCCATAAAAATCTTCGCGTGGAAGTTAAAGAGGGACGGTTTAGAGAAGATCTGTTCTTTCGTTTAAATGTGATTCCGATTGTGCTGCCGCCCCTGCGAGAGCGTCAGGAAGACATTTTGCCATTGTCCGAGTATTTCTTGAAGAAACATGCGGCTTTGAATTCCATAGATGTAAAAGGATTTTCGAAGGAAGCCATCGAATTCCTTTTGAAGAATCCCTGGCGTGGAAATGTGCGGGAACTTGAAAATGTAATTGAGCGCGCGGTCGTACTTTGTCGTGGCTCGAACATAGGACTCAGTGATTTGAAATTTGAAGAAGACGCTTCGGCAGGCTTGGGCGTCGCGCACGAGGAGATTGATATTTCGACTGACGGACGTTTTGTTTTGCCGGATTCGAAGATCGTGCCATTGAACGACGTTGTGAACCGCTACATTGAGTTTGCGCTACGGCTTAACAATGGTGCTAAGGATCGCACCGCAAAAGACTTGGGTGTGGATCGAAAGACTCTCTACCGTAGAGTTAAGGATATGCACGACGAAGCATTCGGTGGGACCACCCATTAACGATTAGTGACAGGCGGACCGAAGCCAGGAAAGAAATCGATTGAGGACTTGCGCCGCTTCCTGGGCATTTGAAGCCGCGGCCGCCTTTTCCATAGCCACGGCGATATCCGCCAACTCTAAGTATCCGAACGAGGCCGCATTTCCCTTGAGTTGGTGGCCAATCCTTTTGAACTCATCAAAAGACTTACGTTGAAGGGCCCCTTGCAAAATTTCGAGATCACGCTGCCGTCGTTCAAGGTATCGTGATCGAATTTCAGGAGGGATCTCTATGCTATCCATTTAATTTGTATACTAAAGTGTACTTGCTCTGTCCAATTTTAACTGCCGACGATGGTTTTTAAATCCACTCAAAACATTTAAACAGAGGCGAATAAACTTCTCGAATTGAGATCCCGGAAGAGCTCGGCGGAGAAAGACGAGGGCCTTGGCATCTAAGGTAGCCGTGACTCTAAGAGGGGGCGCTTTGTTTTCAAGAATCTTTAAAACCGTATTGGCGATCTCGACTGGACCAGTTTCAGAAAGTTCGCTGGCGCGTTTTATAAGGCCAGAGACCGTAAGAGTCTCTTGTCTATATATTTCTTCAACCTCGGCGTTGTGGGAGCGAGCGAGCCCTATTGAGTTTCTTGAACCTCGATAAGCCTTAGAGTCTAAGAATCCAGGCTCCACCAAAGTGACTGGGATGTTCCAGGGGGAAAGTTCATGCCAAAGAGCCTCGCTTGCCCCTTCCAGGGCGCGCTTCGAAGCCGCATAAAGACCCATGCTAGGGACTGCGATGAAGGCGGAGGCCGAGGAGATATTGACTATTTGGGCCCTGGCACTTTTGCGTAACAAAGGAAGGGCAGCTTGAATCAAAAAGACCGGGCCGCTAAAATTCACGCTCATTTGATCTTGCATCTCGAATTCGGTGGCGAGTTCCACGGGAGCCCGATAGACAACCCCGGCGTTATTAATCAAAATATCTAGGCATCCGAGATCTTTTTCAATTTCAGTCATCAGGGTCACTCGATCCGCCGACTTACGCACATCGAGCGGACGAATCCAATAGTTAGTGTGCCGGCGCAGGAATGGGCTTGAGGACAGTCGAAAGAGGGATTCCTTACGCGCGGTCAAAATGACAAAATAGCCCTCATCCAAAAGGCGCTCTGCACACGCGCGACCCACACCCGTAGAGGCGCCAGTGATAAGGGCGATCCTTATGCCCCTTGGCTTTGCTCGGGTTGCCATCGCTGCTCGTAAATTCGATCGATCAATTTTAGTTTTGCTCGAAGCAAAAATGTGGCCCCGACAAACATCAACGCCACAGCTAGACCGAAAGGAGCTAGCAAGAGAGTCACCAGACCATTGAGTCCATCGAAAATCAGTTCAAGCAACCAAATCCAACCGTATTTCATACTGACTCCTCTATCGCCATATTCTGGCTGACCAAGCTCAGCGATGAATGATGTGGATGTCGGTTTTGCGCCTTGCGTTTGGTCCGATCCACTTGATTTTTAAGGGTAGAGCCCACGTCGTGGACGAGCTTCATAAAGGTCTCTCCTTCACGTCGTACGATTTTGTTTCCTTGCCCGTCGAAGGTTTGCAGGACGACCCAGAGTTCGAACTTGGGCTTGCGCGAGGCCATCCGTTTTCGCTCCACTCCTAGGTGCACACTAATTTCGAAGTTTTCGTTGGCCAGATGATGGCGAACGGGCTCAATGATTCGATCTCGAACCGCCGATTTCATGCTCTCGGTCCAATCTGTGTCCTGTGAAACATATCGCGCGATCATTTCGCTCTCCTTTGCTGATGTCTTAGATGTACTCTTCCAGAACATTTCTGCAGCTCCCAACCGTAAGGGGTTTGGGCAAATAA
This sequence comes from Bdellovibrionales bacterium, assembly GCA_050250515.1. Lineage (GTDB taxonomy): Bacteria > Bdellovibrionota > Bdellovibrionia > Bdellovibrionales > UBA1609 > JALHOQ01. Next base: position 15,438 of record JBFWON010000039.1, on the reverse strand, counting down.
GAGGGACTTTGGGCAAACCCGTTTAATATGCTCAAATATCGATCCACCGAAATGGATGAGGTCATAACAAACGGCATATGTGGGAACTCTTCGAGGCATTCAAGCCAGGAATCAAAACCCGTGAGTTCTCCGCCTAAAAATATGTCGGCGATCACCAAATCATAAGGTGGTGAAAATCCGGCCTTAGAACGATCCTGAATCAACTGGAGGCCTTGTTCGCCAGTCGTGGCATAATCCCATTCAAGTCCTGGTCGAATATTATCCAGAACGGTTTCAAGAAAATCGATAATCGAAAGATCATCTTCAATTATCAGGAGTGACTTGGAACTTTGCTCTTGATTGCGGGTGTACTGGGACTGACGTGGCTCTGCGGCGCTAGATGATGGACTCATCGGTCCTCCCTTTGGTCTTTCGTTGTGGTTCCAGAATGAGCAATCCTGGTGCCATTTCATTACCATCTGAGGTGCACTCCTCGTGTGGAGGTTGAGGAAAATTGCCTCAAAAGGAGGCTTTTGGGGAAATTTTGAGCTGAAGATCCTTTTAAAAACGCGAGAGAATGGAGAGGATAAGAAGATGCGACTCCTACCTTCTAAACTAGTGGCCCCCACGATCGGTGTCTTGGTGATGCGCATGGGCCTCTTTTTGCTGATGCCTCAAAATGCTGGAGGCTTAGCTCTTGGAGCGTGGGGAGTCGGCGTCTTGTTGATTCTCACTTCGGTCGCCGTGCTTGTTTCCGCCATTCTTGCGTCTTTCATCCCATGGAAAAAGTGGTGGCCCAAGCGGGCGGTGTGGGTGTTTTCTGCCGTATGTTTTGGCCTCAGCTTCGGACTTCACCTTGGTCTAGTCCGGGCCGGTGATCACGATTACGATCTGACTCGAAAATTAGGGGTTCGGCGCATAGAGTACTTTTGTTTCCATCACTTTTATAAAGAGCGCTGCGTTGATGTGATGAATGCCTGTATAGATTGTCTCCCGTTAATCGAGCGGTGGAAGCGGGAGACTATGGCAAAAAAACTAAGGGACTCTGCCGAGCAGTCCCCTTATCCTCAGTAGATGCCCTATCAAAATTTTGCAGAACTTGCGGCCACAGAGCGTGAAGATCTCGACTATCGGATCCTAGTTAATAAACGGGACTCTGAGTGCTCGGTATTGGCCATTCATGGGGGCAAGATTGAATATCAAACCAGTGCGATAGCGGCCCAGATCGCCGGCCAACGGCACAGTCTTTATAAATTCGAGGGGATAAAGGAATCAGGTAACTTTACGAACCTTCATTTGTCGAGCCATCTCTTTGATGAACCCAAGGCAGTCGCCTTGGTGGAAAGTTGCAGGATTTGTGTAACTGTTCATGGATTTAAGGAACGAGAGCGGAATTGGGTGGCTCTGGGCGGTTTGAACGATCGTTTGAAAGATCTCATTTTTGTGAACTTAAAAGAAACGGGCCTTATCTCTCAAACGGAACCGAATCCGACAGGTCGGTTCCCGGGCCTAGATCCACTTAATATTGTTAATCGAAGCCAGGAGAAAGGTGTGCAAATCGAAATTTCCTACAGGCTAAGAAAGCAACTTGGTCTCATTCCAACACAGATGCAGATTTTTGGACAGGCGGTGCGCAATGCCATCAGCGAATACTAAGTCCCAACGTTTATCAGCTCAGCTGAAGGCCATGAACCTTACCCAGCTGAAAAAAGTGGCGCGAAACAACAATGCCAACAAGGATGACGAAGACCCGATTCGTCTTTCAAGTCCGAAAGCGGGCCTGATCAAACAAATTTTAGAGTTTCAAGATCGGGACGTGGCCGATGCCATTGAGGTCGCTCAAGAGGAAAAATCGGGAAAAGAAGATGAATTTCGCCGCAACTTGAAGGCGGCCTTCTTTTCTATCCCCAAAGTAAAGCAAGAGGAGCGGCCCTACCAAGCCGACCTCTCGAAAAAAGTTTTCCAAGCGATGACAAGTCGAACCTCGGCTACGGTGGTCGTGGCAACCGGTGGAGGGAAAACAAAAATCGCTAACGACGCGTTGGCCTCACACCTTAAGCAGCCGTCCCATCGGGTGCTTTGGCTATCCAAAGATTGGCGATTGCTCTACCAGGCTGGGGCGGACTTTTATAAGCGGCATGGGCGAGGACTTAAATTGAAGCCTCAGAGATTCCGAGGAGACGGCGAAGTCTTAAGATTCCTGGATACATGTGAGGGAAAAGGTCGGTTGGGCCGGCTGACCTATACAAGCATTCACAGCTTCGATCGAAATCTTCCCTTTTTCTCGACTCGAATGCCCCAAGTCTCCGCGGTAGTCATTGACGAAGTTCATTGGGGAGTCAAAAAGTACAACTCTGGGACTCATGCCAACAACATGTACGGGAAGCTCTTTCGACTTTGTAAACAGCACCGAATTCCGGTCATTGGCTTAACGGCCACTCCGACTGAGCACAATGATTCCATCATCGAACCGGAAATTTCCCTTGGCCACCTGATTCGCGAGAAATATCTGGCCGAGCCTGTTCTTGCCTCGACGATCGACACGGGCTTCGAATGGCATTTTAAAATGCGCGACGGGGTCATTACCAAAGACAGCTACATGGCTTTGGCCGAAGAGGAAACACGCAACCAACTCATTATTAAAACTTTGGTCGACAGCTTAGCCAAGTGGGGCAAGACCCTCATTTTTGCAGTCAACATTGAACACTGTCGACGATTGAAGGAAGGCATTCGCCAAGCGGACTCAACGATTCCGGTCGAGATCGTCCATTCGCAAATGCCCTTTCGTCACCAACAGGCGATTAAAGACAAATTTGAGCGGGGTGAAATCACGGTTCTGATTAATGTCGAAATGATGACGACAGGCGTGGACGTTCCGGATATCAAGACCGTTTTTCTGACGCGACCGACGGAGAGCCCGATTCTCTATGCCCAGATGATCGGACGCGGATCCCGCCGAATTCCTGGCAAAAAAGATCGATTCTTTATTGTTGAGTTTACGGATTCGACGCCGAAGCATCAGGACATTTTGATTCAAGGGAGTCGCTTCTTTAGAACACTGAACTATCGCGAGCCGGATCTGGCGAGTCGCTTCCGTGATTCAGTGAAGAAACGTCAACCTTCACAGCCGTTTCGACAAGCGGGGGTCTTTGACTATCAACCCGAAGAGGGATTTGAGAATTTCCAAATGAAAGTGGGTGATCAGTCCTATGGTTTGCCGGTCAATCGTGGCCAAAGCTTTGGGGTGGAAATTGAGTTAACGATCAATAAGAAGGTCGCGGGCAAGCCACTCAGCCACTTTCTAGGAAGCGGTAAAGCATGGACGGCGGTGGCAGAAGAGTTAACTAAGGTCACGCGGGAGATTCTCGGGCGCAATCGGGTGGTCGGTCCCCATCCCTATCGCCGTATCAGCATGGATTTGGACTACTCTAAATACAACGTCATGTATGATGGATCTTGCGGTTGGGAAATTGTGACTCCCGTGCTGAAAGGCAAGGCCGGGCTTGAAGAAATTGAGAACTTTTATGACCAACTGAAAGACAAAATTCCAGCGGACTTAGCCATCAATAGCAGCACAGGATTGCACGTTCATTTCGGATACAGTCTTCCCCATGGACCGGAGCTCGGCTCACTGTTAGTCAACTTGGCGAGGATCGAACCTTACTTGGGGCTTCTTGTGTCGCCCTCGCGAATGACGGACTTCGATCCGGAGGACAACTCCTATGCTCTTAACATTGCCAATCCCTATGCGGACTCTTGGGCTACACTTATGTATGGTCGAAAGGTCGGCGACTTTTCTGAGGACGTAGATGTAAAAGCGCTTTTTGCCTCGATGAAGAACGACGAGGAGAATCCGGGGCGGTACCTTTACGCCAACCTCACCAACCTTTTGGAAAAGGACGGAATTAAAACGGTTGAGCTCCGCCTGCACAATGGAACGCTCAATCGGCGAAAAGTTTTGGGATGGATTAGCTTGTGGATGCAACTTTTGGAGCGCTTGAAGCGCCCAAGTGTGAAGTTGCCAGAGGTTCCGGCATGGTTTTACGAAGACCGAGCCCCCAGGCCAGAACTTCTAAAGGAATTCGATCAGGTTTTTCTGCAAGCGCTGGGCGAAAATCAAAGGGAATTTGTTCAGTTTCTACGACGTCGGGTGGACGAAGTGTGGGCCAGCTGGCAGGGTATCGATCGTGAAGAAGACTAAAAATCTTTGGATGTCATGGAGTTCGGGTAAGGACAGTGCATTCGCGTTGTCCAAACTGATGCGGGATTCCGCCTATTCGGTTGGGGCGTTGTTCACAACCATTAATGAAAAGTACGGGCGGGTGGCCATGCACTCCACTCGTGTGGAATTGGCCAAGGCCCAAGCGGCGGCCATTGGATTGCCCATCCACTTTATTTCGCTTCCGGATCCCTGTTCCAACGAGCAGTACGAGGACCGCATGCGCCAATTCATAGAGGTGGCGCGCAAGGCGGGGGTTGAAAGTTTTGGTTTCGGCGATCTGTTTTTGCAAGACATTCGACAATACCGAGAAAAGCAACTGGCTGGCACAGGGTTTGAACCGGTCTTCCCTTTATGGGGAGTCGATACGCGTACCCTTTCGGCAGAAATGATAGCTAATATCGGTGCGGTTATCACCTGTGTCGACCTGGCGAAATTACCTGCGACTTTCGCGGGCCGGGTTTACGATGATCGTTTTCTCAACGATTTACCACCAGGAATTGATCCGTGCGGTGAAAATGGAGAATTTCACACCTTCGTCTTTAAGGGCCCGGGCTGGCGCCATCCCCTGGTATGGAGCCTGGGCGAAACGGTGACTCGCGGTGGTTTTGCCTACGCCGATATTCTACCGGCGAACTAGAGGCGTGATGACACCCATTTAGGGAAGTGCTTTTGGCCCAACTCTTGCCAAAATTCGAGAGAGAAGAATGATGGCTTCAAATGGTGTACGATTTTTTTGATCTGCAGTTGAAAGGTAGTTTCGAGACCGGCCTCGAGGGGCAGCGGGAAATCCACTGGGGCGTCGGCACATCCTTGGATGGTTTGGCGCCAAGCTGTTTTCAGCTCGGGGTTGTCACGTGTTCGGCTTGAAAAATTCATCTGAGAAATGAGACCGATGGTCTTGCCTAACTTCATTCTAAAGAGGTGACTGATTTGATCCGCAGGTTCGGGATCTAGGTTAATTACGCGGTCGAATTCATTGGCCACGGAGAATCGGAATCTGTCTCTCGGTTTGGCTGCGCCGGGCTCAAAGAAAAATTTGACGGGTTCTTCGCTTTTGGCTCCTGCCAATCGAACCGAAATCTTAAGCAATTCTTTCTTCTCGTCACTGGCGCTTTTGGCCATTTCCTCAACCGGGGCAAAATACGCGGAGTTAGGCGCGAACAGGTAGACGCCCTTTTTGCCATCAGATCGGGTTTGATCGAAGACAATAAAACCGTCTGCACTATAAGTCAGTGGAAGCTCGAGCTCATTGAACTGTTTGGCCAAAGAGTAAAGGCATTGGTAGCTCGACGAGTAGGGGAGGTCCGCCGTCCAGGCTTGGGGTGCCAAGAATAGGCCAATCGCTAAGGCAGTAACGTGTCGCATAGAAGTCATGTAATTATTGTCCAAAGGATCAGGATCCAGGTCAAATAAGGAATGAACAGGGCGACTGCCATAAGTGTCACGGGCTCGATGTTATTAGGTGCCCTGCTGGTCTGGCAAATTGCCCAGGTTTACTTCGAAAGCCGACCTTCTTGCCGAGATCTTGTGCGGCACTGCCAAAAGGCGGGAGTTTTAGAGAGCCGGGGAAATCGCCGCGAAGAATTTCGGCAACTGTGCTTTCGACCAGCCGTGACGACCGGCCAGGTGGCTGGGTTCATTGTCGACAAAGGAGTCATAGAAAAATGTCGAATGGCGATCGGCACAAAAATTCGGCAGAAGTCGAAAGCCCGCTGAGGGACAAAGTTCGTTTTGTCTTTGGCGTATTCACAATAAGCCTTATTGGATTACTATGGTTTTTACGGTGGTCGACTGGGCCTCAAGGTCTAGGTGACTTTGGATTGGCCATAGACATTGCAGATTTTTCGATCCAATCCGTGGAAAAGCAAATCGTCAACGGCAAGAAAGTCACGTTTGTAGAGGGGAAAGGTCCGCAGCTCAATCTAAATCTTTCTGTCATCGAAGACATGGGTGAAGCGGATTTCGTCACCTATCGCGATCAAAAGAATTTTGAGCTGATGAATCAGTTCTCACGGGGTGCCTCACCCTACCCCGGCGCAATTAGTGACAAGCTTGAATGTCCAGAGGAGATGAAGCCAAAAGCTGAAATCACTGATGGTGAGCTAGAGTCTTCGGTCCTCATCAAGACTTTTGCTAATTCCCGTCAGCAGATGGGGGTCTGTGAGGCCAGTGAAAAGGCCTTCGATGTGGCCCTTAAACTTTTGCACTGCAAAACCAAGAAGATCGTTTTGGATTTGACCCTTTTCAGTCCGAAGACCGATTTCAATGTCGTAGAACGGGCGCGCAAAGCCCATTGTGTAGACTAGAAATCCAAATCATTGTCCTCGTCACCTAGGACAACAGCCAAAACATGCCGGCCCATCGAGAGCGCACCTTGTTCGATATCATGAATAATCGACTGGTAACTTGTGCGCGGCGGAGGATTTAACAAGGCTTTGGCTAAAACCATCGCGTTGCGTGCGTTGAGTGCAAAATAACTCGGCAGCCCATGGGCGATAATATCGAGACCCTTGGTACCCGTCGGGTCCGCTCCGTTCGAGGCGGCGGCCTTCAATTGAAAAAATGGCAGAGTGTAATAGGAGTAGCTATTGCAGCCGCCCCAGTAAACCAATTGGTAACGATTTGAAATTGAATAATAGTCTGGCTTCATCACGAGCAGGCTTTGAAATTTATCGGCGTCAAATCCACTTCCCACGCGAGAATGCCCCATCCAAGAGAAAAAACCGTCATGGTCATGGGCAAAACTTTTGGCGAAGAGATAAATTTGGTCTACTCCGGCCGACATTACCACATTAATTCTGATCTTAACTCCACCGATTTCTCCGGTGAGTCGATGCCCAATGGTACGAGCTCGAACAAAGGATTCTGGATATTCGTCCGAAGAAATTTCCTCGTTCCGCCAGCTGGGTAAGGCTCTTTGCATTTGGGCTAGAAAACTTCTGTATTGGCTGGCGCCGTAATCGTAATCCCGATCAGGGTAGGGATCCGCGGGATCTTCTACATAACCAAAAGCGAATGTCAGGCTCATCGAACCGTCGGCATTAAATAGACGGTTGTATTCGGGGAAGCTTTTTTCTTCGTTTGGAGTACGGGTGCCGATGGTGAAGTCTACGATTTTGTAATGGTGACCTTCCACATGGTCGCAGCCCGGTCGGGCTGGATCCCAAAAGTACCAGTAGAAAGAGGGCGTCGCGTGATTGGGTGCAGAGTCGGTGCACTTCTTCCACTGAGGAGTGAACAGATCTGATATCCTAAGAGGCAGGGGCAGGCGAAGCTGGCGGCCCGTGACCCAGCTCTTATCCAAAATCCAAACCGCTTTATAGGTAATGGGCAAATAGACGGCGGATTCTTCCACGTAAGCCCGAGTCCAATGCGCCAAGATGTATTCGTCTCGCTGTGGGCCGCCAATCGAGCGGCGTGTTGCTGGGCCAAATATGAACTTCGCTAGTGGTTGAAGAGTATTTCGAATGTAGAGTTGTCGGCTTTCCGGCGTCAAATCCCGGATCTGTTGGAGGGTGCTGAAGTCAGTCTTCACCACGTGATTGAACTCAACCAAATTTTCCTGACCCGCCTGTGAGTGAAAGAGCGGATCCGAAACGGTCCGTGCCCCGACTTGAATTGCAGTAAGAGCCGCGCTGAATATTAGAAATCGAAACATATGATCCTCCCCACCCGGAGGCTGTCAGGAAGCACAAGTCATGCCGAGTGCCTTTAGTTGTTCATCATAATACTGGGGTCTTTTGTCCCAGGGCCAGCCGCCCACGAGCCATTCAGCCCCGATTGATTTTTGTATCGAACGAGAGTCAGAGTTGCGATATCCTATTTTCATTGAGGGGGAAACATGAAGACGGGCGTGAGAGGTTGGGTCATTGCGGTGATGTTGCTCTCGGGCGGTTCGGTCAGTGCACAACTTGAGGATTGGCAAAAGACCATGCGCACGATGTCTCAGTCCTTGGTCGACGGATTTCCTTTTTTCTACTCTCTCAGAGAGTATCGAGACGGAAAAAATCAAAAGGCCATTGCTCGACACTTGGAGGTCCTGGCCAAGACGGTTCACGCTTTGCCGGTGCAAAAGGGCAAGATGCTCATTGGTGCCGAACCGCTTATTGAATCCGCGCAAGTCGACATGAAAGCTGAGTTCGAACAAGCCTTGGCCGCTTTTAAGGCTGGAAATTTGGCTCGCTCTCAAGAGCAAGTGCATTCTGCCATTGGGCGTTGTTTCGCCTGTCATACCGCTCACCAAGTGGGGCCGGTTTTTCAAACGACAAACGCCGAAGTGGCAGGAATTGTCACACCATTTACTTTGGGCAAGGCCACCGTATTTGGTGCTCTCCGGCAGTTTGGTGGCGCTATGGATTTGATCGAGGGCAAGGCCTTCCACGAGATCAACAAAGATCGTCCGGAGACGGATCCCCTGGTGAAGTTGCATTTGGTGGTTTCGCTTCGAGCCACGCAGAACTTTGATCGTGCGGCCGGGTTTGTCCAAAAGCTTGCGAAATTGCCTAAGGCGGAATCTCCCGCGCAAAAGATACTCCTCGGCTGGCTTCAGGATATTGCGGCGTGGAGGACGCTGGCGGCCACTCCCGAGAAAGAAATTCTTCATATTGATGAGCAATTGGCCGCTCGAAAAGGTCAATCACTGGACTCGCAATTTGTTCTTCACCTTTGGGAGTCGCTCAGCGCACATCGACAACTCTCGAGCGGTAAGCAAAAGTCAAAATCCTATGCCCGCCTTGGGCGGGTGTATCAAGAGGTCAATTTTCCTGTCCTAGCGGGCCTAAGCGATATCTACTATCGCGCTTGTGCGAAGGCCGACCCAAAGGGGCCTATCGGTCGGGATTGTTTGGCTAAAGTCAGTCCACCGTGAGTGTTACTGGCGCACACAATCCGAAATCCTTTTAAGTCCTTTTTCACGTTGGGCCTTAGCCAATTTCTGCACTTCAGAATTGGCAAACCGAATGGACAACGAATCGAGATCAAGGGCGCGTCCGATTTCTTCATTCCCTTTGTGGATCCGCTTGATCTTCTTTCGCTGCTGGGAGGTTAGGTCAGAAAGAAAGAACCGTGACTGATACTCAATTCGTTTGGACAGTTTGCGGACTTTATGGAGAATATTGCCCTTGGGTTTCTTTTGATAGCGCGAGAGCGTCCGCCGCAAGGGCTTCCATTTCATATGGCCTTGGCCACCCTCTTGTTCCAAGAGATCCAAAGCGCATTCGATCGAAGCTAGAAGTTCCAATACTCGGCGGGACTTTTCAACCGATAGTTTCCGACCCGGGCCGCTCTCCCGTGCGAGTTGAACCCCCCTTTTTTGTAGCCAGTCTCGGATTTCAGCCATGGCCTCCCGGGACCGATACTGAGCAAGGCGCCGCGCTCGCTTCCGGATCTCTTGGTCTATTTTCTCAAACCGAGTCAGTTCAGGGTCATAAAAACGCAGGCCGGCGCGGACCACTTTTGCCAGCACTCGAGACCCGTGGACAGCCTGGGCTGGGCTCTTACGTAGATTTTTCAATCGAATTCGTAGGGAATCCAGATGCCTAGTCATAGGGGTTCGCATACCATAAATAGGCAATGAAGAACATTGAGCTATCCAAATTCCAGGTTCGTGAAGGTCAAAAAGTAACTCTGACCCAGTGGCCAACTAAGATTAAGGAGGTCTATAGATCGAAAAGCCACTATCAGGCTCTTCTGGCCGATCATGTCAGTCAATTGAGCGAATTGCAGCGACTTCTTTATGCCTCCAACGAACACGCGGTTCTCTTGATCTTTCAGGCCATGGATGGGGCGGGTAAGGACGGTGTGATTCGGCACGTGATGTCGGGAGTGAATCCACAGGGCTGCCAAGTGTTTAGTTATAAACACCCAAGCCCGACTGAGCTCGCCCACGATTTTCTATGGCGAACGACTCGCGATTTACCTGAGCGCGGCCGTATTGGAATTTTTAACCGATCCTATTATGAAGAAGTTCTCATCGTGAGAGTGCATCCCGAAATTCTTAAGGCACAGAACCTACCGCCGAGGGCGGTTGGTCAAAAACATCTATGGGAGGATCGCTATCGGTCGATCAATGGTTTAGAAAGCCATTTGGTCCACAATGGAACCGTTATTCTCAAATTTTTTCTGCACCTGTCGAAAGACGAGCAGTGTCGCCGCTTTATTGATCGAATCGATCAGCCGGAAAAAAATTGGAAGTTCAGCGAAGCCGATATTGTTGAGCGTGGACAGTGGAAAGACTACATGTCGGCCTATGAGAAGTGCATTGCTGCGACTTCCACCAAGTCGGCACCATGGTACATTGTACCGGCTGACGATAAGGAGAATGCGCGAATCATTGTTTCTAAAGTCATTGTCGAAAAAATGAAAAGTCTCAACATGAAGTATCCTAAGCTTTCGCCCGATCAGAAAAAGTCGTTGCGCTCGATTCGTCGGCGCCTGGAACGTGAGCTCTAGCGGACAAGCTGTTCAATTGAATTGGTGAAAACCCAATCGACTTCGCGATTCTTTTCGCGCTGGAACAAATTTTTGGTGGGAGTAAAGCCAACCCCGGTTTTTTGTCCGGCGGAGTGAAGTCGGCGAATCATTCGATTCGTTAGTGTTAAGTAGTGGCCAGCGACGCCGCCGTAACCTTTTCCTATAGACAATTCCACGAGCTTTGCCAGTTGAATTTCGCCAACGAGTATCCAACTGGCGGCAGGCGCAAACGGGGACTCTTCCACGATTTTCGGATTGAGAGTCAAAAAGTGATAGTCCTGCACCGGCTTAAGACCAATGAGGTGGCTCTCCAATATTTTCCACTGAGCAAGGGTAAGGGGAACCTTGATTTCGATCATAAAGTGCAGGCCCTTAAGCTCTAGAACCTGCTTCAGTGTGGCCAAAGATGGGGCCACCTTTTGCAAATGTGCGGCTGGGGTTTCAGCGACAACCTCGGGCCGGCCAAATAATCTTTGCAGATTGGGATCGTGCTGAATGAGGGGCACATTGTCCTGAGTAAACCTGACGTCGAGCTCAATACCCCAGGCCCCCAGATGATGGGCCCGTCTGAACGCGCTCATACTGTTTTCTGGGCAGTCGCCTTGGTTCCAAGCCCCGCGATGGGCGACGATCAAAGGGGATCGATGGCGGCCGCTAAGGGGATAGGACCTTCGATCCATCACCAGATCAATTGCCCGTTGGGCAAAACTCAAAACTTCGTCCTTGTTCATTCAAGTCACCCCTAAAATTTTTTTTGATCGCAAAGTGGTAGGGCCTCCAGGACTCGAACCTGGGATCCGCCGGTTATGAGCCGGCTGCTTTAACCAACTAAGCTAAGGCCCCATTGGATAGATAGGCCGATTTAAGCAAGGGAACCCTTGACTGGCAAGGGGAGTGCTATGCGCCATTGGGGTTGGCGAGTGTGTCCCAAAAAAATACAGCCTCAATATTCAGTCATTCCTCACCGTTCGACTAAATTAAGTTTGTATCAATATGAGAAATCTCCAAGGTCCCCATTCCGGTCTAACATGAGACAGGTGCATAATGAGAAAAGGCTGGGGGAACCGATAATGGCACAAATTGAATCCGCCTTAACCTGCGTGGTGTACCCATGAATCGGACATTCGTCGATTACGCCTCCCTCATAAATGAATGTGATGAGCAGATTCGGTCAGGCTCGGCCCGTGCTGTTGCGGCCAAATTGATGCGGTTGAATCTACAGCAGGTACCTCAAAACTATCGCTTAGCCGTTTCAAATATCTGTCGTCGCGTGGGCCTCGTGACTCAAGGTCTCCGCCTGCTATCACCCATTGTTCGCCCCTCGAATCGACGTCGAATGTTCGAGCCCGCCAGTCAAGCTGAACAGGCGGAGTATTCCGTTTTACTCTTAAGAAGGGGTATCACGGGAGAAGCTTCTGAGATTTTGGCGAGGATTGATACCAATGCGGTTCCCGAGGCCCTTTTGTTTAAGGCGTTTTGTAGCTTCAAGCGGTGGGATTATGCGGGCGCCGTTCCCCATTTAGAAAAGTATGTTCGATCCGATATTTCCAACTACTCGCGGATGGTCGGCCGGGTCAACTTGGCGGCCGCCTTAATCGGTGCGAGTGAGTATCAAAAAGCCAAGGAAATCTTGGCCAATTTGGACGAGCTTGTGCAAGAACAGCCTTTTGGACGCTTGCATGGCAACTGTCTTGAGCTTCGCGCGCAAGTCGAAATTATTCAGGATCGATTTGATGACGGTCTTAAGTATTTAACGGAAGCCGAGGATCTATTGCAGGGCATGCCCACCATGGATCGATTTTTCGTGACGAAATGGCGATTGATCGCCAACGGTCTTAAAACTCGGACTGTCGAGCCTTTTCATGAGCTACGCCAACTGGCGACGGAAAAAGGCGATTGGGAAACCGCGCGCGAAGCCGATCGGTTTCTTTTGCGAGTTCGAAACGACCAAGAGATTTTCGAACACCTCGTCTTCGGTACGCCCTTTGAAGCCTACCGACAAAAAGTTTTAGAGGGCGGTTCACTCAGTCTTGTCCATGACACCTATTTGTGGGGCCAAGATTCAGACGTCAAACTAAACTTTGTTGATTTATCGGCAAACCGCATTGAGAAGATTCTGGATTGGGGAAAGTGCCTTGAGCTCTTGGAAGTTTTGTCGCGCGATTTCTATGCGCCAAGGTCTCTTGGGGCCTTGTTCTCTGAGCTTTGGCCGGGTGAGTACTTCGATGTCTTCAGTTCTCCTATGAGGCTGCACCAAATTGTCTACCGAACGCGCGGCCTTTTAAAAGAACTCAATGCGCCCTACCTGATTGAAGAGTCCTCTGGCCAATACCGCCTGAGGATGATGGAAGGGGGCGGCGTTTTGGTCCCCTTAGAGCGGCGATCTTTAGCAGGATATCGTTTTGATTTCGAGCGGTTAGCCAACGTGATTCCTCTTGGCCAGGCTTTTAAAGCCAGGCAGGCCCGCCAGGTGCTCAATATGCCTCGGGTGACATTTCAGCGCTTTAGCAAATGGGCCGAGGAGCACGACCTCATCATTCGTGAGGGCAATGGTCCCTCCACCGTTTACAAGATCAAATCTTGACGCTATAACACCTTCTGGATTGACGGGTGATCGCAGGGGTCTTTAAAGGCCTTTGAGGAAAGTCCGGACTCCACTAGTGCAAACGCAAAGGATAACGTCCTTCCGCCGTAAGGTGAGGAACAGTGGAACAGAGAGAATGTCCAGGGCATTGAGCCTTAGGCCGGGAACGGGAGGCCTTCGGGGAGCCGCTGGAGTGAAAGCAGCCAAACTCTGCGTGGAGCAAGATCAAATAGGGAAGAGAACAAATCGCAAGATTTGTAGCCTGCGCTAGGGCCAGTCTTCCGGGTTGATCGCCAAAGCTTGATTGAGAAATCAAGCTCAGACGAATGATCATCAACTGGACCGAGAGTGCCATCGACCCTCCGACCAGTCGACAGAATCCGGCTTACAGTCAATCTAATCGGTGATTTTGGGGCCCCTGGTTCACTGACCGGGGGCCCCGTCTTTTTTTTAGACGCCCGCTAATGAATGAGCCGGTCCAAGTCTCTAAGGAGGCCCCTGCTTACTTTCAGGGTGGACCTAATATTGAACTCTCTAATGGCGATGCAGTGGGGGCACCGAAAGGTAAGCTTTGATTTCTTTGTGGAAAAAGATCCTACATGCCCTCATTGGCGGGGCGGTGGCGATTCAACCCTCTATGCCTCCCCCGACTCCGGCCTCGGTCGACGAAATGTTGACCTACGAGTGTGCCCGATCCGTGGTGAACTACCTGTCGAGCCAAGAGGTTGATATCGGCCCGATTTTCCATCGGGACGGCCTGGTCTTCACTTCTATCGATTTAGCTAATGGCACATCCTCATTGATCGTTTCCGCTGGCTCTGGGACCTTTGCCGTACCCATCACCAGTGGTGAGATCAATCGCGTTCGTTTTTCCTTACCGAAGGGCTCCAAGTCAGAAGCCCATACTTACTTCATGGCCTATGTCTATGGCCTTGGATTGACCTCAAAGACCTTAGAGTTTAGTTCGGGTCGTCCCCCAGAGGGGCGCGATGTTTTGGATTACTCGCCCGTGGCTGCGACTCGTGCGGAAGAACTCTTGCCTTACCTGGAATATGCAGTTCACGAGAAAATCAAAAGGACCGTCAAAGCTGTAAACGAAAAGAGATTGGCCGCCGCCGACATCGGGCACTTGAATCCGTTTGTTTGTGAGCATATTTCAAGAACTCGTCCAGATTTAGGCCGCACGATCCGACAGAACTTGGCGTTCCTTGAAAAGCTGGTCATGCCACCGAAGAAAAAGACACAAACGGCGAGCAATTTGAAGATCATCCGATCCCCTGCAAGTCTTGGTAATTTAAACTGACGAGCGTCTGGCAAAGACGGCTAACTCGGCACCCTCACGGCCTTCGGGCGAGTGTCGCCATCGGGTCCAATAGAGAAACTTAAAATGGGATTTGAGTCGCGCGCGAAGTTCCCACTCGCTGCCGCCCCAGGGGGGGCCGCTGAGTTTTTCCATCACAAAAAAGACGCCTAACAGATGACCTTGCGGCTGTAACACTCGGCGCCAGACCTTAACTAGATCGTTTCGCCGCTCGGGCCGAATGGCGCAGTAGCAAGTGTGTTCAAAAACCAAATCAAATTGACCCGTCCAGTCTGACGGAAGATCAAAGGCATCACCTTGATGAAAACTGAGGTCCTCAATGCCCTGATATCGCACTTTGGCGCGATCAATGGCCTCTGAGCTAAAATCCACCGCCGTGACTCGGTGGCCAGCTTTGGCCAAAAAGGCGGCGTCGTGTCCAGGGCCCGATCCGATGACGAGAACGCGCGATCTTGCCAGTTTCAGTTGCGGCAAGACCTCGGGCAATACGGGCGACTCTTTGCCGAGGTCAAAACGGGTTTCATTTTCGATATATTTCTGTGACCAAAATCCCGATTGGTCGACTTTGGAATCCGAATCTAGCCAGGGCGGCACTTCCCATCTTCGACCGGCGATGGTGATCGTCTCATCGTCGTAGTCGTCCAGCTGATCAAAAAATTCAAATTGGCCTTGGCGAGAAAAAACGAAGGGTAAGCCCTTCTCAGTCACGCCATGGAAGCGATCCCATTCATCGACTCGCAGGGATTGATAGGGTATACGGGCCTTGGTTTCATAGGGTAAGTCAATCTCACCAAATTGAGAGTCACTGGTTTTGGTAAAATGGCGCGCGACAAGAGCACAATCAAAGGCCTCCACCCAAGC
>JBFWON010000038.1:0-34025 GCA_050250515.1 Bdellovibrionales bacterium | reverse complement strand
TCAAAGATTTCTTATTCGGCGACACAAAATGAGCCCGGCGAAATTTAGTTCGGCCATGCCAAGTAGAAAACAAACCTTTTGGACCTTAAATATTTTGTTTCTACTTCAATGGATCATCCTAGGATCAAAGGTTTTTAGCCGCTCGGCCTGGGTTCTGGAAAACTTGCTTGTATTGGCCCTGTTTATCCCGATCATCATCGCATTTCGAAAAGGGTGTCTCTCCCGAACTGCCTATTTAATGGTTTTTATCTTTGCCTCAATTCACAATATTGGGGCGCACTACACATACTCCCTGGCTCCCTATGACCGTTGGCTCGACTCCATGCTTGGATTTACACTCAGTTCAGCCTTTGGTTGGTCGCGAAATCACTATGACCGATTTGTACATTTTCTGTTTGGTCTTTTACTTTTTTTGCCATTTAAAGAGCTGGTTGGCGGGAAGTTCCGCCTGGGCTCACGATGGTCCCCATTTTTGGTAGTTCTAATTGTTATCGGTTGGTCCACAGCCTATGAGCTATTGGAGTGGACAGCGGCATTGATTTTTAGTGAAGGCGCGGGGCCAGATTATGTTGGAACGCAAGGTGACCTTTGGGACGCACAAAAAGATCAAGCTCTAGCCATCGCTGGCGCTTTACTAGCGTGGGCCCTCGACAACACAATGATTGCACAATCTCCACAGTCCCGCCAAAAATAGACTGAGACCGGCAACAACGAAACCCGTTAAAGTGATTGAAAATGTGGGACCGCTTAGCGCAAATATATGGCGTAGTGACGGAAGGAACCAAATCAAGATCCATAATCCGACCACAAGACTCGCGATCCACATTACAGACTTTTTGGATTTACCAGAAAACAGTGCGATTAAACCTAAATTTGACACGATTAAAGCTAAGAAAATGGTGGTGCGGACAACCTCCATATTTTCACCTCTGTTTTTAAGGAAAACGGTCGCGGCAATTAGAGTTCCAAAAACCAGCGCGCCTGCTATGGAATTCGAGCCAATGAATCGCCACGAAAAAATTGATTCACCGGCCGGCCTTGGAGGATTTTTCATGAGATCAGGTCCCTCTTTGCCGTTTTCAAACACTAAAGTACATGCAGGGTCGATGATCAATTCAAGAAACGCGATATGGGCGGGAAAAAGGAGGAGCGGCCATTGTAACAGTATCGGAATAAAAGTCAGCCCTGCGATCGGCACATGAACCGCAAAAATAAAGGCCATCGCTCGTTTGATGTTTGCATAAATAAGACGCCCCCGTTCGATGCCGTTTACAATCGAACCAAATTGGTCGTCTAGAATTACGAGATCGGAAGCCTCCCGTGCGACGTCCGTGCCCCTGCCACCCATAGCAATACCAATATCCGCCCACTTCAAACCAGGAGCATCGTTAACACCATCACCAGTCATGGCGACCACCTCACCGTTTTCCCGAAGTGCATTTACGATACGAAGTTTTTGCTCAGGCATCGTGCGGGCAAAAATATTGACTGACTTAAGCCGTTCCTTAAATAGAAGATCGCTCATCTCTCGAATTTCGTCGCCCGTCAATACGCCTGCCGTGGAATCCAATCCGGCTTCCGAGGCAATTTTAAGCGCGGTGGCTGGATAGTCGCCCGTGATCATGAGAACGCGCACGCCGGCGGATCGGCAAGTCGCGATAGCAGAACCCACACCTGGACGAATGGGGTCTTCGAGCCCAATAAGGCCGATGAATTCAAAGTCGAAGTCATGTTGATTTTGCGGGAGATCTGATGAATTAAACCGTGCCCTTGCAACGCCTAGGACCCTCAGTCCCTGACCCGCCATTTCTTTGGCATGGAGTTGTATGCTCCGACTTTCGCCTTTAGGCAGATGGCAAAGCCCTAAGATGGCTTCGGGCGCCCCTTTTGAAGCCACCATTAGCTCTGTGGTACCCGGTCCTTTCCACACACAAGACATTGCGAGAAGTTCATCCGAAAGCGGATACTCCTCCACTATCTGCCAATCCCCGTGCACATGTTCGGTTCCAGCCAACTTCACATTTAGGGCTTCGTGAATAGCCAATTCCATTGGGTCAAAGGGCTTTTGCTGACTGGCGAGGACACCAAACTCGAGAACCTCGTGAAATGGTTCCGGAAGGACCACGGAGCTGAGCTCAGCCTCGGAGTTGTCCCTGAAGAGGGTGCGAACAGTCATTTTATTTTGTGTCAACGTTCCGGTTTTATCCACACAAAGCGCAGTAATGGCGCCTAAGTTCTCAATCGCCGCGAGATTGCGGGTCAAAACATTGAGTTTGGACAAGCGCCAGGCACCCATGGCGAGAAAGATCGTCAGGACAACCGGGAACTCTTCAGGAAGTAAGGACATAGCCGCTGCAAGTCCGGCCAGAATACCATTTGGCCAATCATTCCGGGTAACTGCGTACACCAATGCGATCAGGCTGCAAAAGACGATGCCCATCGCGCCCAAGATCCGAACCAAATTCCGCGTTTCAAGCTGTAAACGTGTAGGTGCCGAAAATGAAGATTCCAGAGTCTTGCCGATGGCTCCCACTTCAGTTTTAATTCCGGTAGCTGTCACTCGCGCAAGACCATGGCCTTTAACAGCTAAGGTGCTGCAAAAGACCAGGCCCTCCCGGTTTTCCAAAAGTGCCCTTTTCCTTACGGTTGCGGATTCTCCAGTTAAAAGTGACTCATCAATAAAAAGGTGAGTCGCCGTCAGAATCTTTGCGTCGGCCGCGATACGATCTCCCTCTTGAATCACAAGAATGTCACCAGGGACAACGGCGGACGCTGGAATTCTGCTCTCCTTCCCGTCCCGAATCACTAGGGCCCTTGGACTGGATAGACTTCTTAGAGCGTCTAGGGCGCGCTCCGCCTTTCTTTGTTGCACTATGAATATAACAACGACAAATCCAACAGAAAGGCTAAGAAAGAGCCCCTCGGCCAGATCTCCCAACAACAAATAAATAACAGCACAGGCAATTAACAAGGGAATCATTGGCTCACTGAGCAGCCCCAGTAAAGTATGCCTTAATTTTTTCGTGTCTCTGCTAGGAAGCACGTTCGGCCCGAATTGTTTTAACAATTGGGCGGATTGATGAGTTGTGAGCCCTCGTTCATTTTGGGCCATAAATGGGTTGGCTATAACGTACTCCTGTATCGTCCACCCAGGCCGTTAGATAGACTATGTAGACTGGAATCGGCTTAGGGAGACGAATTTTACGAAAACGTGGCGGGATCTCGTCTATCAATGCGTCGATATCAATGTTAGGGCCAGATAACAAGCCGGCCAATTCCCTAGCTCGGTCTATTCTCAAACACCCGTGCGTGCGCAGTCTATTATTAGAAAAAAATAGCTGCCTCTCTGGCGTGTCATGAATGTGAATGGCAAACGGATTTTCCAGATTGAAGCGAAGTTGTCCCAATGGATTTTTGGGTCCGGGTTGTTGGATAAATCTATAAGGCAGTGGCTCAGACTTGACGGTTGACCAGTCAATTTGTGTTGAATCCACACTTTGCTTTTTCACTCTTGTCTCGACGCGAATTTCATGGCGAGCCAAGTAGTTGGAATCAGCGACGGCCTTTGGAAGAATCTCATCGAGTACTATTTTAGAAGGAATGTACCAGCTTGGATTTGTGTCTATGGATTTGATCTGCGTGATCATTGTTGGGGTGGGTCCTTTAAGGCTGCCAACGAGCACTGAGCTTTCGAATTTTAGATGACCATCTCGATACAGCTGCGCTTTAGCTTCTGGCAGAATAACCAGCAAATAAGTCGAGCCCAGGTCACGTGGCAATGCCCTCCATAGGTCCAAGTTGACTTCGAGCGTACCTAAAAAATCTTTGTTTTTATTATCCTGGTATTCGCGTTTTAACCCGAGGTATTGTGGATGGTAAGGTGCCAGGTCATCCAGAAACGTCCACGAAACCGGAATTCCATATTCCAGTCTTCTGAGTTGTGCGGTGAGGAATTCGCTTCTGCCTTCCCTTCGTGAATCAAATCGAAAATGCGGCTTCCGGCCAAAGCGCATATCGTGGATGAGTGTTAAGTACGTATTACTTATGAGTATATCGCGCAACCACAAATCTGTAGGCTTTTTTTCGTATAGAGGGTAATCGTTTGGATTTAGGCCGTGGTCGTAGGCCATCAAAATTACTGATTTTAAAACCTCATAGTTCAGCGATTCATTTTCACCATCAAGCCAAATAGGTTTAGACAAAGCCGGTGTATAGACCCGCTCCAGGATTTTTCTAAACCTCAGACTCTTTGGAATTTTCGGACCGCCAACCTCGAAATTTTGGTCGGGCAGCAAAAACGTATCGTTGCCACGAAGACCCGAAGAAGCGGAGAAACAGCTGACCCCGCCAATCATTACGAGGAGATTCACTAGATATGAGGACAATTTAAGTCTTGGCATAGGGACCATGAGCCGTTGGCAATGAAAAATAGCATTTTGTGCCATTGCCAATTTCACTTTCAGCCCAAATGCGGCCACCATGGGCTTCGACGATCCGTTTGGCAATGTAGAGTCCGAGACCTGATCCCGTTTCACCCGTTTGTCTGACCTGCCAATACTTTTCAAAAATGAGCTTGAGATTCTCCTTCGCAATGCCCGGCCCCTCATCTTCAACGGAGAACAAAATATCCGAGTCCTTCGCCAAAGCCCGAACTTTTACGGTTCCATTCTCTGGGGAAAACTTTATTGCGTTACCAACTAGATTGTAGAGCACTTGCGTGATCCGATCCAAATCATAGTGGATAAGAGGTAAACCGGCCTGGATATTGACTTCAAAGCTAATTCCCTTTTTCTTGGCATGGTGCTGCACCATGGTCAGCCCATTTTCTATAAATGTATTCACGGAGAAGACACCTGGGGCGACTGACAGTCGGCCGGACTCAATTTTTGCGAAGTCCAATAGATCTGTAATAAGACGATTCATCTGCCTAGCAGAGCGTTCAATGATTTCGGTCATCTTTTGAACTTGAGACTGATCCGGAGACTTTTGCAGCTCCCCCTTAATTAAATCATTGCTCATTGCTATAGTCGCGAGTGGACTTTTCAAATCATGGCTTACTATGGCAAGCACATCCTCCCTGAGCCGGATCGAATCCTGAGCTTCCTTGTAGAGTCTAGAATTGTCGATTGCGAATGCGGATCTAAAGGCCACCCTTTCGGCAAAGGCCAAATCCTTGTCAGTATAGCTCTTGGGGGCGACACGCGAAAATGAAATAACACCTATCGGCCGGCCCCGTACAAACATCGGCACAGCCATGTAGGAGCGGATATTGAGGTTTTTAATCTGATCAAAGGACACGCTGTTCGGTAGTTCTGGCCCAATCAGGTCATCGGCCAGTTTTTCAATGAGTTGGGGTTTGCCAGTTCTCATTACGAAGTTTGGTCCCAAGGCCGAGTCTCTTCGCTCGGCTTCGCAGTAGGCTCTTGCTGCATTCCAGAAGAATTCTGAGTCCTCTGAGGTTGAATGAGCTATGGCTTTAGGAATTAATTTGCCGTCTTCTGCAACATAGATTGCACATAAGTCGGCTAACTCGGGCACCATAGCATCGACAGTCCCTTGTATACGTTCTTGGTAGTCGATGGTTTCGGACAGCATCTGAGAGGTTTTCAGCAAAAACCTTTCTTGGTCAGCCAGCCTTTTGGATTCAGTAATGTCGCGGATAAAGGCTGTCGTGAGAATTCCGTGTTTCGTTTGAAATGGAGAAAGGGAGATGTCCGCGGGAAATTCACTCCCATCCTTTCTTCGCGCCACGATATTGAGCATTCGTCCCATGGGCCGGGATACGGGGTTCTTAAGATAAACATTGTGCTTTTCAATATGTTGGGCACAAAACCGCTCAGGTATCAGTACTTCAAGGGTCTGACCCACGAGTTCCGCAGGTTCATATCCAAACCAGTTGTTTGTCTGTCGGTTTGCAAACACGATTTTTCTTTGCTCGTTCACGATGATGATTGCGTCATAGGCTGTTTGCAGGAAACTCTCCACGGCCTGTTGACCCACCATGTAATCTAAAGAAGAGACCAACGGAGCTGCGCCATCACCAGCCAGTTTTGAACTCAAGTAAGCCTCCGCATACCCCCCTTAAGTAAACTGCATTTGTTGTTTAACGAATGAGCAACGAATATGCCATCCTACCAAGGCTGTGACCTGAACGAGAAGTGCGCGCCTGGACCAATGAAATTGTCCCAGTGAGACAAACTAACAAGACGCCGAGACGATTTGTCTCAGGCCGATCATAAGGCAGCGCTGGCCTCAAGGGCGGATGGCTTCTGCTTCTCCTCAACTTCCGTGAGGGTGGCTTGTGTGAGAAGGAGCAGTCCTGCCACAGAAACGGCGTTTTCTAAAGCTATGCGAACAACCTTTGTAGCATCTACAATGCCCTCCTGAACGAGATCTACATATTTTCCGGTGGCGGCGTCGAACCCGAGATTCCCTTCGCCTTTGCACATTTCATTTACAACAACGCCACCATCTTCACCGCTATTTAGCGCAATTTGGCGCGTGGGAGCCTCAAGAGCATGTCGCAAGATCTGGAGAGCCGTCCGTTCGTCGCCTAGGCTTTGCTCTTCAATCTTTTTTATAGCCGCAGCAGCTCGTAACAAGCTCAAGCCTCCTCCGGGAACAATGCCTTCCGCAAGGGCCGCCTTGGTGGTGTTAATGGCATCATCGAAAGCCTCTTTGCGGCTCTTCATTTCCGATTCCGAAGGAGCTCCAACCTTAATAACGGCAACACCGCCGGTGAGTTTCGCAAGACGCTCTCTTAGCTTTTCTTTGTCGTACTGACTGGTTTCATGATCAAATTGATGTTGAATTTGTTGAATGCGATCTTGAATTGCCTTTTTCTCACCACTGCCCCCAATGATGGTTGTCGCGTTCTGCGAAATAGTAACGCGATTGGCTTGCCCAAGATCCGCGAGTGAAGCTTTATCGAGAGCGAGTCCCAGTTCGTCGGATATAACCTTGCCGCCAGTGAGAACGGCCAGATCTTCAAGAATAGCCTTGCGTCGATCACCAAACCCTGGCGCCTTGACCGCCGCACATGGCAATGTGCCCCTCATCTTGTTAACAACCAAGGTGGCTAGCGCTTCGCCGTCGACTTCATCCGCCACTATTAGAAATGGTTTTTGGCTCTTAAGCACTTGTTCTAGGAGAGGCAACAGGCCTTCAATGGAGCTAATTTTTTTGTCATGGATCAGAATTTGCGGCTTTTCAAGCATCACCTCCATCTTTGAGGCATCAGTGATGAAGTAGGGCGAAATGTATCCACGATCAAATTGCATACCTTCCACCACTTCAATAAGTGTCTCTGTTGTAGTGGATTCCTCAACCGTTATTACGCCGTCTCGGCCCACCTTTTCGACGGCATCGGCGACCATCTGCCCAATGGAAGGGTCATTGTGAGCGGAAATTGTAGCCACCTGAGCTTTTTCCTGCTTAGTCGCAATTTGCTTAGACTGATTCTTGATGACCTCAACGGCGATTTTGAGCCCTTTTTCCAGGCCATGCCTAATGTTGATCGCGCTGGCCCCTGCAACGATGTTTCGAATTCCCTCCGTCAAAATGGCGTGGGCTAAAATAGTGGCCGTGCTGGTTCCATCGCCAACGATGTCACCTGTTTTCTCAGCCACTTCACGTAACATAGCAGCCCCTAGATTTTCAACTGGGTCTTCCAGTTCAACCTCTTTAGCGATGGTCACACCGTCATTGCACACTAGAGGCCTACCCCATTTCTTCTGGATCAGAACACTCTGTGACTTCGGTCCGAGCGTGATTCGCACGGCATCGGCGAGGGTAGACGCGCCTTTCAAAAGTTTTGCCTGGGCCTCATTACGAAACAAAATGTGTTTGTTTGGCATTTTTCAAAGCTCCTTTTGCTTGTGGGGCGGACTGCCCGTACTTTATCCAGAGGTCGGAGATTTCATTCTCTTCAAGAGTTTCCTTCTCAATTAGCTTTTTTGCGGCCTCGGCAACGAATTTTTCATTTCGCTCCAAACACCCCATGGCCCGATGATAACTTCGCTCGAGAATTATCTTAATCTCCGAATCCACTTCGCCGCTCATCTTTTCGCTCATCGCTCGGCCCGAGTAATCATATGGCGATTGCAAAAACGGCGCGTGTTTGCCCTCTAGGCTTGTGAGGCCTAGGCGTTCGCTCATGCCAAACTGAGCAACCATGGCTCTTGCCACATCGGTGGCCTTTGCCAAATCGTCGGCGGCGCCAGTAGACACTTTGCCTAAGTGAATCTTTTCCGCAGCTCTTCCACCAAGGAACACCGATATTTTGCAAAGAAGTTCATCTTCATCCAAAACATATCGATCCTCGGTGGGCCTTTGCATTGTATAACCCAGAGCTCCCATGCCTCTTGGAATAATGCTGACTTTATGGACTTTATCTAAAGTATTGAGGGATAGGGCCACAGTCGCATGCCCAATTTCGTGATAGGCAATTCGGCGCTTCTCAGCTTCATTCATAACTTTCGACTTCTTCTCAAGTCCTGCCACTATACGCTCAACCGCCGCGGAGAAGTCCTGCTCAGTCACCGAATCCGCTCCTCTTCTGGTGGCGACTAATGCCGCCTCATTGACTAAATTGGCCAAATCGGCCCCCGAAAACCCAGACGTAAAGGACGCCACGTGAGTCAGATCCAAATCGGAGTGCAATTTTATTTTCTTTGAATGAACTTTAAGTATTTGCAGACGACCGGCTTGATCAGGATTGCCTAAAATAATTTGACGATCAAAGCGGCCGGCGCGCAACAGCGCCGGATCCAGAATTTCAGGCCGATTAGTGGCCGCAAGTAAGACCACGCCCTCTGACGAGTCAAAACCATCCATTTCGGCCAATAGCTGATTTAGCGTCTGTTCCTTTTCGTCATTGCCTCCTGAACCGACAAGACCAAAGGCACGGGATTTTCCAAGCGCGTCGATCTCATCAATAAATAAGATACACGGGGCATGCTTGCGGGCTTGATCAAAGAGATCGCGCACCCGAGCCGCCCCCACGCCAACAAATAACTCTACAAATTCCGAACCGTTTATTGAGAAGAACGGCACCTGCGCTTCGCCAGCTGCCGCTCTCGCCAATAGGGTTTTGCCGGTGCCTGGAGGTCCCAAGAGCAGGATGCCCTTGGGAAGGCGACCTCCAAGACGAGTAAATTTAGTTGGATTTTTTAAAAATTCGACAGCCTCGCGCAATTCTTCCTTGGCTTCATCGATACCTGCCACATCGGCGAAAGTGGTTTTAACTTCCTTTTCCATATGGATTTTGGCGCGCGATTTTGTCATCGAGAAAAGACCGCCCTGAGCAGACCTTTCCATCCGTCCAAATATAAAATTCCATAGTCCGTACAGCAATAAGAACGGAAGAATCCAAGAAAAAAACCAACTCCACGCCGGACTCGGCACTTCATTTTTGAAGGGAATTCCCTTACTATGCAATCTCTCAACAAGTTTCTCATCCCTCGTACCGACTGTTCCGAAATTTTTGGATTGGCCCGCCGGGACGTTCTTTAACTCACCCGTGATCAGGGGGTCGGAGATAGTCACCGTAGACAAGTTTCCTTCATCAATTAATTGAAGGAACTCACTATATGGTATTGTCTCCCCGTGCCTCGCGGTCGAAAAGTAGTTGATTGCAAGGAAAACTGCGAAGCCGATAAGAATGGGGCCAAGGTAACGCCGTTGCTGGCTGTCCTTTTGGATTTCCGCTTTCATTTTATCTTACATGAGCATTTGTCATGCCATCTCCCTCAGATCGGTCGTTGATTTAGGTAAAACAGGTAACCGATCCATTTTGCCGCCGCAGATAATATCAATGCCAAAATCAAAAGAGTCAGACTCAATCGGAGCCCGACCGGAAAAATGAATGAAGTCACGACGAGTGTGCCCACCATCCAATCGATCTGGTCAAACGGGAACCAGGGCTCACCCGGCTTGATTCCGAATCTTCGCTTTAAAAAGCTTTTTACCAGGTCGCCACCAAGGGCTCCAATTCCAAACCAAATTCCAAACCAGGGTGACAGCTCATGATAGTTGATAAAGCTAAGCCTCTGGATCCCGTGGAACTCTTCAAATAGGAATCTTTGCAGCAGAAATGTAATTTCCGCGGCAGCCAAACCAAAGACGATCCCACGGATCGTCTTATGGGCACCGAATAGGGATTTGCCAAATAGCTGAAAGCCTCCATCAACGGCCGCATCCCATTTTGGGAGCAACTTGGTCGCGAATACCGGAGCCATATTGGCGATTCCGGCGGGAAGCAAAAACCAAATAAGTTCAACTATCGTCATTCTGACCCAAACTTTACTCTGAACGCTTGCAAAATGCCTTGCGGCCAACCAGGAGGCCGGCGCATGCAGAAAGTACAGCTGCCGCACCGATGTATTTCCACACGTTCTCACGAGCGGACTGGTCAACCCGTTTGGCAGCCTGCTGAGATGCCTCGAGCGCTTTATCCTTCGCCTGAGATAAGGTATCGATAGTAGTCTGCCTCAACTCACTTAATTTGGATTTCACCTCAGCCTGAATTTCAGGTGAGTTGAATTTTCCATTGCCAATTGTTTCTTGTCTCATTTGAATTCTCCTTTCCGATGCATCATTGCCATAAATATGCCGGTCCAGAGTCCCTCTAGCCATGAATTCACGCCGTCTCTTGAGACTTAATGGCTCACCTGCCGTATGATTTGTCTCGAGAAAGCCTCCACGGATATGCCCGTCCTGGCATATGCAATGCATTGCAGACAGGAGTTGGAGGACTTAAATGAAATTCCCTTTGCAGGTTCAATTTCGCGGAATGGCTGAGTCGGACTTTGTGTACAATGACATCTGGGACCACGCCGAGAAACTTGAGAAATTTTTTGATCGGATTGTCTCCTGCCATGTTGTCGTGTCAGCACCGCACCGCCACCGCCATCAGGGTAAAATTTATCATCTACAGATTCGAATTCATGTTCCCGATGGAAATCTATTTGTCACAACAGAGCCGGAAAAAAATAACGCACACGAGGATGTTTATGTAGCCATTCGAGACGCCTTCGATTCCGTGAGGCGCCAATTGGAAGACTACATTCGCCGAAAGAGAGGCTTTGTAAAAGCAAATGAACGAGAATCTGTGGGCAAGGTTGAAAAGCTATTTCCTAACGAAGATTACGGATTCATTGTGACCCGGGACAACCGTGAGCTTTACTTCCATAAAAACTCCGTACTGAACCAGGAATTCGGCCAACTGAGGGTCGGTGATGAAGTCCGCTTTTCCGAAGAGATGGGTGAAAAAGGACCGCAGGTGACCTCTATGACTTGTGTCGGTCACTCTTAATGGAGAATGAGCCGAATAATCAAGGCCTCAGTGAACAGGAGGCCATTAGCCGGCTCAATAAATTTGGTCCCAATGAGCTAACTGAACGTACCAAGCGCCGGTACTTTCAACAATTTGTCCGGCTATTTTTAAATCCGTTGGTTTTCATCCTGCTTACGGCAAGCGCTATCTCTGCCATAGTCGGCCAGCCCATTGAGGCTTTGCTCATCATAGCTATGGTCATTTTGGGTTTAGTGATTAATTTTATCCAAACATTTCGGTCCGAGAAAGCCGTAAGCCAACTTAGACAAAAGGTCGCACCACGCGCCACCGTTCGCCGAAATGGAGTTGTGCGAGAAATCGACAGAAGGAATCTTGTGCCCGGCGACATCATTGAACTGTCAGGAGGCGACCTCGTTCCAGCGGATGCTATCCTTCTGACCGCCAAAGATCTGCACGTTCAGGAGGCCGCTCTAACTGGAGAGTCACTACCAGTTGAGAAAGCGGCTTCGGCAACTAACAACACGATTTTCCTTGGAAGCTCTATCGTGAGCGGATTCGGTGTAGCACTCATCACAGCCACTGGACTTAGCACCCAGTTTGGTCATATTGCGAAAAGGCTAATGGCACCGCCGCCCGAGACCGAGTTTGATCGGGGCGCCAGGCACTTTGGACTTCTGATTCTTAAGACAGTATTTGTCCTGGTCATTTTTGTTTTTCTGGCCAATGCCATGGTTCACCGAAACCTTTTGGAGTCTCTTCTTTTTGCTGTGGCTCTGGCAGTGGGGCTTACTCCCGAGTTTTTGCCAGTGATCAGCGCCGTGACCCTGGCCAAAGGCGCACTAAAAATGGCCGACTCCAAGGTTATAGTGAAACACCTATCGGCCATGCAAAACTTTGGCAGCATTGACATACTTTGCAGCGATAAAACAGGAACCATCACGTCAGGAGAAATGACGCTTGATCAAAGCCTCGATCCGAGCGGCTCCGAAAATGAGTCCGTGTTTGAGCTCGCCTATATCAACAGCACTTACCAAAGCGGCGTCCACAGCCCACTGGATCAATCGATCTTAAGTGCGAAGCAAATTGCCTTATCGAACATTTTGAAGCTCGATGAAATCCCGTTTGATTTCGAGCGACGCTGCCTTTCAATTGTGGTTAAAACGCCCGATGACAATATCCTCATAACCAAAGGAGCTCCCGAAAGCATACTGAACATCTGCTCGTCTTTGGCAATAGATGGCCGAGAAGAACAACTGAATGCAGCCAATCGTACGAAATGCGAAACGGTGTTTCAAAATCTGCACGCAAAAGGGCTTCGCGTACTGGCCGTCGCCTCAAAAAGATTGTCAAAATCCATTGTTACCAGGGAAGAAGAATGCGGACTGACGCTCAATGGATTTATTACGTTCTCAGACCCCCTCTTGCCCGGAGTCGGGCAAGCGATCAAAGATTTAGAAGCAAGCGGAGTGGAAATCAAAATCCTGACGGGTGACAACGAGTTGGTGGCAAAGTCCATCGGCGAGCGAATTGGCCTCCTCAACGCGCCCATTGTCCTTGGGGATCAAATCGACCAATTGAATGACCTAGCTCTGGAACAAGTGAGTGAGCGGACAAAAATCTTTGCTCGAGTGTCACCCATTCAAAAAGGACGCATTTTGACAGCCCTGAAGGGGAGAAATCATGTCGTAGGCTTTATGGGAGATGGAATCAACGATGCCCCATCCCTGCATGCCGCCGATGTGGGCATTTCCTTTGGAAATGCCGTAGATGTCGCAAAGGATGCGTCGGACATAATCCTGCTCGAGAGGAACCTGTCGGTATTGCACGACGGAATCATTGAAGGGCGCAAGGCATTTGGGAATGTCATGAAGTATCTCTTAATGGGGACAAGCTCTAACTTTGGCAACATGTTCAGCATGGCTGCCGCCAGTCTGTTTTTGCCATTTCTGCCCATGAGCCCCGCACAAATCTTACTCAACAACTTTCTATACGATGTCGCCCAACTTTCGATTCCGACCGATCGGGTAGACGAAACTTTCACGATCAAACCCAGGCACTGGGACATTACATTGATCAAAAAGTTCATGCTTTTTTTGGGGCCACTCAGCTCAGTTTTCGACTTTCTGACATTTGCGATTCTTATTCAGATTTTTCACTCGTCACAGCCCGAATTCCAGACCGGTTGGTTTATGGAGTCTCTCCTGACTCAGACATTAGTTATTTTTAGCATCCGTACTGCTGCGTCGGCCTTTCGCAGCCGTCCTAGTCCTTTTTTAACGATGACCGTTTTGTCGGTGATAGCTTTAGGAATTGCCGTCCCCTACACGCCAATTTCGAAAGCGCTGGGTTTCGTGCCTTTGCAGGTAAAATATTTTGCCGCCGTAATTCCACTAACATTGTTCTATGTAGCCATCGTAGAGCTTCTAAAAAGTAAGCTAATGGAACCACAATCTCGATCACAATTACATTAAAGTCCGGGTGGCAGTCTCACGATGTCCAGGTTTGGAAATCTGGCATAGAGCATCTTCCACATTGTCCTTCGCAGAATTGGCGGACTTTGCCAAATCTCCCAAAGATACGACTCCAACCATTCTTTTTTGCCGATTCAATACAGGCAATCTCCGGATCTGGTTGTCACCCATGTTATGGGCTACGTCTTCCACAGTTTGATCGTCAAAACAGTAAAGCACGTCGTTGGAGCAAACCTCTTTCACTTTTGCGCTGCTAGGATCCAGCCCCCTAGCT
The DNA here is from genome assembly GCA_050250515.1 of Bdellovibrionales bacterium. Classification (GTDB taxonomy): domain Bacteria; phylum Bdellovibrionota; class Bdellovibrionia; order Bdellovibrionales; family UBA1609; genus JALHOQ01. The sequence continues at coordinate 19,984 of JBFWON010000038.1, read as the reverse complement.
ACGGCGCGAATTGCGATATCTCGGTCTGTAATAACACCCACCAATTTGTCATTTTCTCCAATCGGCATAAATCCGAAATCGCCCTCGCGCATCTTCTGAGCCGCCTCCTTTAGAGTCATTTGAGGACTGGCCAGCTCAACTTTTTTTGTCATACATTCTTGAACTTTCATTTTTCGCTCCTTCGATGAGAGAAATGTTTTTTAAAATAGGCTGCAAGCTCAATGCCGTATTGTGGTGAGGGCAGAGCTCGATTCCGAAGCCCAGTCGGGACATTTCGCTTTCTCTGGGCTATTATGTCTCAGAAAATTACTTAGCCCCTGCGCGCAGACTGCCATAGGTTTGGAGCCCTGATTGCATGTGTGATTAATGGAACGTCGCCAGGTAAACGTATAAATTTCAGTATCGGCGGCGCGAGGTATAACATGAGCCGACTAAATTTAGCTGTTGAGGAATTCACGACCCCCGCTCCAATCACAGCGCGAGAGAGCGCTTCTCTCAACGATCTAAGGTCCCTAATGAATCAACATCAGGTCCGCCATATTCCCATTGTTAGTGGAGAAACAGTTGTGGGATTGGTGAGTGATCGAGATCTCCGGCTGGTCGCCGGCTTGGCCCAATCAGAAAGAGATCAGGTCTGTGCCCGCGACATCATGTCACCCGATCCGGTAACTATGAGTGGTGGCGCAAGCTTGGAGAAAGTCGTTTTTGAGATGTCGGAGAAAAAAATTGGTAGCGTGATCATCAATGACGAGAATGATCAGTTTCTCGGCATCTTCACAGTTATTGATGCTCTAAATGCATTAGTCGAGATCGTTCGGGCCACTCCTAACGGACGGTCATGACAACCCCTCAAAGAAAGCACAGATACAAGCACCTGGAAGGCAAACGATGGATTGAGGTGCGGATCAAAAGCCCCCAACAGCTTTTTGATGTCCGCGATCCCGCTCCCTTTCGCGAAAGAGATTTGGATGACGATTTCGTTGAATATGTTGTCTCCAGCGCTCAGGAATTTTCAGCATCAACAGCTTTAAAGGTCGTGATCTATGTCGAGGACCGTGAACCAAAAGACCTCAGCAAAGAAGCCATAAAAGAGGCCATTCATAGTTACCTCTCGTATCAAATCGAGTTGCAACGAGGAGCCCTCAAGCGGTTTGTGAAACGGGCTCAATTCTTTTTAATAATCGGCTTGGTGTTCCTGGCCTCCTGTCTGGCGTTAGCACAAAAACTAGGCCCGCCTCTACTGACCGGATCCGTTGGCATTTTGAGGGAAGGACTTGTGATTTTTGGATGGGTCTCCCTTTGGAAACCCATTGAACTCGTCCTATTCGATTGGTATCCGCTCTTCGAAAGACTTCGACTCTACAAGAAATTGCTAACCACCGAAGTCGACATTCGGTTTTCACAATCGGGACTTTAAATCCAAGCTAAAATCTATATCCTTGGACTCCGGAGACCTATTTAATCCACGCCAGTGGACCTCCAACCAATTTCTCCAAATCTTTAAATTACTTACGCCATCAAGATTGAATTGGCATGGCCACACTTTCATTTGCACCTTCAAGGGGAATGAAATCAGGCATCGAATGCATCGATGTCAGAAGGGAGGATTCATGCAAATCAGTTGTTGCGCGCGATGCGGAAACCATTCAATGGAGCACCTCGCGACTCACACCCATTGTTGGGAGTGCGGCTACTATCCGGAGCATGACCGGCAGCTCGATGAATGGCGTCGACTGGAATTCAGAAATGCTCCAAGCCGACCTCATCGACTAAATTCCAAAGAATTTTGTCGAATGAGCCTCGCGGCCGGAACAATTCTATGACCCCCGACTGCTACGACTTTTATCTTTGGTCAGTCGGCGAACTGGACATACCGATGGACCACGAACTTGAACAATTTATTCTTAGAAAGGACGAACATGAACCCTCAATTTTTTGATATCTTGGTCGCAAAGGAATATGAAACCAAACAGAATGGTACGCCGGAGAAGCGCACCACCTGGAACCGTGTGGGCCGTGCCTGGCAATCGAAATCAGGAGAGTCACTGAGCTTTGAGCTATACATGCTCCCAAGCCAACGGTATGTGATCCAGCTTCAGGACAAAAGACAGGACCAAGGAAAAGCCAATGAGTAAACGCATTGGCCTTCTCCTTGTATTGCTAGTGTTTGCGCCAGCGCTCGCGCACACGTCGGTGGAGTCGTCGCTCCTAGGGTTGAAAACCGTGCTTCTAGGTTCGATTTTGCCGATTTTTGCGGTTTTGGGTCTTGGATTTGCGGCCTTCAGCTTCCTCACCGGAAACCCAATGGCAAAACAGCATCTAATATACGCGGTAACTGGCGCAACCATTCTCTTTGGAGCCCAAAGTATTGTTGATCTTCTCCAGCGGGTGATCCGATGAAGAATTGCCCGACAAGCAACATGAACCGAACCCAACTCTGGGGGTTTGAAGTCAGTCACATTGTGGCCGGGTTTACAGTTCTTGCCGGAACCAATGTCCTGCTCAACATCATGAGTCTTCCACTTTTTTTGTCGTGGATCTTTGGCATCACCACTCTGACTGCATTGAGAATTATATCTCACGGTCAAAAGAGCGGACACCTTGAGTTGCTCGCCAAATACGTTCTGAGCCCGCACATATATTTGGGCCATCGAGGACGGCCACGTGAAAGGGGTGTGCCTTGCGAAAACATTCGTTAACTAAGATCATTATGACTTCGAGTTGGTATAAGCCGGGCCTCATCGCAACCGGTGATGGCTCGGTTTTTAAGGCACTTGTGTCCGAGCCTCTCGCCTGCGGTCAATTCGAGCAATCGTTCGAGGGTTCGGTTTCGAATTCTTTTTTTCAGAAACTTGGCGATCTTTTGACCCGGCTGCCAAACGCCTTCGACGGCCAGATTTTGATATGCCGGCGACGGCAAGCTGGAGACGAGGCATTTCTAACCAGAATTCTGTTCTTTGAAAGGATTCAAAAGGACGAAAGCTATTCACATCTCGATGCTGTTGCGAAGGAAATGGGAATGAGTCCCCATCCACTGCTGGAAAGCGATTGGCACCAGCTCATTGCCGGCTTCCTCGGAGCAACACAGCCCAACTCTTTGCCGGATTTGATCTGGAATGGAGATCACATTTCAACAGGCCCCAATGTCATACGCACACTCTCCCTGACCGAACTTCCGCAAATGACATGGAAAGGGTGCCTCCAACCAATTTTGGAGTATCCGGCCGAGTTCACTTTCTCCCTTAAATTTACCATTCCGGACCGAAAAAAAGTGCGCAGGCAACTCGAAACCAAACGAAGGGTTAGCCACGCGCTATCGATCACCAGCTCACTCGAGGTGAAAAACATAGAATCCAATTCCGTCCTGCATTCGTCCGAGGAGACTTTAGAGCGCATCCTTGTGAACAAGGAAACGCTTTTTGAAATTTCCGTGGCAGTGATTCTCACTGGAACCGATCGAGTCACTCTTGACCTTGCCCAAAACCTCGAGCGGTCGATCTCGGGTGTCGCCAATGCCGGCCTCTATGCCGAAACAGTTGGAACCCTGCCTGTGCTGGCCAGCCACATACCAGGATCTAAAATGTTGGGAATCCGAAAACTCCCAATTCTATCGGAGAATTTTGCTCAAATTTTTCCAATCCTCCTCGATTATTCACGATCCAACGATGAATCGTCACTTCACCTGCGCTCGAGATGCGGTGAAGTCTCCCATTTGAACCTCTTTTCGAAGGAAAATCTAAACTTTAACTCCTTCATTTGCGGCGCCTCAGGCTCAGGAAAGAGCTTTCTAATGAATGCAATCCTGACCTCAGCGCTAAAGGATGACCCTAAAACAAGGTTATGCATTTTCGATGTGGGCGGCTCTTACCGAAAAATTGTTGAAGCCAATGGCGGCCGCAGTTCAATTCTGACAGGCGACCAAGCCCGATCGCTAACATCGACCTACCTAAACCTGCAACCCGTCACCCCAGAAGGATTTTTTCGCACGTTCCTGGAAACACTTTGTGGCTCGGGGGCCCACATCACTCACTCTCACCGTGTCGCCATTGATGATTTATTGAAACAGGTCGAAGGTGAAAAACTCAGCATCTCAAAACTCATTCAAATCTCCACCCAGAGGCCCGAGAGGTTCTATCAGGAGGTCGGACATTGGCTAAAGCCTCATGTCAGCTTTGATAGCTTAAGATCCAAAGCTAATCTTGACGGCCTGCTAAAATCGCAGGTCTCAGCCTTTGATTTCAAGGAACTGGATTCCGATCCCGTTCTGCAAAGGACCACCATCTTGCTTCTCTCAGAGATCCTCTGGCAGGATCTGGTCAACGGAACTTATTCAAGGACCCTCATCGTATTCGACGAGGTCTGGAGATTTTTCGCTGAGAGCAAAACCTTTCTCGAGGAAATGTACCGGACGCTTAGAAAATACAAGGCCGGGATCGTATCAATCACGCAGAATTTGGCCGACTATGGGGATGAAGCATTTGCGAAAATGATCTTTACGAACAGTTTCACAAAAATATTTCTCCAAAACGGCGCGGCAGCTGAATTTTTGCGCGACACGTTCGACCTTCCTGCAACCGATATTGAGCGAGCGCTATCGGTCGTCTCAAAAAAGCCGGAATATTCAGAGTTTTTTTCCTTAACGCCGGTCATGAGCCAAGTGTTTCGTCTGTATCCGACCGCTGAATTCTATCGGCTGGCCAATACAGAGAATATATCTCAAGCAAAGGAGGTCTAATTGAAAAGAATATTAATTTTAATTTGTTTTCTGCTTCCCTGGAACGCACGAGCTGACTTATGGGGCGCCGATTTGCCCCTACTTGCCGAGATTGTGTTCAACACGCTCCACACGATGATGGAACTTGAGGAACAGACCCAACATTTGAACGACGAGCTCGAGGGCATCAAAGATCGCATTGATCGCATTCGGACCATCGCCGAAGTGGTTCAGCCGTCCACCTGGGATCAATGGAAAGATCCCAGAGAGGCGTTAAGGCGGCTCAAGCTTATTTACCACACCATGCCCAAGGAGTACCGATCCGAGAAGTCCGACATGATCGAAGACGAACTTTCCAAAGCTATGAACCTTGTCGCTCAAGTTAGTCGAGACACCCGGACTACTTTTAAATCAGGTAAGGAGCTCGAACGCCGCGGAGCCGACGCCTCACCGGGCGTGGCTCAAAAGTTGACGGCATCAGGCGTAGGGACACTTATCGCGATGGAGTCTCAATCCCAGGTCATCCAGAGCCATATCACAAGCCTCCTCACGCAAATGCTAGCTGACGCAAATGAGCGCGAAACAAGGTCAGTTGTCGCCAGCGGCAACTCCATGAAGTCGTTTTCCGGAAATCTCAGTCAACGAGTGGCATCTTTTTCATCAATCGTGCTTGGCCTCAAGGCGGCGCCATGAAGTACAATGTTCCGGCAATAGAGGAGTATGAAAAATTATTGCCGGTTGCCCGGCAAATCTATGATCACACCAGTCAATTGAGCTGGCAAATGCTCCTACCCCTCTTTTTGGTGTCCATCGCGTTAAGCTACACATCAGATTTGGGACTAACGGGCGCAATCTTAATACGCATGAAGCGACTGGTTCTTGTCACGCTGCTATTGGTTTCCTTCCCAACTATCGCGGAGTTTTCGCAAATTCTGGGAGTCGAGGTCGCGCGCTCCATAGATGACATGACTGGAATTGATGCTGTTCTTGATGCAGCCTCAAAGCGGGCGGATACTTACTCGTTTGACCTCCAGGGCCTGCTCAATCTTGGGAGCGATCTTATTGTTGGCTCCCTCGTTCTAATCAGCTTTTTGATATTGGTCGTCGCACGCTTTTTTCTTCTGGCCTTTCAACACTTCTATTGGTTTCTCCTAGTCGCTCTCGGTCCATTCCTCATATTGGGTTCCTTGTTTGAGTCGTCCAGTGGAATCACCAAGGGCTTATTTAAAACAATGTTTCAAATCTCAGCCTGGCCTGTGATTTGGGCCGTGCTCTCGGCCTTTTTAAAAGCGCTCCCCTTCGCCTCGGCTTATGGAACTGAGGGAAACCTTGTCACGATTATTACGCTCAACCTTATTATCGCTGTTGCTCTACTATTTTCCCCATTTATTGTATCGCAATTGACCGAAGGCGTGAGTCTCAGCGTGGGAGACACTCTGAGGAAAGGTGTTTTGAAAACTGTGGCAATGACTAACCCTAAGTCGTTTGCTCTCTCCAAGGCCATGACACCGGCTTCCCAACTGACTAAGGGCAGAAATTTCCGAAGACCCCAAAAACCAAATTCAGGAGGTATTTCAGAATGATAAGTTTAATAAATTCGATTCTGCTTCCAATTGCCTTCGCCTTACCAGTGGCTCAGTCACCGATTCCGATTTTTTTAAAGGAAGGATTTAGCTCTATTTTGGAGTTCGAAGATTCGCCGACACAAGTTGTGCTCGGTGACTCTAGTGGGTTCCAAATCGAGCGGTTAAAAAATTCCATCGTCATTAAACCACTTGTCGCATATGCCGTTACAAATATGTTCGTCTATTTCAAGGAGAAGCCGGTCAAATTGTTTTTGCTTTCGGCATCGGAAGATTCCGAACCGACATATTTGAGGAAAATTGAAACGTTTGCTCCATCACCAAAACAAGTTGTGATCCCTCCACCGCGACGGTACACGCGAGGCGCCAATCTCACGCGGGCCTTTTTTGATTCAAAAAAGGATTATTTGGTCGTTGAGCTCACCTTTTCCGCCGACTCCACCGGGAAAGTCATTCCGAATTGGGACCTCAGCCGGCTTAAATTCAAGGACCAATCGCTCGCGGCAAGCAAACTCTGGTCGGAACGGCACGAAGTTCAAAAAGACTCCTCGGTCCGCGCGCGATTTGTCTTTACCAAACCAAATGTTCCTCGAGATTTAAAAGATGTGTCCCTGGTGGTGCCCGTGGTCGGTGAGAGGGCCTTTCAAGTCATTTTGGCAAAGGGGCGCCAATGAATAACCGCACGGGCTTCCAGCGTCTAAAGACGTCCCTCGCAGACCGTTGGTCGAGCGAGGATGTCCCGGGTGGCAAACCGAGAATTCAAATTAATTTGATCGTAAAAGATTTCGTTGTCTTTTTGGTATTGCCACTTAGTTCAATACTGCTTTTTAAGATGTGCGAATCAGCTCTTTCGGCAAATGGAAAGCCAAAGCGTGAGAGGACCACCTCAGCGAGGGGAAATCCCACGGAGGTGAAGTCGCAAATTATCCAATTCGTGTCGACTTCCGGTGGCGTCAACGGAGTTGCGAAACGAGCGCCGGGCACAATCGTCAGAGTTCGGTTGATGAATGCTGTGGAAACCCTCGGTTCCGCACCTGTTCATGCCCAAATTCTTGATGCTAATCTGGGCCGAAGCTTTTTAGGAGGTACGCTGATCGGAGATGCAACTTCGGACGGCAACACCAATAGGATTAAGATAGATTTTAAATTTGCGCGGTATCCTAATCGCACAGACGTCGCGATACCGATTCAGGCCCGGGCCCTTAGCGAGGATGGCACATTCGGGCTTCAGGGGAAAAAGAAGGAAGGGCTTTTCGCGCGAGCGGCGATTCGATCTTCCACCGGAGGTTCGACACAATCAGAGGATGGAAACGGCCAGGACCTGAAGCAGATAATAGCCCGTGCCCTCGCCTCCGGCTTGATGCAGGAACTCGGCTCTGAAGCGCAGATCGCAAGTAATCAAGCCCAAGTGTTAACCCTTAAGCCAATGACTGAGTTTGTAGTCGAGCTGATAGATTACTTTCCGGGACAGGCGAGATGAACCAAGATGATTCCGCCCTCGCCCTTATCCCGACCGCAATCGTCGGGCTGCTTCTTTTCGATCAGCTCAATACCCTAACCGGCGCGAGCCGCCTTATATTTATTTTTATCTGTGGCGTTTTCACAATTGCCGCGGCGGTCATTTACTACCAATTCTTTTCCGCCAGAGCCCAAGAACACCGGGAAAAGCGCAGGATCGCCTCTGAGATTCCCAGGGAGCTGAAAGTGCCGGGTGAGACGTCAATCTTTCTTGGTCAGGAAGAAAATCTCGAAATTCCAATTTTTATTTCTGATCAGATTCGCCTTCGGCATATTCATGTTCTGGGCGCTACCGGCTCTGGAAAAACAGAGAGCGTGATTCTCAATTTCTTGCGACAAGACGTGGAGCGAGGGCTTGGCGGAATCATACTCGACGCAAAAGGTGACCATTCTTTCCTGCGCCATCTGTGGAACTGGATTCCACAAGAACGCCTTAAGGTTTTTGATCTTTCAGATCCGAAGAGCTCTGGTTATGATCCTTTACAAGCTGGCTTGCCCCTTGAAGCAGCACAACGCCTCTTTTCATCGCTGACGTGGAGCGAAGAGTATTACAAATCAAAGGCTCTTAGCGCCCTGCAAAGGATCTTTCAGATTTATTTCAAACGGCACGATAAAAATCCAAGCCTTAGGGATCTTGCAAACTATCTCGAGCATCCCGATGCGTTCGCGGCCTTCACAATGTCCCATGACTATCCCGCGAATTTAGCCGCCAAAGAGTTTCAGGATCTTCTTGGTCTGCGGGATCAAGTTAGATCTCTTTGTATCGGCCATCTGGGAGAAATACTCTCACCCAAATCCGATTCCATTGACCTTTGCGACTCCGAGTCTGGTGCAGTGATATATTTTCGGCTTCAAAGCCTCATGTCTCCGCAAGTTGTTTCAACATTAGGGAAGCTGATTATCAATCATCTCAGTTTTTTGGCGGGAACCGCACACCGAGATGGCGGCAAGATGCATAAGCTCGTTCCGGTGTATCTTGACGAATTTGCGTCGTTCGCTTGTCCAGAGTTTGCGGATCTAGTGTCCAAGGCCCGGTCGGCCGGAATGGCCCTGCACTTTTCTCACCAAAGCATTGGCGACCTGACTGAAATATCAGCCGGATTTCTAAACAAAATTACGGATAATTCCGCCACAAAAATTATCCTCCGTATTAATGATCCTGACTCTGCCGAGTTCTTTTCCCGGTCATTTGGTACAAAAATTTACCAGAAGGTCACTCAACGAATCACCAACGCCAAAGAAATCAGGGACGCTGAAATTGTAGGAGAGGGCACAACGCGAGAGGCTCACCAATTTCGAACACCACCCGATATTTTTAAGACCTTGCCTACCGGGCATGGAGCCGTGCTCATTGCGCATGGGCAAGATACCCCCCATGGAGCATCCAGCGTATTTCGAATCCGGTTTCCGGACATAAGGTCGCTGCCAGATGTCACAAAATACAATAATAACAGGTGCTTAGACGATCGCGCACGAGTACAGTATAACTAAGTCAGGAATGGAGATCAAAATGACTGAACGAAAACGCGGACCCAAGAAGGGCGCAGGTCGAAAGTGGGCCAATAAGCTCAAAGAGCTTGGCAAACAGCCGCCGCCGCAAGATCTGGTAAACAAGATCAATGAGGAACAACCGAAAAAAATCGCGGCCGCCCCTTCGATTCGGAAAGACTTGGATTTAGAGTGAAAATACTCAGAGAGCCTGGGGAACTCTCGGCCTACTTTTTTCAAAAGAAAGAGCGTTATCCTGGCGCCCTTGCGGACACTGGATTTTTGTATGCTATAGCCTACGATGACGACCGCCTTTTTGAAAAAGCAAATAGCGTCCTCGACATCCTCTCCGATCATGGCATTTCGATATATGCAAACGTCATTAGCCGGATGGAATTTGTGGATCTGATTTTTCGAAAACAGGTCACCAATGGCTGTATTCAGTTATTCGAAAAATTGAGGACTGATTTGGTAGCGCGCCCAATTTTCAACACCTTGAAAGACATCAGGGATAAGGACACCGCCGCCCGCAGACAGAATCAGTCCTATAAAATTGACGAGCGCCGGCTGAAGGGCCTTAGACAAAATATCTCACAGGCGTTTGGAATCGATGATTGGAAGGCCTTTTGCAAAACATACGTCGGTTCCATGTTGGTGAGTGAATGGGCCCTTCTGGAAGAGGATTTGGATTTGCGCTTTGTTGAGGTTCTTGAGGGTGAAAAATCCGATCTTATGACGGCTCCGCTGGTCTGGAAAGATATGGTTGAAGTTATGGGAACCAACGGCATGCGTGGACCCGACGCGATGATCGTCAACCTCTTCTCAAAGAGCAAATTTCCGATTCTCATCACCAGCGACTCTGATTTTGAGACTTGTTTTGCAGATCCACTTGACGATCATACTGATAAGACGATTTTTATATTGTAGCGCCCTTTGGGCCTTCTACTTCACACAAACAACTGATTCACTTTTCCGCACAATCAAATACGGAGGAAGAAATGCAAAAGAAGCATTCAATGTTTTTCTCCGCTCTTTTACTTCTCACTTCTTGCACCACTCTAGATCAATCATTTCGGCTAGGGGCCGGACTTGGTGCGGCGACAGGAGCCGCCGCGGTCTATGCTAGCCATGCAAATGGTTCCCCGCCTTCCCTTGAAAACGTAGCAACCGGCGCCGGCATTGGGCTCGGGATCGGTCTCATAACATCCTACTTTGTTCATTCAGCCGTCACGCAAGACCGCCAAGCTTTGGTTCAGCAAACCAAAATGCAGTTTGGGGATTTGCCGCCAAGCCCGTTCGTATTCCCTGAGACAAACAATAAAGGAGGCCGATAATGCAAAGAAAACTTCAGGTGATCTTGAATTCAGATTCCTGGGCGGTGGTTGAAGGCCTGCTAACGGAGGCAAATGATGACTTCCAAGGCGGCTCAATCACCTACTCCGACTTGGTCAACGAAATGATCTGTGCGGCTCGCATCGACATAAAGGCCTTGCAGCTAAAACACACGAATATCAGGAAGTCTTTGCGGTCGCTGGCCGCTCAGAAAGACATCGACGTCGATCTCGCCATAAAAAGCCTTATGGAGTTGAAAACAAAGGCAACCAGGAAAACTCCAAAACCTCCGACAAGCGCATCTGAGGAGATCCCATGAAGGACACTAAATTCAGGCGGCGAACGCCGGACATCTTGAGTCTCTTGGTCAAGCATGGTCCCCTGTCCTTTAGATCAATTCTAGTTTTGCTAAAACCCGCGATGAAGAGGGGAAAGTTACGCCGGGCGCTTTCGCGCCTCCGGAAACAAAAACTTGTAGTGTCACGCGCCATGGGAAAAGCCAGCATGTTTTACTCTGTCTCACAGGATTCTCAAACGAGAACGCGACTTGCCGCAGTTTTAAATTGCCAGCCGGATGATCTCGTTCAGGATTTCTACCACAACCGAAATTGGATGCACGACGAAATCTGCGAGCTCCTAATTCATCAATTCCAATCTGCCTTTCCTACAGTGAGCGTGATCCGCGAAAAGGCCTTTGGAAAAAGTGAACTGGCCAGGAATATCATGATGGTTAAGCACGACGACTTGGATTTTCGACCAGACTTCCTGATGATCTTCTCTGAGGGTGTGGAATCACGACCCGTTTCGATTGCTGTCGAACTCGAGCGAACAAGAAAGTCCGATCAACGCTTGGTACGAAAGTTAAGAAAATATGCTATGAAAACCCGCGTGGATGGTATCGTATACATCTGTCGCACGGACCGACTGGCAGATACTATTCGCCTGCTTTTCAAGGACAAACAGTTGGAAAATTCTGGGCGTATTGGCCACTATGGACAAAATTTTATCCTCTTCACCGACGCCGAAAACTCGACAGATATTTTCAGCGAACAGCTCTACAATACACTCGGCGAGCATATTTCCCTCAAGGAATGGCTGAATTATTTGCGCCTAACTACACCTGACGAACGCCGCGACCGCGACCTATCTAAGGGGGTACTCCTAGCCCCCCAAAAAATGAAGGCGAAATCCACTTTTCAAATTGAAAAACAGGCAGTGCTTTAAACAAGATAAACCTGCCCGCCCGCCGCACTACTTGCCCCTCTGCGCTTCATGACTCCTCCCTCCCGACATCTACGATTTTGCATTACATGCAACGGTAGGAAGGAGTCATGAAGACGGGGCAATGCGGCGGGCGGGCATCAAGTAATGAGGTGTTCATGGATCAAAGAAATTTAGATTCAAATACCGCTAGGAAGCTCAACAATAAAGAAATAATATCAGAGTCAGAGAGCTGGATCTTTGACAACCGAGTAGCATCCGAAACGTCAGCCTTGCTGGAGAACCACAAGTGGTTAACAACCGGCGAGGCCGCACAGTACCTCCGTGTTTCCGTAGGCTCGGTGAAGAACATGATATATCGCGGTCAGCTTCGACCAAGGAAGCTCGGGCGACGTAACAGATTTCTTCGAGAAGAGCTGGATCGGATCTTCAGTCTTTCTCCCACTAAAAAAGGAGAATACTGATGGCACAGAGAATTGTTGTCGAAGATGGCAAGGAGAGGCTCCTGATCGACGTTAGCGTTCGATGCAGGAACCATCCTCAAGGGCGAATTTTCCGAAGGCGAAGACTTGACGGTATTGGCGCTGGCTCCGCCAAGGCCAACCAGGTCGAAAAAGAACTGTTCAAGGAGGTTCAGCGGGAAAAGACCGAGCGTGAAATGCTCGGTGTCTCGTGGGAGACACTCGTCAATCTCTATGAGCAGTACACCTACCCAAAGGTCATTGCCGGTGAATTTGTCCAGAGCAAGCAAACTTTCGATGAAGCGACGAGGGCCCTTAGAAAATGGACGGCGGACTGGAGTAGCGAAATTTCGTCGCGCATCCGGCCGGCTGATATCACCCGCCTCTTTCACAAAGTGAAGGAGGCAGGGGGTTCCGATTCGTTTATTGGAAAACTTCGCGGTGATCTTAAAAAGGTCTTTGAGTTCGGCATTGTTCATTCCCATATATTGGGGATGGAACGGAGCCCAACCGACAGCGTGTCGATCAAGTCCCGCAGACGGGTGAGAACTGAAATTCTCAACGAGGAGGAAATTAAAAAACTCCTTGTGTACGGCAGGCAATATGAGCCCAACTGGTTTTTCATTTGGGCCTTTGCCGTGTACACCGGCGCCAGAAATGGCGAGCTTTATGCCCTGAAATGGACCGACATCGACGAGGCCGAGCAGATCATCACGATTCAAAGCTCGTACAACAAGAAGACACGGGAGTACAAAGGAACAAAAACGGACGAATGGAGGAAGGTTTCCATTTGCAAGCCCCTGCAGAAGATCATTAAGGAGTTACGAGCCATACGCGACCACGATATACAGCGTGGCGCCGCTCAAAACATCGAATTTGTTCTTCCAAGACCGGGGCTTTGGCAAAATGGTGAGCAGGCGAGAGTCTTAAGGCTCTTCTGCGAAGAGATTGGGATAACCCCCATCTGCTTTCACACCCTTCGAGCGTGTTTTGCCACAGAGCTGTTGAAGCGCGGTGTTCCTGTTCCGAGGGTCATGCGAGTTGGGGGATGGAAGAGCGTAAAGACCATGATGCACTATGTCCGGCTTGCCGGCATCGAGGATAAAGGCATTACTGATCCCTTAGACTTCCAAACCGACGCAGACCAGGTACAGGAGAACCAAAAATTAATGGACGCTGTGGGCGAGAAGTTCCGCATTGACGATGTTCGGGATGCTTCGGTAATTTGCCTGGCGACTCGTCGGCGACCTATCATCGCAAGTAGTTGAAATAATTCGACCTACGACGAGGCAACCAATTTTAAATGGTCCATTCCGATCACATAGGTAACAGATTATTCCGGAGACATGGGTAACACTTTGGCTCCGAAGGGGTTTTCCCCTGCCTCCACTCGGTTTTCTTCGTCGTCGAAGTAGCCGAGATCGTAATCCATAAAGCTCACCTGCCAAATTTTATCCTCAACTTGCCTTACACCAACAGTCTGGCCCGCAAAAACTTGGCTAAAGTTGATCTTTCTTCGGTCCATACAGATGCGTCCACACCTTGTAACGGTGATCGCGCGATCGTGCAGTGGGTATTCAATTGGCGTTATACCTTCGTACACGCGTTTTGAAGGCTCGTAGTGGTCTCTAGGGGTCTTCATCTCGAGAGCTTGGTGCGGCCGCTCTTCGTTGTACTCACTTCGAAAATCATCGAACTTTTCTTGCTGCTGCAAAAGATTATGGCCGGCTGGTTTTGTTGCTTCTTTCTTCAGAGTTAAATGCATACGCTCGTGCCGGCCATTTTGTTCGGGATGACCTGGTTTTATGCGCTCGATCGCAATCCCTAGACGAAGCCACCAGACCGAGAGTCGGCTTAGCCCAAACATCGCATGCGCACTTGCAAACGGAACGCCGTTGTCGGTTCGGATTGCCTGTGGCAACCCGAACTCCTTAAACGCATTCTCAAAGACCGTAAAGGCGTAGCGCTCTCTGGTGTTGCTCAATGCCTCGCATGTGATCAAAAAACGTGATGAATGGTCTGTGATGGTCAACGGGTAACAGTACTCCTTGTTGCCCATTAAAAACTGGCCTTTGTAATCCGCACACCAAAGTTCATTCGGGCGAGTGGTCGAGGATAGCGCCGTGCCTTGAGCTCTGTATCTCTTGCGGCCTCGCTTCTTCACTAAACCATGGCGATCCAAAACCGCATGCACAGTGCTAATCGCCGGCACTTGGACATCTGGATATCTCTGCCTTAAGCGTTCACGGATCTTAGGCGCACCCCAACTCGGCTTATCGCCTTTGATCTGGACAATGGCCTGCTCAACTTGATCGGCAACTTGATTGGCTTGTTTGTAAGGCCTTCGACTTCGATCACTCAAAGCCTCAAGGCCACAGGCTCTGTAACGATTCCAGATCTTGTACCCAGTTTTGCGCGATATGCCGAACTCCCGGCAAACAGCCGCCATCGGCTCCTCATCAATCAACCGCGCAATAAACCTCAGCTTTTCATCCATGACGCTACACTCCTCCCAAGGCATAAGGCTCCTCCCTATGCCCAAAAAGTGTAACCTATGTGTCCGGAATAAAATGTTACCTATGTGTCGGGTAGCTCAACTTAAAAAAATTAAATAGTTAGCGTGATAGGTGAAAAGGCCGAGAGTCCGAAAACCGTAGTTTATGGTACAACTCAGTCAGAAATTCTCCGAACGTCGCCGCAAACTTCCGTAGAAAAATCATCTCCTCCAACAGTGTTCGACAGCAACCTTGGCTCAGAGGCTGAGAGGGTAGTCCTAGCGAGTCCTTCTGAAATCTGCTCCATATTTAACTCCAGTTAAAGTTAAGTTCCTGTGGGCCAAGTCTCCGGCAACAAACCAATTTCGCGCGATCTGGGAAACGCCTTTAGCGCATGGGTTTTGTCGATGAAAACAAAATGGTCATAACGTTTTGAGAGTTCCGTGGGGACATAGTTTTTGCCATGCTGCTCAAAGATCGGCTGATAGACGACACCGACGGCTCTATGGCCCTTCTTTACCGAGAGCGACGGCAAGTCGCTGAGCTTAAGGTAAAATTCGCTAACGCTCATTTGCTCGGCGACTCGATGAAAATATCCTTCATAAGATCCGTCGCTGGCTGCCGGCAATTTCATACTCTCAGGCCTTGCATCCCAAGCGCGTCCCGCTAAGACCTCGCCCTTATAAGTTCCGAATCCAACTAGGTGGACATTTTCCGGACCCAACCTCTCGCGGGCCAAACCTCCAAGATTGACATATCCGGCCTCCCGCATATCGGTGGCATGGTAATCACCAATATGGGTGTTGTGCGCCCACACTATGGCCTTGGCACCGTCGTCATACTTCTGAAGCAACGCCATCAGAGTGTCCATCATGTGCTCATCGCGGATATTCCAGGACTGCCCATCGCCTTGAAGGACTGACCGGTAATATTGCTCGCCATTGCGAATAATCTTAGCGTTTTGTTTGGTATCAAATAATTCTTCCGCATGAAGTTCGGTGTCTTTCAGGCGAAGGCGGAGAATCCTCCTCAAAGCGTCGAGCGCCTCGGACGCACAGCCTTTCGGCATTCTCGCTAAAGACCGGGAATACGAAATTTCATCCCGATCAAAGGACTCGAAACAAGAATAGGCTTCCAAAACCTTACGCCGCAGATCGGGTTTCAATTTCGAAGCATGCGCTTTTATGACCTCGATGGACTCATAAAGGGAATAAACATCCAATCCGTAGAACCCCGCTCCGGTCCCTTTTAAGCCCTCAATCAACTCCGCGGTCTGCTCGTTGGCCCACATCCAAGTCGGCCAGCGATTGAATTGGGCCATAATCAAACGGGCCATCTCGCCATTGCCGGTTTTAATATAGCGGTTGAGTTTGTAACAATCCGGCCAATCCCCTTCCACCGCGATGAACTTGAATCCGTGATCTCGAATCAATTTTTCAGAAATCAGACGGCGGATTTTATAAAACTCCTCGGTGCCATGCGTGGCTTCACCCAGCATTACGACGCGCGCGTCGGAGACAGAGTGCGCTAGCTCCGCAATGCCATCCTCGGTGAGCGGATGCAGCGCCTGCTGAATATCTTCAACGATCTGTTTGCGCGGGCGAACGGCGAGCCCAGCACGAGACGGTGTGAGAGTCTGTGCAAACCAATTCGTGGCGTACTCAACGACCTCAGCCATAGTATTGCCCTCTTCAAACAAATGCCCCGCCCCAGGAATAATGACCATCTCACAGCTAAAAAGGCCTGCTTTAGCTCGTTCATTGAGTTCAATGACACCATGATCATCTCCCCCCACAATGAGAAGAACCTTAGAACTTATATGCTGAAGGTATTCGCCGGCTAAGTCGGGCCTGCCTCCGCGACTCACGACGGATTTGACCAAGGGTTCGCTGGCCGCAGCGCCAAGAGCCGCAGCGGCACCCGTACTGGCACCGAAATATCCTATGGGCAAGTCTTTGAGAGCTTCTTGTTCAAGTGCCCAACCGGTCGCATTGCGAAGGCGCTCCACAAGCAACGGAATATTAAAGACGTTGGATCTGTTCGCCGCCTCCGCAGGGGTCAGTAAATCAAACAGAAGTGTTGCGAAACCAAATTTGTTCAGAGCGCCAGCGACCTTTAAATTGCGAGGACTTTTATGAGTGCTGCCGCTTCCGTGCGCAAAAATAACCAATCCCTTTGGCTGGGATGGGACAATCAGCTCACCTTCCAGTAGCAAATTTTCGAAGGGAATAAGAACTGAGGTTTCGTCCACGCCCTCGCTCGCAAATCCTTCCAGAAGATTCTTTACCCCCTCATCCGTTACTTGAGTAAAATCCTGATACCATTGACCGACGGAAAAGAATGGCTCCGGTCTTTGCAAAATTACACTTTCGTCGCACACCGGGGCGATAGCGGCAGCGGCGGTGCTGGATGCCACCGGCACGGCGACAATCAATCGATGGGGCGACTTTTTACGCAGAAAATTGAGCGCGGCGACCATTGTCGCTCCGGTTGCAAGCCCATCATCGACCACCACGACCGTCTTACCTTTAACATCAACCGGCTCGCGACCCTTGCGCCACTTACTCAATTGGATTTTAAGATCCTTTTGTTTAGCCCTGGCCAGTTCCTTCAATTTTTTAGATGAAATTTCTAAATAGTCGATCGCGTCTTGCCGCCATTCCGCGCCCGCTTCTGAGATAGCTCCAATGGCTAGTTCCTCATGATGGGGAGCACCGATCTTTTTGACAAAAACTAAATCCAGGGGACAATTTAATTTCTGTGCGATTTCCCATCCTAGAGGAACACCTCCGCGCGGCAACGCGAGGACACATACCTCTCGTCCCAAATTCACATCAATCAATTTTTCCGCCAGTAGCGCCCCCGCCTGATGCCGATCTTTGAATAGACTCATTGCAGATTCTCCATGGTACAAGTTGCGTTAAGGTGGTTGCGCCTTAATTCAAGGTTCACACAGCATAGGATGTGCCAAAGACGAGATTTGCCGAGCCCTCCTATAATTTTGAACGTGAGACACATTGGCTCAACCTTGTAGATAATCTGTCTCGACCAAACCTTCAGAAAGATCCAAAAGACAGTTAGCAGGTGGCACGCTCAGTGCTATAGTGTTTCCTGTGTTCGCAAGCAGCGACGCTAGATAGAGATCCAGAGGGTGTAAGTCCCTCCAACGAAACTACCAGTTCTCGTTGTAGCCTGGATCACTAAGAGGAGGAGAAACCCTCCTCTTTATTGATCGACAAAGCTTTTCACAAGTTCGTGTGAAAAGTTGGCGAGTTAGCGGTTAAGTAGCGAAAGCGAACCTCGGAGTCCTGAACGTCGTTTGATCGGCTTGGAACGAACGGCTGAAAGACGTGAAAAAATGCCGAGCCTCTTGAACACAGGCGAAGGCGAAAATGTTGGCGAAGAAACTGGTTGATGCAGCCAATATATTTTTTCTGGGACAGAGGATGAAACGCTAACATAGAGCTTTATCGAAAGCGCAAGCCACTGAATAGGTCGGCGGCAAGCAATTGCCGGCAAAAGTGGTGGAACAAGCAGATGCTGGTACTCGCAAGAATATCGGTATTTGCAAAATCTGCCACCATTCCTAAAGTGGTGTTTGAGGCTGAAGAAGTAATATTCATCGGCCAAAAAAGCGGAGTCATCAGCTAGAGTGAGGGTTAATTCCTTCACTCTACGCTGATGCGCCACTTTTCACTACGGAGAATATTATGCGATTTTTATCTCACCTAAAACAATCTGGACGTGTTCATCCCTTACTATTAGGCATTCTAATTTTGGCTGTTGGATTGTCGATGAATAGATGGTGGTGGCAAATCGGCGCTGTCTTAATTTTGATTGTCTTAGTCGAAAGTGTTTTCAGGTACCGAGCGGACTACTGATCTCCTACAGGGCGACCCACCCACCATCTCGGACATAGGTTATGGGGACTACATAGACCTCTCCGAGATGGTAACAGCCCAGATGCGCATGAGATCCGTGCGTTAGCCCTCATCGATCTCATACGGGCATACCTAGGCCACTCGTGCTGTCGTGGCTCTGGTATTGCAAACCGTGTGCTTTGTACGTTCAATTAAATCGGAGGTTATATATGAGTAGTTTACATGGTGATTTTCAAAGCCGGGTCAGTGCCCGCGCTGTGCTAATGGGAACTATTTCAACGTTCGCTCTCATGATGATCCTGCTAATACTGGGAGCGGTATGGAATCCTGACCTGCTGGAGCTTTCGCAAACCAGTTTTGGCTTCTGGGTTTGGGCGTTTATTGCTTGGAGTATTAGTTTATATGTCAGCGCCTATGTAGCCGCGGCGGTGGGTCGCTCCGTAACAGGCCGCGACGGTGCGTACCACGGATTTGCAATCTGGGCCAGCACCTGCCTTCTAGGATGCGGATTTTTTGCCCTAGTTACAGGCTGGTTGCTCGGCATTCTACCCGCAGGAGCGAGTTCATCGACCTTGTTTGAAATCTTTTTGGGTGACGCTATTGCTATGGGTGCGGCCTTATTAGGAGGCGCAAATGGTGCCGCTTCAGAATCTCGCGTCGAGGCCACGGAGGCTAAAACCAGAGAACAAACGAGCACATTTCAACCGGCCCACGCCAAATAAAATCAGGGGCCCGCCCATTCTTCAAAGTCATGCCGAATGACGGATGCGGGATGTAATAAAAGTTCGGCAACGTCATTCGGAAGCTGCGATATGACATGGTCCATCTGCTTCTTGTCGGCAAATTTTGTCAATAAGGCCCAAATTTTCTGCAGATTGACCTGAACTCCTTCGATCGGAATTTCCAAAAGATCCGCAACTCCATCGGAGATTCGTTGAGCTGTGATCGACCGGTCAGGGCCGGCCGGCAAGCCCAAAAGATCCGCCTGGAGCACGTAGGGAAGCTGGAGACTGAACTGAACAGCGGCCGAATAGTTAAGGCGTTGAGCAACAGCCCCAAGGACAAAGTTACAAACTTCCTTAGAGCGGCTTTCAGTCAAATCAAGCTGGTGGGCGAGCTGTCTTATAAACTCTTGAGATGCCGAACTCTCGTCACTCTTTTGAATACTACGGCTAAATCTCCTGGAAATTTGCGACTTTAAAATGCGCTTAAGACTATGGGAGTCAATGGCGTCGGCGGCCAGTAAATCGTCAAGAGCAATGATGCCGACGCAGCGCTGATGCCCTGACTT
>JBFWON010000037.1:0-34148 GCA_050250515.1 Bdellovibrionales bacterium | reverse complement strand
AAGAGCTATCGAAGTTAGAACAACGTCTAAATTTTAGACCTCGAAAGGTCCTGGGTTACAGGACCCCCTTCGAAGTTTACTTTAAGACAAAAGTTGCACTGGCAATTTGAATACGGCTCCGAACCTATTTGCGCGATTTGCCAGCGGGCTTCATGTCCTTCGCCACGGGCTTTGCGTCCATCTTGGCATCCACTTTAGCAGTAGAGCCCGAGTCAGACTTGGCTTCGACCTTGGCTGCAGGCTTTGCATCTGCTTCGGCCGCGGTCTTCATACCCGGACCCGGCACAGCCTTAGACGCTGAAACTTCTGTGGACTTGGTGATCAGATCTTCGACGGCTGCAGGCTTGGCATCTTTGCTTTTAACACCGATACCAAAAGCAGCCAAAATCTTACCGCGCAATTCGACCATCAACTCCGGATGCTCTCTCAAATAGGTCTTCGCCTGATCGCGGCCCTGACCCATGCGCTCACCATTGATCGAATACCAAGCGCCTGATTTTTCAACCATCTCTTTCTTCACCGCGAGATCAAGAACATCACCCTCGGCGGAAATACCTTCGCCGTACATCAGATCAAATTCCACTTTGGCAAACGGAGGCGCCATCTTATTCTTCACCACTTTCACGGCGGTGCGATTACCAACCACTTCTTCCCCGGATTGAATGGCGCCAATACGACGAACATCCAACCGAATGGACGAGTAGAACTTCAGCGCATTTCCGCCCGTTGTGGTCTCAGGGTTACCGAACATCACGCCGATCTTCATGCGAATTTGGTTGATGAAGATCACCAGAGTCTGGCTGCGCGAAATCGCGGCCGTCAGTTTGCGCAAAGCTTGCGACATCAAACGAGCTTGCAAGCCCATGTGACTGTCACCCATTTCACCCTCGATCTCGGCTCGCGGAGTTAAAGCCGCAACAGAGTCCACCACCAACACATCCACCGCGCCCGAGCGCACCAAAGTCTCGACGATTTCAAGCGCTTGCTCACCTGTGTCGGGCTGCGAGATCAACATGTCTTCGACTTTCACACCGAGTTTGCGAGCATAAGAAACATCCAACGCGTGCTCCGCATCGACGTAAGCGACACTGCCGCCCGCTTTTTGCGCCTGGCCCACAGTGCTTAACGCCAATGTGGTTTTACCAGAGCTCTCAGGTCCATAGATTTCGACGATTCGACCTTTCGGTAATCCGCCAATCCCCAAACCGATATCTAAACTCAATGCTCCGGTCGAATACACCGGCACGTTTTCATAAAGACTTCTCTCTCCACCGAGCTTCATGATGGAGCCTTTGCCAAATTGTTTTTCAATCGAGGCAATCGCGAGCTCTAAGGCTTTGCTTTTGTCGCTGCTACCAGCTTGTTTATTGTCCATTTGAATTCCCATTCTTTCTCCTTCTTTTGCCCAGCGGCCCGATACCCTACTAATCGCCTCATCTCATCGCATTTAACAGAAAATCAAAAGCAAAAAGCGCGGCTTGGCGCTGGATGTCTTGTCGCCCAGCATGGGCGCCAAATTGTTTGTGGCAGCTGCTTTCAAAGCCTGGGCCAACGACTCCAAAGCAAACAAAACCCACAGGCTTGTCCGCCGATCCGCCACTCGGACCGGCCACGCCCGTAATCCCGACCGCCCAATCGCAGGACAGAGCTCGCCGAGCCCCACGGGCCATATGGAGCGCTACCGGCAAAGAAACTTCGCCATGCACCAGCAAAAGCGACTTTGGCACTTGCAACACGCTTTCCTTGACCGATCTCGCGTAACTCACGACCGCACCATTGTAGAAGTTCGAAACTCCCGCTTGCGTCGTCAACCAACTGGAGAGCAATCCCCCCGTGCAACTCTCCGCTAGACCCACATGCCAGCCACGCGCTCGGCAGAGCTTTCCCAATTCCAAGATGCGCTTGTCGACCTCTGGCGTCATAAGAGCCCCCGGGTGAAGACGAATTGCAAAATCACATTGGCGACAATACCTGCGACAAGATCATCCGCCACCGTTCCAATGCCACCGGGGACTTTGCGGTCCAAGTAGGAAATCGGAAATGGCTTCCAAATATCCAAGACCCGGAAGAGTACAAAACCGGCGATCAGGTAAATGGGGGTCAAAGGAATCCAAGCCATAGTGATCAAAAAACCTGCGACTTCATCCAAGACGAACTCGGGCGCATCATGCGATTGGATAATCATGTCTTCATAAAGCTGCGCCACCACCATCGCGATCACCGTGGTCAAAAAGGTGGCCACCAAATAGGGCATGGGACCGATTTGCGCAAAGGCCCAAACAAGCGGTATGGCCCCTAGGGTTCCCGCCGTGCCCGGTCCCTTGGGGAAGCGGCCACAGCCAAACCATGTGGAGAGCACCACGATCACTTGTCGACCCAATTGAGACATGGAGCCAAGCCTACACCCAAGGCCTTGGGGTGGCTACGACTGACCGTCTGAGCCGAAGGCCTAAAAGACAAGCTCTCCGTCTTCGGTGAATTCCACGCGATCCCCGGCGCTCAGCTTGACTATTACACCGCTTTTCTTAAAACGAACCGGAAGACCTAAGATTAAGGACCGCAGCGACCCGTTGTCGTAGAGTTCGACCAGCGACCCCTCGGCAGAAACAAAGAACGCGCCACACATCGCAAACTCTTCCACTTGAGTGGAGCGATAAGACTGAATGTTACCCGACGGATAATAAGACACATCTGAGTTTCCCGAAAAATCGGTCATATCGACCTCCCCTCTTCTCTTCAAAAGGTCTGCAATCGTGCCAGCTCTTGGCCTCCAATAGATGACACCACCGCCGTCAAAGATTCGATCAGCGAACATTCTGTAAACGCCTCAATTCTCAAGATGAGTCGACTTTTGTTTACATGTGATGACCCTGAGGTCAAAAAGACCGGCCGCTGGACCGCCCAGACCAAGTCGAGCGCACCAATCTGAACCCCAAAATGTTTACGAATTTATCAGGTTTCAATATGAGACAATGGGTCAGTCCCTGGTCTCGTTCCGAGAAAATGTTTACAAAACTTCCCCTGGCGTCGAAGTCACGCTAGTCTTGAAAAATGAGCCCGGTTCATCCACCGCAGGTCTTTCGTTATCATGACTACCGCGCCTTTCTTAAGGATTGGCTCGCCGATCGCCGCGCCCAAAGAGCGAACAAAGGCTCCATGCGCAAAGTCTGCCGCGCGGCTGGAATTTCCCCCGCACTACTTTCTTTGGTGACCAGTGGAAAACGAGTCCTGACCGAAAAAATGGCCAAGAAATTGGCGCCTCACCTCGAGCTGAGCGAGGCGGAGCAATCCTTCTTTGTTCAGCTCGTTAAATTGTCTGAGTCCACCAACCTCGAAGAGCGAACCAAGGCCTTCACGCGAATCAAACGCTTCCATGCTTACAAAGAGGGCGCGAAAGGTGAACTCGACACTTTTAAATATTTAAACAAGTGGTACTTTGTCGCCATTCGCGAATTGGCTCGGCATCCGAAGTTTCAAGAGGATCCCAAATGGATTCAGCAACAATTGATTCATCATGTACCAGCACCCGAGATTCGCAAAGCGCTCGACTTTCTGCTCGAGCAAGGTTTTTTGAAGCGGGAAAACGGACGCATCAAGCAAACCGAGCGGGACATCCGCTGTGACGGAGGTGTCTTTCAGCTTAGTCTGAATCAGTTTCACAAAACCATGCTGGAACTGGGCACCGAGAGCATCGACAACATCGACAAGGACAAGCGCCATTTGTCCGGTTACACATTTATGATTGACGAGTCCTCTTATGCCGAAGTCCTTAAGATCATTGAGGAAGCCACTAAGAAAATTCAACAATTGGAAGCCCGCGACTCAAAGCAACCAAGATCGCCCAAGGTTTTTCACACTGAATTTGTCACGATTCCATTGACGGGGGAAAAATGAGCACGAGACAAACTCACCGCTCACTGTTGCTTTCAGCTGGAATTGGACTGTTGCTGCTGGGGTTTAACAACTGCAGCAGCCAACTGCAGCCGATGTCGCACAAGCCGACGCCCACAGGAATTCAGGACCGGCCCGATTCCCACCTTCAGGGAACGTCGACTGGCAATCCGACGCCGGGCAAGGTGACCTTCGAGGTGGTCTCTAAAGCCGTCTTCCAACCTCACTGTGTCAGTTGCCACAGCGTGGATGCACCCAAAGCGAGTTCCAACGGCGACGAAATCCTATTCGACACCTACGAAAACACCCTGGCCCACGGCTCAATCAAGACACTCTATCTCCACTATCGCGATCACATTGAGCCGTCGAAAAAATGTGACACAGTCTCTTCTGAAAAAATGGACCTCGTGGTCCAATGGATCGAGGACGGCGCCCCGCTGTAAGGCCAGCCTGACTTGGGATCTAGACCTTGGTCCCTCCGTCGAGGGGCTTCCCGTGCCGATAAGTAAAGGCCATGACCATAGACGAACTTCTTCGGGTGGCCCTACAAAAAGGCGCCACTGATGTGCATCTTAAATCGGGCGTGATGCCGGTGATTCGCCGACACGGATCGCTGCGTCCCATGTCGACCAGCACACCACCGCTGACGGGTCAAGAAATTGAAAAACTCGCCTACAGCATAATGGATGAAAAGCAGCGGGCCCACTTTGAAAAGCATCGAGAAATTGACCTCGGCTACGGCGTCTCTGGACTGGGCCGCTTTCGCATCAGTATTTTTCGCCAGCGAGGAAGTGTGCGAATGGTCATTCGTAATATTCCGTTCAAAGTTCCCACTTTTGAAGAGCTCAATCTGCCGCAAATCATCTCGGCCATTTCTTCCTACGAGCGGGGTTTAATCTTAATCACCGGGGTCGCCGGATCAGGAAAATCCTCCACCTTAGCCGCCGTGATCGATGACATCAATAAACGCGAGAATAAGCACATCCTCACAATCGAGGATCCAATCGAGTATTTGATTCGTGATCGGAAGAGCTTGATCACACAACGTGAAATCGGCATCGACTCAGAAAACTTCTCCACCGCTCTGCGAGCGGGGCTTCGGCAAGATCCGGATGTGATTCTGATCGGTGAAATGCGGGATCGAGAAACCATTGAAGCGGCCTTGCTCGCGGCCGAAACAGGACACCTGGTTCTCTCCACGTTGCACACTTTGGATGCGGTCGAAACCATCAATCGGATTTTGGCCTCTTTCGAAAGTGGTCAACAGAGTCAAGTTCGCATGCAATTGGCGGCCGTATTGAAGGCCGTCATTTCTCAACGCCTGGCCCGCAAGAAGGATGGCCAGGGCATGGTCCCCGCCTGTGAAATCTTGATCAACACCCCAAGAGTGCGCGAACTGATCGAGGACCCCAAGCAAACCAATGACATCCACCTGGCCATCGAGGAGGGTGCCGCCGCCTATGGCATGCAATCCTTCGATCAAAGCCTATTTGAGCTGATCAATCGCGAGCTGATCACTTACGACGAAGCCCTGCTGCACTGCTCCCGTCCGGAAGACTTCCGGATCCGATATGAAGGCTTTACCGCCATGGATGGGAAAAAATGGTCGAACTCGGGAATTTTTGATAAGAAGGTGGACGACAAATGGCAGAATATCACCGAGGTGGAAATTATTCTGCCCACCGAGATCAAAAAGCTCAAGGATTTGAAACAGAAAAAAAGTGGCGGAAGTAAAGGCTGACCTGCAAAAAGCGATCGATTCTGTGGCCCGCTGGCTGGCGGTCCGCGATCATTCCCGCTACGAACTTCAAGTCAAATTAGCTCAGAGATACGAAGAAGACATCGCCGCCGCAGCCCTTATGCAGGCTGAGGAGCATGGTTGGCTCGCCGACGATGCTGAAATCGCGGAGCGTTTAGTAAACAGTCTCAATCGCCGCAATAAATCGAGGCGCTACATCGCCGATCAATTGCGTAAGCGCCGGCTGCCTTTGGTCAATGTGGATGGTGAACAGGAGATTCAGAAAGTTCTGGATCTCCTAATCAAGAAATTTGGTTCGGTCGAAGCTATCAAGAGAGAAGATTGGCCCAGGGCCGTACGTTACCTAAAGTATCGAGGATTTGAAGATCGCTGGATTCGAAAGGTATTACCATGAAAAGCGAAAAGGTTCGAAGTCGGTTCATTGAGTACTTTCAAAAGCAAGGCCATGAGCCCGTGGCCAGCTCCCGACTGATTCCGGAAAATGATCCGACTCTCCTTTTCACCAATGCGGGAATGAATCAGTTCAAAAACGTTTTCCTAGGTATTGAACAACGGCCTTACAATCGGGCCGCCTCCTCGCAGAAGTGTGTACGCGCCGGCGGCAAGCACAACGATCTTGAAAACGTGGGCCACACTGCCCGCCACCACACTTTTTTTGAAATGCTGGGTAATTTTTCTTTTGGCGATTACTTTAAGAAAGAAGCCATTCACTACGCTTGGGAATTGATTACCAAGGATTACGGAATCGACAAATCCAAACTTTATGTCTCAGTTTTTGAAACGGACGATGAAGCGGCCGAAATTTGGCACAAACAAGAAGGCATTCCGAAAGATCGCATTTACCGCTTTGGCGAGGCCGATAATTTTTGGCGCATGGGCGATAGCGGTCCCTGTGGACCCTGCTCGGAGATTTTTTATGATCTGGGGCCTGAAGTTGGTGGAAACCCCAAAGACAATGTCATGGGTGGCAGCGGTGACCGTTTTATGGAAATTTGGAACCTGGTTTTCATGCAGTACGAAGAAGACGGCCAAGGGGGAAGACGTAATCTTCCTAAGCCCTCCGTCGACACGGGCATGGGCCTCGAGAGATTGACCAAGGTTCTACAGGGCGAAGTGAACAACTACGACACGGATCTCTTTCAGGATCTGATCGCGGTGGCAGCCCGACTTTCGCGCTTGGAGTATCACAAGCACCCCAAACAAAAGGGCTCGGAACTGAAGCGGCAAGAAGAGGTCAACGTGGCTATGCGAGTTCTCGCCGATCATGCCCGCGCGACCGGATTTTTGATTGCGGATGGCGTACTGCCCTCCAATGAAGGTCGGGGTTATGTCCTTCGGCGGATCATGCGCCGAGCGATTCGCTATGGTCGAAGACTCAGCGAAGACACCTCGATCTTTCCCGCCGTGGTGGAAGCTTTGATCGGAAAAATGGGTGGCCATTTTACTGAATTGGTTCAGCAAAAAGGTTTGATCGAGCGCACCGTACGCGATGAAGAAAAGCGATTCCTGGCGACCTTGGATCAGGGGACCCATGTGTTGAATCAGGAATTGGACAAACTAAAATCCGGCGGAACATTGAGCGGCGAGGTCCTTTTTAAGCTCTATGACACCTATGGCTTTCCCCTCGATCTGACTCGCATTATGGCGCATGAGCGCGGGTGCAAAATCGACGAGCTGGGCTTCAACCAGAATTTAGAGCGAGCCAAAGAAAAAGCCCGCGCCTCTTGGAAGGGCAAGATGATCAGCGGGGACGACGCGTTCTTGGTGACATTCAGTCAATCCTTGCAGAAAAAGGCTGGGGACACGGTCTTCACGGGCTACAACCAGATCGAAGAAAAGGCCGCACATATCGTTGCCCTTTCGGATGGGGGCCGTGAAGTGGAAGTTCTGAACCACGATCATACGGGTTTGTTGGTTGCAGACAAAACTTGTTTTTATGCAGAAGGTGGCGGACAAGTCGGCGACCGGGGTCTGGTGCGAACAGCCTCGGGCGAAGCTGAAGTTCTCGATTGCACAAAACAAAACGGCCAATTCTTTCACCATATCAAAGTCACCGATGGACAACTGAAAAAAGGCGACTTAGCACAGCTCTTAGTCGACGCCCAAGAGCGCCAGAGTACGGCCAACAATCACTCGGCCACTCACCTTTTGCACGCGGCCTTACGATCAGTCCTAGGTCCTCATGTCCAGCAAGCGGGTTCAAGGGTCGAAGCCGAGCGTCTGCGCTTTGACTTCACTCACAATCAACCGTTAACGGCAGAGGAAATTCTTCGGATTGAGGACATGGTTCAAGATCAGATCAATAAAAATGCGCGAGTCTCAGCCGATGTCATGAGCCATAAGGCAGCCCTGGATAAGGGCGCCCTCGCTTTGTTTGGCGAAAAGTATGGCGATGAAGTTCGCGTCGTCCAGATGGGCGGATTTTCCATGGAGCTTTGCGGAGGCACACATGTCTCGAGCCTGGGCCAAATTCGCCTATTCAAAATCGTATCTGAGGGTGGTGTGAGCGCGGGCGTTCGCCGTATCGAGGCCATCACTGGGGACCGCGCGACAGAATATCTGGTCGCACTCTCGCGCGAGGCCTTGGCTGCACGTGCGCAAACGGGATTGAGCGTCGGTTGGCAAAAGTATCTCAGTCACGAGGCCGAGCCTTTGGCAAAATGGATTGGCGACGCTCAACACTCCGTGCGGGAATTTCAAAAGCAGGTGCAGTCACTGAAAGGGCAAAACGTCGATTTGGATTCTTTGCTCAGCGGCGCCCAAAGTTTCTCGGTGCAAGGTCAAAAGGCCCGCTTGGTTTTTGGTGATGTGCCGATGGACGATCGCAAAGTGCTCTCCGATTTGTCGGATAAGCTTCAGGACAAATTGCAAACCGGTGTCGTGATTCTTGTCGGACAAGGGCAGTCTTCCCATCCGGTGATCGTCAGCGTAAGCAAGGCACTCACGCCACACTTGAATGCCGGCAAGATCTTAGGTGCTCTTGCCAGCACGTTGGGTGGTAAAGGCGGTGGGCGCCCTGATTTTGCTCAAGGCGCCGTCCCCTCTCGCGACAACTTATCTCAAGCCCACGCCCAGGCCCGCTCCCTCGTCGGCGTCTAAGGTTCGGACTACGTTTTGGGCCGTCGGCGCGTCACGTTTATCTCGGGATCGAACCACCGGGCGAGCGGAACACAGGCTCGCGGGCCGGAGCGGATTCCGACTTGGCCGTTTCATCGGCATTTTGAACCGCCGATTCGTTTGGTGCCGGATCTTCGATGAGAACTTGCGACTCGGTCGACAATTGAATTTCGGCCGCCTCCTCTAATTTTTGATTCTTTATTTGCTCGATCTCGGTTTGCACGCCCTCGCTTTGAGTTTCACGTAGGGCCGCCCAGGTCGGAACCACAAACACCATAATTCCGATGGCAAAAAATTTTTCTCTCATTCGTATCCTCCTTGGCACGAGTGCCGAGGATTGGTTGTACTTGGATTCAACCCAGGCGACGAGACCGGAGATGCGTTCCTAACAAAATCCATTCGGATGTCCAGATCCACTTTGGAACCGAACGAAAATAAAACGACATTAAGAGTTGTGTTAGGACTTTCAAGTTACGGACGACTTTTCCGGGAGTCGGCGAGTTAAACTTAGTTGTTGGGAGCACCTTGGAGAATCCAATTTCGAATCAACGTCAAGTTAGTGCCGCTGATGGGAGCTCCTGGCGGCATCGTGCCTTGGGCTAAGCGTCTGTAGGTATAGCTCCCATCGGGATCGCCTGGCAGAATCAAGAAGCCCGATAAGGCATTGTTGTAAGTCGTGAGAGAGTATTGCGCGCTCGGGTTCGCCCCGCCGTGACAGCCGGTGCAGCTTTTGAAGACAGCATTGTAAACGTCATTCCACTTCACAACGGGTCCATTGTAAGGAACCGTTCCCCCGGTTCCTCCGGTGGAGCCCCCGGTGTTGGTGGTGCCAGCACTGGAAGAAGACGCCTTATTCATTTCATCGGCGGCCTTCGGCTTTGCACAGTTTTGAAAAAAAATTAGAAGTGCTGAGACGGAAACCAAAAGAATTGGAACGCGAAACTTCCCCACGAGCGAACCCCCCAAACCATCTCATTTTAACAGATCCACGTGGGAATTTCGAAACTCCCACGTGGCTGTTTCAAAACGAGTCGCTGCCGAGTCTTAGATTAGAACATCGGGGCGCCAGTGGCGTCCTCAATGCCATCACAGTTCGCATCAAGACCGATGACCGGCACACACCATGCGGGAATATCACCTTGCACGGGTGGCGCCTCTTCCTCTACGGGTGGCTCTGAATCCACGGGTGGACTGCTGTCACCAGGAGGGGTCTCAACTACAGTATCGTCCGACGAGCTATCATCTGACGAATTATCGTCTGAAGAATGATCGTCCGACGAACTGTCGTCATCGGAGCCATGATCACCCGACATGTCTTCCCCAAAACAGGGGCCTACGTAGTCTTTGTCCTCATGCTTACCACCATGGTGAAGGTGGGCGCATGTGGCCGACAAAGGTAACTCCATATTCTTCGACTTACTGGGATTGCCCGGAGGTCTATGACAGACTTCCACGCAGAACTTTTTCTTTTTGCCTTTGTTGTCATGGCCACCACCTTGGCTACCACCACATTCCTTCACAAAGGGAGTGATCTGATCCAACGTGGCTTCATCGAGATGCATTTTATCATTATAGGTGTAGTACGGAGAGGTCTCCGATTCAGAGTTTGATCCCGTACTCTGACCACAGCCTATAAGCGCTGAGGCCAACAAACCGGCGCCCACTAGCTTATATATAGTCGTCTTCATAACCTGGTCCCTTTCCTTAGACAGTATTTATGGAGTCCAACATACATACAGCTCTTGCCAACTTTCTCCATACTAACGCATCGCAATATAAAAGGGAAATTGAGACAGTCATTCCGATAAGTTAGCCGTTTTGTCGAAATCGTGATCACCCACCCTGCACGATTTTGAGTTCTTGCTTTGAGGGGTGTTTTTTTGTTCGACAGAATTCGTAGAAATTAAAGAATGGCCAATTAGTGAAAGCGCACGAGAGCCGCCCGAAAATCCCCACACGGTTTCAACCACCCGGGCTCTTCATGTCCCGGCAAAAGTGATTCCGCAATTTCCTGAGCCGCCGTGCTGGCCTCGACTTCGCCCAGCGACTGCAAGTGATCATGTGCCGACCTAAAGGCATAATGAAAACTCATCATCAGTTCGTGTAAAAAGTAAGAGCCATCCGCCGGCAAGCCCATAGCAAGTCCGTCCATAAGATCGCAGAGATGGGACGTGTTTTTGAGCAGACGATCCGTGTAGAGTTGTTTTTGATCGGACTTAAAATTCCACAGCACGCCCGTTTGTTCTGCCATGGTCATCAGATCGGGCTCCCCTAAAACCTGTGAAGGCTCGGTGACTGTCAAACGCTGGCCCACTTGCAGGACTTGTCGAAACAAGGCCGGCACACCATCGGGCGGATTGGGACCGGTGATCGCTTTGTACATGGCTGGCGCCATGATTTTTAAAACACCCTCGCGATACCAAGGCATTCCGATCATATTCTTGGCGGGAAAAGCTCGCCCAATATTAACGGGAATTCCGGCGAACCCAATAAAGTCACTGCTCGTCCAAAACAAGGTGGGCATTTGCAATTCGAAATTGGCCTGCTCCTGATAGACTTCCAGCACTCGATGGTTGGCAAACCGCAAAAAGTGCCCGGCGCGTGCCACGTACATTCCCATAGTCACCAAAAGTAAAATAAGAAGGCCGACGGACCCCAGATTCTGAGTCCAAGCTCCACCACGAGTGGCCCGAGTGGCGTTCAGCCAAGTCCACGCGCAAGCCAAACCCCAGCCGCTATACAAACTCACCAAAGTCCAAACCAAGATGGGATACCGCTCTTGATATCCTAAAGCGATGGCATCGCTTCCGGCCGGCATTTCGGCCTTGGCCAATACGGCTAAAGCCGGGAACAAAATCATGATCGTGTAAGCGAACGGAACCCATTGAGAACGAAGGCGAGTCCAATACCAAACCCCAAGTGGTACCCATAAAAATGCGCAAGACCAACTGACAAGATTCTGCCATAGAACTGGTAAAGCGGATCGCACACTATAGTCGTCACGATTGCTCAACCGTAAGACGCCGTAATCCTGTCTGGTCATGTGGCGCCAAACATCACTCAAGTTCTCTAAATGTCCCCAGTCGGGCCAGAAATTATTTCCTCGAATTCCCAAAAGGCTCACGTAAAATCCAAAGGTCACGAGTCCCGCCAAAAGGACGGCCCCCCACTTTATCCTCTGCGGCTGTTGGGATCTAAAAATCGAATAAAAAAACGGGGGTAGCAAAATCACGTTGGCCGAATGTTGGGCCAAGGCCAGCGCCAATGCCAGCCCCAACCACAATCCATGGGATCCACGCAAGAGAAGGTAAATAAAAAACATTTGTGTGGCCATCAGCCACGTGTACTTTTCAGGAATAACCGCCATGTAGCTGACGACAGGATGGTAAACCAACATCACGCCGGCCCCAAGGACCCCCACCATCGGCAATTGAAGTTCGACCAAGGTTAAGATCAAAAGAAAACAAGTGAGGCCCATCCCCACCCAAGACACCACACTCAGCGTGTAGCCTTGTGGAAATTCCAAACTGTGCACCAGAAGATATTGAGCCCAGGCCTGTAGCGGCATGCCAGAGGGATGTAAGACTCCTCCGACCCGAGCGGTGACCAGCATCTCCGCCCCATCCGGGGACTGGGCCGTTTTTGACAAAAAGAAAAGAAGCGGAAACGTCAAGAGCGCGGCCAAAACCGCACTCTTCAGCCATGGCCTTACATCAAACATAGAATTTCAAAAACAGCATCCACGGCGGCCAAGGCACTGATCCCGGCCACATCGTAAGGGGGTGAAAGCTCCACCACGTCACCGCCGACTAGTTTTTGGATCTTTAGGTGGCGCATCAGCACCTGCACTTCATAAGTCGTAAGACCACCCACAACCGGGGTGCCTGTCCCTGGTGCGAAGGCCGGGTCTAAACAATCAATGTCGTAAGTGAGATACGTGGGCCCATCAAAGGAGGGCAACCTTTTGGCCGCATCGTGAACCCCGTCACGACGGATGTCGTCTACGGTGATCGTGCGAAGCCCATGCTTTTTAATAAACTCCAAATCGCCGGCCCCGGCGAGAGGACCGCGAACACCAATTTGCACCGACTTTTTGGGATCCACTAATCCTTCTTCGATCGCATGCCTTACAAAGGCACCATGATGATACTCACATCCCCACGCCGCCGGATAGGTATCCAAATGCGCATCAAAATGCACTAGTCCTACGGGCTGCCCTACATGACGGCGAACCGCTCGCAGCACCGGTAGCGTGGTGGAGTGGTCCCCGCCCACTGAAACAAATCGCTTTCCTGAGTTCAACACACGGCCAAAAAACTCTTCAATCTTTGAATAAGTCTGATTTAGGTCAATGGGAACTGTGGAGCAGTCACCCACGTCCGCCACTTTGATACGTTCAAACACGTCCATCGCCCGACCCCAGTTGTAAGCGCGCCCGAGCGCACTCATTTCCCGCACTTTGGCGGGGGCGAACCGAGCCCCCGGGCGATAGGAAACGCCCCCATCAAACGGCACGCCCACAAGAGCCACATCAAAAGCACCGTCCAAGGGCGCTTGAGGCAATCGAAAGAATGTTTGCACTGCCGAAAACCGAGGAAATTCGCGTCCGCTAAGAGGTTTAAACTCCATGGGCTACCCTTTCAAAAGTCTTATGTTCCTTCTTCAAGCGCCAATCCAATCCGCCCTTGGCCCGAGCTTTAAGGGAATGCTCCTCCCATTTGTCGTAAATATATCGAGGCGGCCCTTCCGCCGGCTTTTCTTCGCCCCCGTCTTCACCCAAGGTGAAGTCTTTGCGCTTCACCCGCCTTTGTCGCACAATTCCTTTGGACAGCAGAGTGACCTTTTGTTTTTCCGCATCGATCACGAACCAATGAAGATTTTGAACCTTGGCTTCGCCCTCACCCTGATCCCATATGTAAAGCTGCAGGATGGGCCAACCATTGAGGAACTCAAATCGAACTTTTTCCCAATCGAGCCCCTCGCCCTTAAGAGGCATGTCATCGACGGTTCGCCAAGTCCCGTCAAACCACGCGATGGTCGCGTTTAACAATCGTAGATTGTACGGCCCCACGTAGAGACGACAGTCCTGAGCTTTTAACTCACGCTTCGTGCAAACCTCTTTCTTCTTCGGAGGGGACGATTTCGCATCGGCCAACCCCACCCAAAGTATCAACAACGGGAGCCACATGCAGTCGAGTCTAATCCCATTTGCGAGGCCAAACAAGGCGTGATAGCGTCAGCCTCCATGGCCATCAACTCCGACGTTCGAAATCTTGCAACCTGGTATGGCGAAAATAAAAGGGAACTTCCCTGGCGAGAAAATCGTGATCCTTATCGCATCTGGATTGCCGAAACCATGTTGCAGCAGACCACAACAACGGCGGTCATTCCCTACTTCGAACGCTTTTTGCGCCGATTCCCGACGTTAAAAGATTTGGCTAAGGCCGAAGAGGGAGAAGTTTTTGAGCAGTGGTCGGGGCTCGGCTATTACTCCCGCGCCCGCAATTTGCTGCGCGCCGCTCGTCAGCTACAGGGGCTGGGAGAGTTTCCTCGCGATTATCGGCGGTTGCTCGAACTTCCGGGATTTGGTCCTTACACGGCTCGATCGGTCGCCAGTCTCGCCTTTGGTCAAGCTGTCGGTGTCGTGGATGGCAACGTGATTCGGGTGTTGTCCCGATACTTCGCCAAGAATTGGGATTGGTGGCGAGCTAAAGTTCGGGATGAGATCCAAGAGATCGCGGACGCTTGGGCGCAATCGGGAAACCCGTATGAAGTGAATCAGGGCCTGATGGAATTGGGGCGCACCATTTGTTTACCCCGCTCCCCCCATTGCTTGATCTGCCCACTTAGATCCGGCTGCCAAGCTTTGGCGAAAGCCAAACCCGAAGCTTTTCCGAAACCTAAACCTCGGCGCGAAAAAGAAGTCTGGCTGTGGCAGGTCGAGGTGCACGAGCGTGCCGGCCAAGTTTGCCTTCTTAAGAATCCGGAAGTCCCCTTTCTAAAAAAACAATGGACTCTTCCGGGTTCCGCTCGTCAGTTGAGCGCCGCGCCCGATCGGTATGACTTTCGCCACAGTATCACACATCACGATATTTTCGTGACGATTGAAAAGCCAAAATCTAAACTATCCCATCTTGAAAAGGTTTGGGTTCGACATGATGAAGTTGCGAAACACGCTCCCGCTTCTTTGGTGCAGAAAGCTCTGCGTGCTTGGCGGGATTCTCGGTCTGCTCCTCGGTTGCGCCAGTCGGCCGCCAAAGTCAGCCGTCGTTCCACTCGCCCCAACCTCCGATGAAACTTTTCTAATTGAAGACGGCAAGAGCTCGCAGGCGAGTTTTAGCCCCCACGGCGATCGCCTGATCTACATCAGTGAACTGCGCACGCAACATCTTCATCCACAGGTTTATGAACGTGACCTCAATTTGGGCACAGATTATCGACTGACGTATCAAAACGGAAGCTGCCTCACGCCCCACTATCACCCTATACAAGATTGGGTCTTGTATGCCAGCACCACAGACGAGTTGAAAGAAAATCCACCCCTTCTTAATCCCGTGTCGAGCCCTTCTTTCTTACCCGCCCAGTATCAAACGCCCTCTGAGATTTATATTCATGCCCGAACCGGTCTTGAAATCACGCGAGTGTCCGATCACATCGGATACGACGGCGAAGCTCATTTTAGTCAGGACGGCCGCAAAATTTATTGGACTCGAGCCATACCTCCCAAACGACTGACCGTTGTGGAGCTGGATCGCACCACCAAACAGCTACGAATCCTACCGGGTCTTGGGGTCAATCCTTCGCAATACATCCGACGGGATAAGCAAGGCCTCACCGCTTGGGTGGATTGGGGCGAAGATTTCACCCGGCCTAAGATCCAGTTGAAACTGAACCAAAATCCAGCTTGGGAAATCAACAGTCAGTTTGAAGTCACCAAATTAGATTTGAATATGTCTGTCGATGGTCGCTTTCTCTTTTGGTCCCAGCGCAATGCGATCCATGAAAAATTCGAGATTTGGTACTACGACATCTCCCTCAAATGCGCGCATATGCTAACGGGGGACGATTCCGCCGATCGGCGCTACCCCGAATTGTCGCCCGACGGAACGACACTTATCTACACTTGGGTTCAAGGGGAACGATCTAAGGTGGCCGCCCGTCCCTTCAACCCTGCGTCTGGACCTTGTGAAACCGGTCCGTAAGGCCTATGCTGGGCCCATATGCTGGCTGTCCTGACATTGTTTTGGTCAAGTCTTGCGTGGGGCTCACCCTTTCCGGGGACGGGTAGCTCGCAGGTGGTCTCACATAAACCAGGCCTCTACTACTCCATCAATGGATTTCAATTGGATCGCGGTAAAACCGCTTGGGTGCAGAGCGAAGGCCCTAAACAAATTCCTTCGCTAGTCACGATCTACAAAGCCCCCGACAATGGTCGAGCGGAGCAAGCGGCGCTGACCGTTCGCGTGGATCGATTGTCTCGTCGCCAAGGTTTGAAGTCCTATGTGAAACGCTGGATGAAGGATTACTCGCGGTTCGGCTTTGATGTCTTGACGGCCAAACCTGTCAAGGTGAACAGCCAATCCGCGTTCCTACTGGACATCATCAGTCGTGAAACGGCCAAGCAGCTTAGACAAGTGGTCTTTATCAAAAACAGAGTGGCTGTTATTCTCACTTGTCGCGACAATCGCGATCAGTTTTCCAAATCTGTGCAAGACTGCAATGAAATTATAAAGACCTTTCAATGGACGGCAAAGCCACCGTCCACTGAGTCACAGGAAGATAGATACTAAGGATTCTCTGTAAAGTAAGCGTGACCTTGGGGCACAGATTGAGGCTGAGCGCCTTGCGCCTGCTGGGTCGTACTTTGCGGGAGGATAATCGCAGGGCCCGAAATCGCGGCCGTCGCACCATTTTGAATCTGCGTGGGGGTTAAAGCGACCGCCG
Source organism: Bdellovibrionales bacterium (assembly GCA_050250515.1). Lineage (GTDB taxonomy): Bacteria > Bdellovibrionota > Bdellovibrionia > Bdellovibrionales > UBA1609 > JALHOQ01. The sequence continues at coordinate 17,437 of JBFWON010000037.1, read as the reverse complement.
CCGGTGAAATCATCGCCTGATTCACTTGCGCGAGAAGCGCTGGATTTTGACAAAGAGTCATCAATCGAGAAGTGGCCTGCTGAGCCGCGGGAGTGAGGACCACGACAGGAGCTCCAGGAACTGTCGCTGCTCCCGCCACAGTCGGGGCACCACCGATCGGCTGGGTGAATCCTGTTAACGGCATGCCATTGCCACCTAAGATATTGACCGTGGGTCCATTCAAACTGTTTGTACACTGAACTTGTTTGGCATCTTTCTTATCTTTCTTCATCATCATGACCAACATAAGCGCCATCATCACAAAGCCCATAATCATCGCCATGGGATCGCCGCCGCCACCTTGAGCCTGTTGGCCGCCGGCTTGTTGCTGTTGGGCTTCCGCTTGGGGTAGGGCTTCATGAGCAATGACCTGCACCACCTTTTGTAAGCTAGACGAGCTTATATATCCACGAGTGAGCGCAAACTCAGTCGAGGCCAAGACCAGGCTGAGGCTTAGAAAGTACTTGAAGAGTCGAACGGCTAACATATTTGACTTCCCCTTTTGTCCCTTTGATCTGCAAAAACGAGCCTATTCCAGTGTGGCTTCAAGTCGAGATGATGACGGCCGAATGGTCAGAGATTGAACAGGAGTCGAGGGGACCAACAAAATCTCGTTCTGTGCGTCTCATTCTGAGACACGGGACCTGCCGCCGGCTAATTGAGAAGGAGCGCCCAAGTTTGCTGACGGGTTTTTGGATCGGCAAAACTATTCATCGCCACCACCCGGCCCTTGTGCACGACGGGGCCACCGGAAAAACCTTTGATGGGTTCGTAGGACAGCTGAATGCACGGTGCGGATTGCAGCGTCACATCGTTGGCTTTTAGATCAATCTGTGCCGACCGAAGAACACTGCCTCTGGCATAAAGTCTTTCAAGTTTCGGAACGGACATTACCTCGATTTCACTCCCCATCCACTGCAGGCGCGGGCCGACGGAATTGACCCGAAAACCCTCAGATTCGACCACCGAACCCGCCGTTTGCAAATCAATCTGGCTGGAAACTGAATATACAAAATGTGTTTTCACTTGGGACGTCGTCAACCGAATTTCGGTGCTATCCAATTCCGAATTGTATGTAAGGTCTCTGGCGTCCAGGCGAAGGGCAGGCTCCCCTTCATGCACCAACCAAACGCGAACCTGCGTGAAACCCGGCATCGGTTGAAAGGATTTGGGTTGAAGTACATGAAAGGCCGTCCGCGCCTGGCTTTTGGAAACGAAGAACGCCGTCCCCATTACGCCACCGACAGCCTCTTGAGTTTGAGGATTGTAATGAGCGACAAATACAGCATAGGCGCGATTGAGCGGCTGGGGCTCGGTGGACCCACCAAGGCTTGGACAGATGGATAAGGAGAAGACAGCCAGAAACTGAGCTAAGAAAGGAAAACGTAAACCACCACTCATACTTCTTCTACTCAGCAAGAGGGGGGCCAGCTTTTTGGCTAAGACTCCGCTTTGCCAAAAAGCTTTTTGAAGAATCCGGTGACCTTAGATCCAATTCCAGCTCCGGCTTTACCGGCCCCAGCCGACTTCGCGGCCATTGGCGCTGAAGAGGATCGGCCTCCGCCGCTGCTGTGTCCGTGCCGACGGCCATCGGGGCGACGGCCTCTTCCACCATGCTGATCACGATGGCGCCCACCCTGCGGGCGACCACCATGACGCGCTTCCTGATTCTCACCCGAACCATGGCGTCTTGGCTGCGAGTCCTGATTGTCGCGGGATCCTTGGCGGCTCGAAGATCCATGTCGGCGCGAGGAATCGTGGCCACCCTGTCGACGCCCCTGTTGATCGCGGTCCCCACCATGACGCCCACGATGCCGGTCGCGATGGGTCTCATTCGATCCAGCCGCGCCTTCGGTACCAGTGGCCGCCAATTGATTTTCATCCAATGGACGATCTTGTTGAGGCCCACGATTAAAGTTGCGATCTCGGCGCGGTCCACGATCACGATCGCGATCACGACCGCCGCCGCCGCGACCTCCAGGTCCACGTCCGCGGTCACGGTCACGGTCACGGCCACCGCCGCCGCCGCGACCTCCAGGCCCACGATCACGACCGCCGCCACCTGAGGCTCCTGAGCGAAAACTCGGTTTTTTACCAAAGCGATTTTCATCTCGAGGAAATGGCGAATAGTCTTTTTGAATTTCAGATTCTTCTAACCACAAACTTTCCACTTTGTGCTTCAAATACTCTTCAATGCGTTGAAGAGCATCCACGTCGCGATCACTCACCATGCTCAAGGCTGTGCCCGTCTGACCAGCCCGACCCGTGCGGCCAATGCGGTGTACGTAATTTTCAGGATCATCGGGCAATTCAAAATTCATCACTAAATCCACACCCAGAATATCGAGACCGCGCGCCGCCAAATCGGTGGCCACCATGATATTGCGGTCCGAACTGCCCTTGAATTGTTCCATCACGCGATTGCGCTGACCTTGGGTCAGCAAACTCGAAATCCCCACCGCCGGAACTTGATTGTCATTCAAGAAGCGGGTGATTCGTTCCACATTGTGCTTAAAGTTACTAAAAATAATGGCCTGGCGAGGCTCATACTTCTTAAGAAGCGAAAGCAAGTAAGCGGGCTTTTCATCCTGACCAATGTGAAAGATAAAATCCTTCACATTCTCGGCCTTGGCTTGATCCCGACTGATATTGATTTCGACTGGGTCCGCGCCGAATTCATAGGCGGTATTCAAAACATCAAAATTTAAAGTCGCACTGAACACCAAAAACTGACGATCACGAGGCAAACGGCGCAAAATAAACTTCATATCGTCTTTAAAGCCCATGTCGAACATGCGATCGGCCTCGTCAAAGACGACCGCTCGAACCAGCCCCAGATCAACGATGTGTTCTTTATAAAGATCGATCAATCGACCAGGAGTCGCGATGACAAATTCAACACCGGCTTTGATGCCTGCCTTTTGCTTGTCATAGCTGGTGCCACCATACACGGCGACCGAAGCCATTCCCGTCCCATCCAAAAACTTTTTCGCATTCTCTTCAACTTGTTCCGCCAACTCACGTGTTGGAACTAGAACCAGAACGTATTGCCGTTTTTTCCACTCGGGAAACGCCACCGTGTCGGATTCAATCGAGGTCTCCGCCTGGACGGACTTCAAAATGCGATCGACCAACGGAACTAAAAAGGCACCGGTTTTGCCGGTGCCGGTTTGAGCGAGGCCCGCGATGTCCTTACCCTTTCGGATCCAAGGGATACCTTGCTCTTGAATCTGGGTGCATTCGACGAATTGAATCTTATCCAGGTTGGCTTGCAGAGCTGGATGGAGCTGGATCTCAGAAAATTTCACAGTATTGACTCACAATGTCATAATTCGGTTTGACCCCAATTATACGGAGTCGGAACCGCAAGTCAAAAAAAACTCCCGGACCACGCGAATAAAGGCATCAGGCTGCTCAAAATGCACCCAGTGGCCGGCCCCCGGGATCTCCACCGCCCTGGCCGAAGGTAAAAGTCGCTGCATGCGCTCGAAAGTCTCTCGATCCAGGTCTGTGGAATTTTCACCCCTCATAACAAGAACCGGACACTTGAGATTTTGAAAGGCATCCCATCGGTCCTCCTGGCGTCCGGCCGTAAGGGCGGCCAAGATCGCCGTTTTGTCGAACCGCCAATCCCATACACCGGGCGCTTTCTCCACTATATTTGTGAGCAGGAACATGGCCACGGTCTCTGGCCGAGGATAAAACGAAATCAATTTGGGATATTCCTCCAAGAGAAATCGGCGGGCTTCCGCACGGGAAGAAAACGGCGAAGGGACCAAATCCAAAAGGCGGCGAATGCGATCCATGGCTGAGGCTTTGGCCTCCGGCCCGATGTCTTCCATCACGAGGCCAATGACTCTGTGCGCAAAACGCCAGGCAAACTCGAGGGCATTGCGGCCGCCCATCGAATGGCCCACCAAAAAAATCCGCTCCCAACCCAATTCATCCAAAATTAAGCGCAAATCTTGAGCAAAATCCGTGGGCCGAAAATGATCTCCCGGCGGGTGACTGCGGCCATGGCCACGCTGATCAAAGGTGAGGACTTGGTAATCTTCGGCAAAAGCCTTCGCAACCTGGCGCCAATTGCTCCCCGAACCCATAAGCCCATGAAGAAACACAAGTTTGTGTCCTGCCGGATTCCCTGTTATCTCATAATGGAAGTAATCGATATGTCGCATCGTAGGTTGGATGAACGTTACCGCTAAGCCGCATCTGCATCAAGACTGGATTGATCCCCATGCTGCCGGGATTGTACGGGCCTTACAAAAGGCCGGCCACACTGCGTACCTGGTCGGAGGATGCGTGCGCGACCTCCTTCTAAATATCCATCCCAAAGATTTCGACATCGCCACGACAGCCAAACCCGATGAAGTGCGCCGGTTGATTCATCGATCGTACGTGATTGGAAAACGATTTCGCTTGGTTTTAGTCCGGCGCGAGGACACCCAGTTTGAAGTGGCGACCTTTCGCCGGGACGTGCGCACTGAGGAAAACCCCGAGAATTTGCCCGAAGGGGACAATCTGTTTGGCTCGGAGGAAGAGGACGCGCGCCGCCGCGACTTCACCATCAACGCTTTGTTTTATGATCCCTCCGCCGACAAATTGATCGACTATGCCGAAGGTCTTCCCGATTTGGAGACTCGGTTGATCCGAATGATTGGCGACCCCTTGGTGCGACTGGTGGAGGATCCTATACGTATTCTTCGTGCCCTTCGGCTGAAACATATGATCGGTTTTAGCCTTGAATCTGAACTCCGCCAGGGCATGCAGGAAAAGGCGGACCATCTACCCACCACGGTTTTGCCTCGACGTCGGGAAGAAATTCTAAAGCTCCTTCGGCTGCGCCATCCTGACATGGCCTTTCGCGAAGCTTTTGACTTAGGTATTCTCGAACATCTTTCACCCACTTTAGCCAAGGCCCTGTCCACCGACATGGGAGAGGATTTTTTCATTAGCCTTCGCCATCTAGGTGAAAGCCGACCCGAGCAAGCCACGCCTTTGGAACTTTTCGGAGAACTGGTGCACTCCTATGTCCGCTCCGTAATGAAGGTCGAGCCCGAGTACGGACCAAAGTCGAAGAGTGCTCTGGACGATGAAAATTTAGCGACCTGGATGCGCGACGAACTCGGTATGTTCAAATATGAGCAAGGTCTAGCGATCAAAGCCCTGAATGTGGAGCCTCTCCTAGCCAAAAGGAAAGAGTTTTCCAAACGAGGAGAACGTCGGCAGAACGCTCTTTTGTCTAACGACGCTTTTCCCCTCGCGCTTCGCTTCGCAGAATCCGATTATTGTCTGTCTTGTGAAGATTTGCTTTATTGGAAAGAGCGGTACGTTAAGGTCAAAGAACAAAATCCGTTGGAAGCTGTCCGCCACAAACGACGTCGTCCTCGACGCCGGCGCAGTGGCGGTGGTAAATCGACGGCGGAAGCGAGGTCCTAATGTTATCCATGACCCATATTTTACTTCTCCTGGTCGTCGCGTTGGTCGTCTTTGGTCCCAAGCGTTTGCCTGGTCTTGGTAAGAGCTTAGGAGAGGGACTTCGAAATTTTAAAAAAGGCCTCAGTGGCGAGGGCGACATTGACGTCACGGATACGTCCAAGCGCCTCGAAGAAGAAAAAGAAAAAGAGAAAAAGTCTTAAAGTCCCGCTGGCACGAGCGCTGCATTTTAAGCCGCCATCAATCCTTAAATCTTACAGGGTGGATGTGGCTTGAAAGTATCACATAGATCTTCACAAATTTTAAATTTCTTACTCAGCGCACTTTTGGTACTGGCATCTGTTTCAGCCTTTGGCCACGACTCGGCTTCAGAAAATTCAGCGTGGGCCCAACGAGTTCGCTACATCCGACACTGGCCCCACGATGTTAGCGTTCGAGCAGAGGCCCAGGAGAGAGAGAAAAAAGCCCGAGTAGGTCTAGAGAGAAATCCGAACTCGAAAAAATTGATGCGCGACTTGGCTGATGCCCTACACACACTTGGTCACATGGAAGAAGAAGACGGGCGGCTCGAGGCGGCGCTAGCCCTTCACCGCGAGTCTTTAAGGCTCTTCGAAGCGAGCGGATATCCAACTGAAGAAAGTTGGGACGATGGCGTGAACCATGCCCAAGAACATATCTTCATGGACCTATTTGACCTTGGCACCCAGAAGAATGATCCAGAAGTTTTGGACCAAGCTTACCAATGGACCGAAGACACCGGGCTCGCGAATAGCAAAGCCTCTTTGTCCAATCGGTTTCAACCTCGGTATGTGGACCTAGTGAAAGGTCGAAAAGCGAAACGCCTCAAGCTTTCAAAAGTCGCAGCGGAATATGTCTCACGCTTGTGCGACTTTTTGCTTAATGACGGTATCATTATGATCGATCTCTTTTCCCGCTATCGCCGCTAAGATTCGCTCGATGTTGAAAAATTTGCCGATTAACTTGACGCGCCGACGGCCCAAAAAGTAGTCCGTACCCTCAAGATTTAGGTCTAGATGCCGAGAAGTGGTCATGCGAATACTACTTTCTGTTCTTTTGATGGGCCTGATGGGTTGCGCATCGAATCCAGCGGCTGAACCTGGGACACGCGGACCGGCGTCCGTAGAATCATCCCCAAAGGGCGAAACTTCCGCTTACAACTTAAACAGTCTAGGTGAGTTGGACTGCAGCACGAAACTGCGCCCCCCTCTGCCCAATCCGGGCTGCTCTTATCATTGCGTCGCGGGGGACTGGCAGAAAACCTGTGGCGAGTCTTGGCTCAACGGCCGGCTTCGCTAAACGACATTCAGACGGAATCGCAGCGGTTGATTTTCAAACCTGCTTCCGCTTTCTCCTTTAGAAAACGTAGAATTTCGGCCTGGCCTTCAGAATCCTCAGGGTCAATTTTAAAATAGGAACAGTAATAATCATTGGCTTCCTCCCAGCGGTGACGAGCCCATAACCCCCTCGCCACCAATCGATAAAGCGCCGAAAGACCCCGATCCTCAAATTTGTTTTTTTCTAGAAAGACCGGATCCTTCAATAGTGGATGGAACTCGGCCAAGAGGTCCGCGGTTTGACCCGAGGACCATCGTAGCTGAGCCAAATTAGCGGCCGCCACGGCGTCCATCGGCCGAATCTTCCGAGCCTTCAGCAAATGGTCCTCGGCCCGAGTCCGATCGTTTTCCGCCAGAGCCAGCGTGCCCAAAGCATTCTGCGCCAAATAACTTTGCGGATTCTTCTCCACTAAGTCGGAAAAAAATCCCGCGTTCGTTCGCCAATCTAAACTTCGATTGAAACTGAGTGCCGCCCACCCCACCAGCAATGGGGCCAGCCATTTGGACCGATCACCCAGCTGGGAAAACAGCGAAGCCGCAAGAGGAATCCAAGCCAAATAAAAATATCGATCGGCCACGGTCGAATCGACTTGAGCTTGAAAGGGAATCAGCCCTAACACAGGCAGCAGAAGCAAAATCGAAAAAGCAAAGTATCGCCAGGTCTTCAACGTCAGAATGAAGGCCACGGCCAATGTGAATAGGGCCATTAGAAGACTGGCTTGGTTCAAAACAAATTCCGGTGTGCGCCCATAGTCGGCCGCGAGCGGCCATGGCGCGATCACTTTTTGAAAGTAAAATGCCAAGGCATCAAGAGCCACCCAAAACCGCGCCGCTAGCAACGGAGGATCAACTCGGACCTCTTGCAAAGGTCCCTGAATATATAAAGTCCCAACCGCGGCCGCGACACTCGCACCGGCCCATGCGAAGAGAATCTGTCTTTGCTGCTTAGTGCAATTCCTCCACCAAAACCCGAGAACTCCTATGGGTACCAAGAGAACGGTCGGCTTGGACAGAAGCGCCAAGGAAAAGAATCCCAAACTCATCCACGGGCGAAATGGGTGCGAGTCTTTTTCCACCAGAAAGCAAAGTCCCCAAAGTGTGAAATGAGCCGCCAAAAGATCTCGCCCGGCCGAAATCCAAGCCACCGATTCCACCATAAGAGGATGACATCCAAAAGCCAAAGCCGCCCACCAAACCCAAACGCTGCGCCTCAAAACTTTTTGACCTAAGCGATAGACCAACCAAGCGTTGCCCGCATGAAGCACGACATTCACTAGATGAAACGGCCAAGGCTCACTCTTAAAGTGATAAAGCCATGCCCAAACGGTATATGGTACGGGAATAAACAGACCGTAATAAGGTCGAGTCCAGATCGACTCCCATGACATATTCTGGAGCCACGGATTCAACAAAATATTCTGACGATCGTCCCAGCGAAGAAACTCGCCAGTGATAGCGGGCGCATGGACTACAAAGACGAGACCGAAGAGCAACCATCCCACCGCCCTAAGTATGGCCCATCATTCGCGAAAGTCCAGTCCGGTTCCTGCAGAAGAGCTCAAATCACGGCGACCAGAATCCGAAAGGTATATATGGACTTCCGAGCCCGTTTTCACAATCTCAGCATTCAGGGAAAACTCTTTCTGACCCTCACCGTTGGATTCACGGGATTCATTCTTTATTTCGCCGCGAATCTCATTATCTCGGTGAACAATCAAAAGCTCTTGCTCTCGATCGTGAATGAACAGCTCCCACTGATCGAATCCAGCGATCGTCTGGCCCGCGCGGTGTCGAGCTTGAAGAACACCATTGTCGACAGCGCTTATTCATCCAGCATGGATGGCATTGCCAATATGTCCAATTCCCACGACAAAGTGATCTCCGCGTTTCACGACCTAATAGAGAAAAACAAAGACGGCAACAATATCGTCGATCTCGACGAAAATGTTAAAAGCTATGAGAACACTTATCGCGATGCCTCTGAAACTTTGCAAAGCGTGGTGGCGGGCATTGAAAAGTTAAGTGCTGTGCAAGGAAAACTGCAAGAGTACTCTCGCGTTTTAGTCAGCATTGAGAAATGGGCCCAGGAACTAAATGAAGGCCAAAATCGGCGACTCCATGCCACGGTACAATCAGCCAATCATGGCTCCAGGCGGGCGCTTTTTGTCGGATGGGCGCTGGTCGTACTCGCCCTCCCCTTCGCTTTGATCTTTTATTTTATTTCCCATAGCGTCACCCAAAGCTTAGGCAAAATCTCGCAAAGTCTTGGCGAAGTTTCGCGACGTATGTTTTCGGTTTCAACAGAGGCCGCCGGTTCTTCTGGCAAATTGGCCGCCGCTTCGTCTCAACAGATCACGAGCACTGTCGAGAGCGTCACCAGCATGGAGCAAATGAAAAGTAAGTTGGGTCAGACTCTTCGCCACTCTTCTGAAGCCCTTCGGTCTTCTGAGCAAAGTCACCAAGAGGCCACGAACGGTCAAGACGCCGTCGACCAGGTGACGCAAGCCATGTTACAAATTGAACGGTCTTATCAAGAACTCGAGGCCCTGAACGAAATCGTTCGCATGATCCGGGAAAAGACCAATGTCATTAATGAGATCGTTTTCAAAACCCAATTGCTTTCATTCAACGCTTCCATTGAGGCCGCGCGCGCCGGACAACACGGCCGTGGTTTTTCGGTTGTCGCCAGTGAAGTCGGAAAGCTCGCCGAAATGAGCGGTCGAGCTGCCCAAGAAATAGGCAAACTTCTGGACCAAAGTTCAAAGCAGGTGGCCAGCATCGTCGCCGGTACAAAAAATAAAGTGGAAGACGCTCATAAGATTTCTCAAAGCTGCGAAAAGGTCTTCACCCGCATTACCGAGCGGGCCGGTCAGGTGAAACAAATGGTGAATAGCATTGCCGAAGCCGCCAGTGAACAAGAACAAGGGATTCACACCGTCGTTCGAGCCATGACGGATATGCGGGATTCGGCGAGCGAAACCGACTCCATGGCCAAGTCCATTTTACAACTTTCCGATTCTCTGCGCGATCACTCCGAACTGCTGAATTTGACGGTGAGTCAACTTGACCAGCTAGTCCAAGGACGTTCAGCAGGTGGCCCCCAGGGATCCGGCCAAATTTTGCCTTTTATTAAACAAGAAAGAGCGAAAGATGATCATCAGGCTCGCGGCGCCTAGCGCCATGACTCAGGATGCGGCTCAGAAGATACTGCTTCTACCTAGAGGTCCCAATTGATTTTGCGGCGAGCTATACACCTGGCACCCATATTTTTATCATTACTCCTTTCACTTTCAGCCAGTGCGGAATCAGACGCGAGCAAAGCTCTGGTGCTTGCGGCGATGAAGGGCGACCTTTCACAAGTCAAAACTTTGGTCGATAGTGGCGCCAACGTGAACTCGACTACGGAGAAGGGTCTCTCTCCTCTCATGTTAAGTGCCCTTAAAGGTAATGCCCCCATTGTTGAATACCTTTTGAGCCAAAAGGCCGACGTGAATGCGAAAGATGTCACCGGAACCACCTCTTTAATGGCGGCGGCTAAAACGGGGCAACTTTCGGTGGTTAAGCTTTTGGTGGACAAAGGGGCCCAGCTCAACGCCCAGTCCGACAAGGGGCTCACCGCTTTAGCTTTGGCTTCGATGGATGGTCGGCTCGAGGTGGTGAAGTTCTTGGTAGACAAAGGCGCCAGCTTAAATACGAAAGCTCAAAATGGACTGACCCCTCTTGGGTTTGCGTCGTTGGGCAATCACGCCGATGTCGTCAGTTATCTTAAGTCTAAAGACGCAAAATAAACGAAGACTACTTTTTAAATAGAGTTTTATCGAGCAGCATTCGGATTTCGGGAATTGTACCGACAAATTCGGCCCCACCGCGCTCGATCGCCTCTTTGGGCATACCGTAAACCACACAGTCGCGCTCACTCTGGGCAATGCAAAAGGCACCTTCCTTACGCAGAAATCGAAGGCCAAGAGCTCCATCCCGACCCATTCCGGTGAGCAAAATGGCCATGATTCTAAACTTCAAACCGATGGCCGAATTGAACAGAAAATCCACACTCGGACGATGCCCATTAAAGTCAGGAGCGTGAGAAATGGTCAAAGAGAGTTGGCCCTTAATTTCTTGAATCCCGATATGATGATCGCCGTTGGCTAAGTACACATGTCCCGGCTGCAGGGGCGTGCCATCTTCTGATTCACCAAGAATTAGGTTTGAAATGGAAGCCAGTCGCTCCGCCATGGGACGAGCGAACTTGGGCGCAATGTGCTGGGTCACCACGATGGGAGGCGCGTGGCTCGGCATCCTTTCAAGTAGACCCGCCAGGGCCTGGGGCCCACCGGTGCTGGCCCCAATTAAGATCACGTCTGGACGCTTGCTCGGCTCAGCCTTGTTCAGTCCCGACTCAGTCACCGTGTGATTCTGCGAGTTGATCAAGGCGGTGATGGCGTCCTTCAGTCGATCGGGCTTAGAAGTGAGCTCCGACTTCTCAATGTAGTCCTGGGCTCCACGTTGCAAAAGATCAATGACATCCTTCGCTTGCGATTCGTGGACATCGCTTATCACAATCACCGGGGTTCGAAGACCTTCTCGACGCTCGCTTTCGAGCCATTTGTCGCCTCGGCCTTCGGGCATTTCCAAGTCTAACGTGATAATATCCACCTCGTTAAAATTAAGAAAGGTCGTGGCTTCTGATACGTTACTGACCGTTATCGATTCAAAACCAAGGCCGGTCAAAGTGCGACTTAGATAGCGCCTCATGGTCGCCGAATCATCAATCGACAAAATTCGATACTTATCCCGCAGCTGGACTGTGGAACCTGTCGCTTTGAAGCGTGAATAGATCGAATGCCCATCCGCCTTGAGACCAAAATCCTTGGCATCAATCGTTTCACTATGCCCCAACATCAACCGTCCTTGTGGACCCAGATTCGAGACCAGGTGACCAATGACTCGCGCCACTGTATCTGGCGGAAAATAAATCAGAACATTTCGACAGATAACGAGGTGAAAAGGACCGTCGGATTGAGTCTGCGATTGGCGAAGATCATGCCGACGAAAGCGACATCGATCCCGAATCGCTTTACTCATGGTAAAGTAACCCTCAGTTTTGCCATGCCCTTCCAAGATATGACTTTCGTAGCGGCGCACGTGAAAGCCCATGCTCTTCTTCAGATAGACCGCCTGCTCAGCGGTGCGCAGGCTGATCACGTCCAAATCTGTACCCAGAATCCGGTATTCAAATTTGGGATGAATGCGCCTGAATTCTTCAAGCATTAATCCAAAAGAATAGACTTCCTCACCCGTGGAACAAGCCGCACACCAGACTTTGAAAGTCTCGGAGTTGTTGAGGGCTTCAAGAAGGATCTCTTGAAAAGCCACAAAATGAGGATTCTCGCGAAACCAAGAGGTCGTGTGAATGGTGAGTGATGAAACCAGTCGATTGAGCTCTTCCGGGTCACTATCCACCAGCTTTAAATATTGTGGCAATTGCTCAACTTGTAGATCGGACATTCGCCGTTCGACATTGCTGATCAGCGTATCTTGGCCAACCGCGCGGTTCTGCACACCACCGGTCAGTTCTTCAATAAGCTTTGTAACCAATTGTCGATCGCGCTCGGAAAGCACCTAAGCCCCCTACCTAAGAGCCCGTTTTGCGAAAGCTCGGGTCGTCGGCCGAAATTTCAGGAGGAACGGCGGTATGCCCCACCGTGTGTTGAGTTTTCTGTCCAAGGCTTTTGATCAAAGCGTCTACATCGGACTCCGCGGCTTGAGGTGCGCTGGCCTTTGCGGCGGCCTTAGGCTGATTCGGGCGCCCCGAACCTCCGCCATCTAAGCCCACGAAAAACCGAATCTCAGAAGTCATCATTCGCATTCTCAAACTGAGTTGGCGAACGCGTTCGGCTACGTCTGACATTTGCTCCGCGCTCTTTCGATTGTGCAAAGCGGTCTCGTCCATCTGATCCATGGCGCGAGCCGTTTGTTCAACGCCGCCCTCTTGCTCCAAAGTCGCCTCACCCACCTGCTTGACCTTGTCAGCGATTTGACCAATTTGTTTGGCGATTTCACCAAATCTCTTCAGGGCTTCGCCGCTCACGTCCTTACCGTCCTTGACTCGCTGACCGACGAGGTCGACGATCTTCGTGACTCGATTCTCACTATCGAATAGCAGTTGTTCAATCTCACGACTGGCCGCTCCGCTCATCAGCGCGAGTTTCCCCACCTCTTCGGCCACAACGGCGAATCCTCGCCCATACTGACCGGCCCGCGCGGCCTCAATCGAAGCGTTAAACGACAATAGCTGAGTCTTAAATACGATGTCGTTGATGATTTGAGTCTTTTCGCGAATGGCACGAATGATCTCTTCGAAATTTTGAAGCTGGGTGTTGGTCTGCTCGATAGCCACAACGGCGGCTTCCATCCGATTCATAATTTGACTGCCGTCATTGGTCTTATCATTGACCATGGCTGAGAGGTTTTGCACTTCTCGCACATGCTTTGCCGTTTGCCCTAGCATACTTCGAATTTGAGCAATCGAAGCCACAGTCTCTTGAACCGCGGCACTCTGTTCACCTGATGCACTCGACAGGTACTCACTGGCAGACTTCAAGTCTTCCGATGTCTTGTCATTTTCGTCTGAAAATTCCACCAACGTCTGAAAGTACTGCTGGAGCTCGCCGTTTAAGCTTTGAGTCAATCGAATGATATAAAACCAAAGAAGGGCGCCCGAAAAGAGAGTCATGGATCCCAGAGCCCAAAGGATCGACTCGATTTGAGGTTTGATCTCGTCCCGAACAATTTCGTGAAGATAAAGAAGCGAATACAGTCCGCCGGCACCCAGCACCAACATGGCCAGCATGGAGAATAATAAAATTCTCCTGAGACGCGTATTTACCGAACGACTGTTTTTAGCCATAGCTTCTATTTTTTCGGATGAAATGAACCCGACCATGAGTGGGACGTGGTCTAGAGAAAGTCGACCTCGACAAAGAAACTTCCCAGCGGCGTGACGACTGGCATGATCTGAACGTCCTGGGCCTCCGGGCGCTTAAGACGACTGATCTGGTCTTGCCGCGCCAAGCTAGGGAGGACCGCGGGGAGACGAAACCCCTCCTCATCATTGAGGTGGGATTTGGCATGACCGTAAATAAGATTTAATAATTCCAAGGCCATACCTTCCGCCAGTTCTTGATCCACCTGGACTGTCGGCCCGAGCATGGCACGAGCCAAACGTTCCAAAACGGTGGAGGTCGCCAACAAACGAAACTCGGCCTTCAGGAAATCATTTTCCACTTTGGCAAAAGCCAAAATATCAAATTGGGAAAGCGGCACCTGCTCGGCCGACACCGAGTAGTTCTCATCGCAAGAGGCCGTTGATTTGAAGGTGATCTCAACTGCGCGAAAAACGGCTTGGGACAAATAGCGAAACAACAATCGCCTGAGTTCGTGGGGGTTAAATTCACGCCGTGGACTCAGGGCTTCGGCCAGATTTTGGACACGATTGAAGGCGCTTTCAAAGCCACCATGGCGGATGGATTCAAATACCGGAGCCGAGATGTTGAGCGAAATCATTTGCATGTTTTTGCGACGAAGCTCGGCCTCGAAGGCGCGAATGGCGACCATAAAAGGCTGACAAATCGATTGCACCTGCTTGAAGTCGAGGACATGCACTTCCACCGAAAGGTTGCGCCACTCGCCGAACGATTGTCGAAACTTGAATACAGACTCTTCACTTACGGTCTTGGGCAAAACCACGTAGTGAATATTTTCGAGAACCTGACTTGTAAACGAATCGGCTGAACCGGTTGCGGACACGTCTAAGCCCTAGGTTGAATTTTTAAAACTGTGCAGATCTTTTGTTTAATAATGGTATCGGGAAATGGCTTCACCACGTAATCCGTGACCCCATTCATCAGAGACTTCAAAATCGCGGATTTTTCATTCTCGGAGGTCACAAAAATAACCGGCGTATCGATAGTCTTAGAACTTCCCCGCATTTTCTCAACCAGTTCCAACCCTGTCATATTCGGCATATTCCAATCCGACACGACAAGATCGATTTTCATTCCCTGAAGGACCTCGAGAGCCTGCTGACCATCAGAGGCCTCAAAAATCTGTTGAATGCCGATTTCCTCACAGATTTTTTTGAGCTTTAAACGGACCGTCTTCATGTCATCTACGATTAGAATCGACTTTGCATGTCCCGCCATAAACTATCCCCTATTCCAAGCAGTATAATGGGCCAGATACGTCGTTGTAAATACAGGCCATAGGGCTGGAGGGTCTCCCCGTGGCCAACCGTCAATGTTATATTCATTCAATGGACAAAGATTTACTGAATGCCTTCCTCGAAGATGCCAAGGAAGTGTTGGAAGAATGGGTGCGCACGACTTTGAAGCTTCGCCCTACGGACAGCGGAGATGCGTACAGTTCCCTCATGCGCTGCGCGCATAATCTGAAAGGCAGTGCGGGTCTCGCCGGATTGTCTGCACTGCACGCCGCCATTCATCGCGCAGAAGACCACCTGGTCGAGCTTCGCGACTCAGGTCGGGGTGCCGACGAAAAGGTCGTTGGTGCGCTCCTACAAACTGAAAAAATGCTGCAACGATGGATTGCCTCAATGATTCAGAATCCTCAACACATCGAAAACGCCGACGCGGTTGAGCGCGCCTGGACAGATATACTTAAGGGAGCCAAAAGCTCCAGCCCCATCGAACCCAAAGTCTCAGTTCAACCCGAGAACGTTTCAGGCACTCGAAGGAAATCTTCCTCTATTGAAGAAAGTCTTCGAGTGGCCGTCCGCAAAGTCGATCGCGTGATTCAACTCGCCGGCGAACTTTCTCTCCATCAATCCATTATCGGCCGGGCCAGCCGGGAAGGAACCTTAGAAACACCCGCCATGCGAGCCATTGTCGACCTGAGCCTGAAGATCACCCAGGATTTGCAAGATGCGGCCCTCAATCTGCGCATGATTCCCATCGACTACCTATTTCAGCGCGTGGAACGAGTGGCTCGCGAGACCGCTGGGCATCTGGAAAAAAAGGTCATCGTGAAAAGGGCGGGAGGCGAGGTCACCGTAGACAAACTGGTGATGGAAGGAATGCTCGACCCCCTCATCCACATTGCTCGCAATGCCATTGATCATGGGATCGAACCGCAGGCAGACCGAGTCCTCGCGGGCAAATCACCTTCAGGTGAGATTCGAGTCTCGGCCGAATACACGGCCTCAGGAATCAGCTTAAAGATTGAAGACGATGGACGGGGAATTGATGGCGACAAAGTCTATGAAAAGGCTTTGGCTAAAGGCCTCATTTCACCCGACGTCGAGCTCGGCCCGAAGGCCAGACAGCAATTGATCTTTTTGCCAGGTCTCTCCACCGCGGAGCAAGTGACGGAGTTGAGTGGTCGCGGTGTCGGGATGGATGTCGTCGCCGAAAATGTTCGCCGCCTTGGGGGGCGGGTGGATGTGGAGAGTCAGCCTGGACAAGGGACTCGATTCTCCATTTCTCTTCCCACCAATCTTTCCATCGTGGATGCATTGGTGGTGCGCGCCGCCGGTAGCCAGTATGCCGTTCCCAATCAAGATCTAAGTGAAGTCATTGATCTGCGAGAATTTAGGTTAACGCCTGTGAACGGAGGCGAGCGAAGCGTGATCGACCTTCGGGGCCAACTGGTTTCCGTGGCCAAAATAGAGAACTTCCTGGATGGCGCCACAAGTTTTACCCCACTTGAAAATGCCCCGGCCCCGGGCACGCCGCAACCGGGGATCGTCATTCAACATCAGGATGAGTGGCTGGCCCTCGCTGTCGAAAGTGTGATTGGTCAGCAGCAAGTCTTTGTACGCCCCCTGTCCGATCATTTGTCTCCCATTACGTTTTACGGTGGGTCGACCATATTGTCCGATGGAGAGCCCACACTTATTTTGAACTTACCAGAAATGGCACGCCGGTATTTCCTAGCCGTGTAAGGAGCACCCATGATCGACGATCATATTGAAACCGAGAACACCGAAAAACACCTTGTGTATCAGCTTGGCTCCGAGCTCTTTGCGACTCCGCTGATCGAGGTTCGTGAAGTTGTCGAGTATCGGCAGGCTAAACCGATTCCCCACACGGCTCCTTTCTTCAAGGGCGTGATCAATATCCGTGGGGAAATCATTGGTGTACTCGACCTGCGGGAGCGAATGAATGTGCCGAACGGGGCTGAACCGGTGGCCCAGTTGGTGTTTGAAACCGACCACGGACCACTCGCCGCAACCGTCGATCGCGTCTTGTCGGTCTCTATCATTCCAGATGAGGCCATTGATCGGCGGACCTCGGTCCAAGCGGAAACGTCGGAACGCCCCTACTTTATCGGAGTGGGAAAAGCGGACGGTCAAATTATGACCGTGGTCAGCTTAAGAAAAATTCTTACGCCAGAAGAATTGGTCAAGGCCATGCCCTCTGGCACTCGCCCCCGCTAAATCCGAATGTAGAGTTCATCTCGATGTCGCCGAATTCAAAAATTCTAGTGCAACAGTTGGGACTTAAGTCTGGTTGAAGTTTGAATCAGCCGGCAAAGTCTCAAAAAATCTCTAGTGACGAAACTGGAGGTGTTTATGAGGAGCTATAGCCGGC
>JBFWON010000036.1:0-34160 GCA_050250515.1 Bdellovibrionales bacterium | reverse complement strand
CCGATCTCAGAGAGCATTGTTCCCTTGATTCGGCCGGCCGCCGTTATGGCTCAGCTGGCATTTAAAAAATTGGTGCGACTTTCGGTTGAGATTGCCAAGCTTCGAGAAAAATTCAAAGAGGACCCGACTTCGCACGAGGCCCTCGTAAAAGCGGAACTCGAATTTTTGACCGAATCGCGAAACTTTGGTGAGAATTACGGTTTTGTCAAAAATGCCTTGATCCTGCTGGAATCCGTGGCCGCTGGCCAAGGTGTCCCCGATATGGTTGGGCTAGTTACCCACTCGGGCAAAAAGGCCCTGGTGTCCCATGATTTTTCTGGTGATGCGGCCGTCGCGGCCGCAAAGGATGTTTTGAGCGTGGTGTGGCGGGCCGCCTCTGCCGCCGACGTTGACGCCCTTAGAAACATGTTCGCGAGCAATCGCTATGCCTTGCGCGCCAAGCTTGAACGCGACCTTAGGGAGCTCAATAAAATCCATCGCAAGGTCAATCGCTTTGCTTATTTCTTGGCAAAAGGTTGGGCGGCCGGAACGCAGAAAATTCCTGAAAAGTATCGCCACATGCTGCTGAGACTGATGGGCATGAAAACGGATTCCTTTATGCGGGATTTTTACTTCGGGCATATTCAGGAGCTGGTGAATATCACCCGTCGCCGTACCGCCGATGGAAAGTTGATTGTGATTCAAGATCCCGAAGCCATCGAAACGTTGGTTCGGGCCGTACGGGAGCGCGTGGCGGAATTCAGAACGACCAATGATCTGCTCATCACTTACGCACGCATTAGTTTTTTCTCTGATTCCTGGCGCCAACTTCGCCAAGCGGTCGAGGCCAAAAAGAACGAAGACCCCACCTACGCCACTCTTTATAAGAAGATCGTGGCGGCCGAGAAAGCCGCCGTCCGCGCCGGCGAAATCCCCTACGTCTACACGCCAGACAACAGCCAGGAGATTCAGCTAGTCATCGCCCAGCTGACTTACGCCCTCGCGACCGAAGAAGCCGTCCGCCAATGGCTTTGGCCCACCATTCAAAACCTCTTGGTCGGCCCCTAGCCTCGGCCAGGCGATTGCTATAAAGTCGAGTAGGATCGCTAAGATCCACTACACGAGGTATCGACCATGCTTTTTGGGCGCTTTTTTGTCACTTCTGTACTGATTCTAGCCACAGCCTTGGCTATCGGCTGTCACAACAAAAAAGACAAGCGCGGCGATTTGAGTAGCGATCAAAAGCAAGCTCTTCTCAAAGAGGGCGAAGACATTAGCCAAGCGATGGAAGGTTTGCGTAAGTCTTTGGATACTGATTTTCACATCGTGATCGACACGGTTGAAACGCCCAAGGTTCTCGTCAATTTAGGAGGTAAGAGTCATCTAAAGCTGGTTCCCCACTTCAATTGGTCCAAATTGACCCGCGATCAGCGCCAATCGGCCAATGAAAAATTGGCCGATTTTAATAGCAAACTGAGCCGAATGATTGCGATCGACTCCAAAAAAGGTGTTTACGTCACCAACATCGAAAAGGTGCAATACTATTTGGAGCAGGGAACGGCCTTTATGGACAGCCTCAGTGTTTATGAAAAAACCAATGGTGAGCAATTTGAATCGAAAACGGCCGGCGAAGGTGATTCTTACCTGCGCTGATCAGGACGCCTTTTGATTCTCATCAATTCGGGCCAGCACGGCTGTCTGTGCAAACTCAGCTTCGTCTCTTAATCGTTCAAAAATTTCGTAAATGCGATCTGGATTCGAGTCATCAGCCAATTCTAAATGCTTTGCGGCCTCAGACATACGGTCGAGTCCAATGGTGGCGCTGGCCGATTTGAGTGAGTGAGCCTCCTTACGGGCGGAGGGCATATCTGAACTTTCAAGCGCCGCCTGAATTTTACTCATGTGGCCCGGCAGTGCATCTAGGTAAATTCGAAGTACCTTTGGCGGTAGGGCGGGGTCGCCACCCGCGTTGGGATCGCCGAGTTTCTGCAATGTCGCGGCATTTAAAATCTGCAATTGGCGAGGTAGCCACTTTTCTATGGCTCGAACCAATTGTTCGGCTCGTACCGGCTTGGCCAAGTAATCATTCATCCCTGCGGCGAGACAGCGATCTCGATCGCCTTTGATCGCATTGGCCGTCATAGCTAAGACAGGGATGCTCGAATTTTTACTGCCACCCGACCGCAATCTTTCGGTCGCTGCGTAACCGTCTAGCTCCGGCATCTGACAATCCATTAAGACCAAATCGAACGGATGTTGCGAGAGCAACTCGAGGGCCAGGAGACCATTGTCCGCACCAGTGGCGCTATATCCCACTTTCTCTAAGATATTAATCGTCACGCGTTGATTGACCTGATTGTCTTCGACCACCAAGATGCGTGCGCCGGGTGTGGCCTGGAACTGAGCCAAAGATTTTTGCGAAACGGGCAAACTGGTTTTTTGGGGGGCTTCGAAGGCAATCTCGAACCAAAAAGTAGACCCCTTGCCGACTTCACTCTCCACTCCAATTTGCCCGCCGATCGTGGAGACTAGTTTCTTGCAAATGGAGAGACCGAGTCCCGTGCCTCCAAATCGCCGGGTCGTCGAAGCGTCGGCTTGCGTGAACGATTCAAAAATCTTCTTTTGAGCTTCGAGGGCGATTCCAATCCCGGTGTCTTGGACTTCAAATCGGTATTGGGCATGGGTGGCTGCGGCTACTGTCTGGGTGGCCCTTAGGGTCACGCCTCCTTTTGAGGTAAATTTTAAGGCGTTGCCCAGCAGGTTGTTTAAGATTTGACGAAGTCGTCCTGGGTCTCCACGTACGACTGCCGATTTCGCTTCGTTTTTGAATTCAACATTGAGCTCGAGCCCTCTTTGTTGAGCGGACAAACGGTGAATTTTTGAAACGTCGTCGAGTAGTTCTTTAAGGTCGAAATCAATAACCTCGAGTTCAAGCTTGCCGGCTTCGATCTTGGAAAAATCCAAAACGTCACTGATAACATTCATGAGACTGTCGGCGGAATTCGAGATGACTTCCAAAAGATCCAGTTGCTCGACGTTAAGACGAGTCTCCTTCAGTAGCCCTAGTGTACCCAATATTCCATTGAGGGGCGTTCGGATCTCGTGGCTCATATTGGCTAGAAATTCAGATTTGGCTTTCGCGCCTTCCAGCGCGATCTCACGGGCTTCGATCAGTTTGTGCTCGGCTTCTTTCCTCTCGTTAATGTCACTAAGAGATCCGGCCATTCGATAGGGACGTCCTGTCGGGTCCCAGAGGGCCCGGCCGCGAGTGAGGGTCCAAAGATACTCGCCGTTTCTTTTGCGCATCCGCGCCTCAGTGCGGAATTCATCTGACTGGTGATCCAAGTACCGTCGCATGGCCGCCAAAGTTCGCTCCCGATCTTCTGGGTGAAGGAGGCTACGCCAAGCCGAAATGTGGTTTTCAATTTCGTCGTCGGAATATCCAAGGATTTCTTTCCACCGGGGCGAAAAAAAGATCACGTTGGTTTCGACATTCCAGTCCCAGATCCCATCTTGTGAGCCTCGCACGGCCAACTCATACTGCTCACGACTTTCTTTCAAAGCGGTCTGTCGTTGCATCAGTTCCGCCGTACGCTCACTGGCGATAATCTGCGCCCGGTTTCGCGTGGCCTGAAGATTGGCGACCAGGGAGGCGAGCAACAGAACCAAAAGACATCCGCCAAATCCCACAATAGCGGGGGTGGTGTAGTGCGAGTAAAAGAAATTGGAGTTTCTCTTCCAACCGAGTGTGAGAACTCGCCCGGCAAATGAAATGGGTGAAACAAAATCAAAAGCGGGAATCTCCCCTCCCTGAGCGTCGGTTCGAAAAATAAGCTGTTCGTTGACTAAGTCTTCGCCCTCAAAGACAAAGAGATCAACTTCAGGAAAGTCGTGCCCCAAAGCGCCGGCAAAAAATACTTTTGCCACAAACGGCGCGTACACCCATCCATGGAACGACCCTTTGGCATCGAAATAGGGATAAAAGAGTAAGAAGCCAGGACCGTCGGAGTTTTGCACCAGCGAAACACTTTTGGTCATAACCGGGGTCCGCGAGTGGCGGGCCAGGATCGCGGCCTCCCTTCGACGAAACTCGCTAGCCAGATCGAGCCCAATGGCCTTTGAATTTTCGTTCAGAGGCTCAATAAGCCGAATGATAAAGTGCTCATCTTCTTCATCGGTCGCTAAAATCGGGGATCCATCCACTCGGTGTGGGGTGACTTCGGGGCCGAGTCGGGCCAAGTCCTTTGTTTGCATGGGTTCGACAAAACCAATGCCTAGCACGCCCCGAAAGCGCTCGGTGATTTGCAATGTACTGGTAAAGATGCGCCACGAGCGAGGCGACACACGATCGGTGATACTGAAAAGTGCGACGCCCGCACGAAGAGCTTCTAGATGCATTTCCATTCGGCTCGAAATCGCTGCTTCGGCGTTCTCGATCATCTTTTGCAAGCGATTGCCGTCGCGAAATTGATCGGATTTTCTCAAAGTGCTAAAGGCCGCGGCCGATACGATCCAACCCACAGTCAAGATGGCGGCGGGCAGGCGCATGGAGGTCGACTGGCGCATGCCGTGAATCATGAGATTGGTGACTGCCAAAATGGCCAAGAATATCTGCAAATGAAGAAGTGAGGAAGATCCGGTCAAATCGGCAAACGGTCCTCTTTCTGCCACGCAATTGGAGATTGCAATGATGGCGCAAATCACGCTTAGAATTTGGCCGGGGAGTAAGGATTGAAATTGGTTGGCAAGAAGAATGGCCGGCAAGCAGAGAAATATCAGCGCGGGATCGTGTCCGGTTACAAACACGGCGATCATCATCGCGGTGGCCAAAAACAATCCAAGCGCAGGCTGCAAGGCCTCCGAGGGGTCCAGTTTCCATTTTATTTTCTGTGTCCCAGCAATGGCGATGATGAGTGGGGTAAGAAAGACAACGCCAAGAAAATCCCCCATCCACCAGGTGAACCAGGAATCCTTGGCAAAAGAGCCGAGAGCTAGAGTTCCAACGGTGGCGCTAACGACCGCGCCCGTTCCCCCGGCCACCAGAAAGCTTAGGGCCTCCACATGTTCGGAGAAAACTATGCGCATGCGCCGAAATCGACGAATGGCGAAGGCGCCGATAAAAGCCTCAGCTGTGTTACCTAGAGCAATCAGCAGGCTGACCTGCACCCCGGCGCCGTTCCAGTGATTGATCGCGGCGGCCGCCAGAAAGATGCCCCAGCCCTGGCGCCATCCTCGAAGATATAAAATCGCCATCGCGAATCCGCTCGGGGCCCACACCGGCGAAATGGAAGAGTGATCAGTGGCTAACTTCAATCCCAGCCACGCCAGTATAAAATACGTGACGGCCACTAAGAGAGATTCAGCAAGGTATAGGGCGATTGAGCGCGGCGTTTTCACGCCTTCTTATCGTCTTTATATTGTCTTCTCTTGATCTCGCCTTTAGTCCTTCTGCATGACAGAAGAAATAGCACTGAGTACGTCTGGCGAACAAACCTGCTCGCTGCGCAGCCTAGACATCATCTCGGGTACACCCATCTGGATGGGGAGGCCGAACATCAGTTGGTCCAACCTCTCGGCCGCCACCACGGCTTGGGTAAGAAGGGAAATACGTGATCCCGCGATTTTGCGCGGAAATCCCGTGCCATCGACTCTTTCGTGATGGTTCAAGATGACATTTTGAATGGATTCCGAAACGGGAATGTTCATTCTTTGCAGCAACTTTAAGCCGGCCTCTGGATGAGTTTCATAAATCCACCGCTCTTCAGCTGAAAGTTTATGGAAGGGCTTCGATTGCAAAGGCTCGGGCAAAGTCATCAGACCAATGTCTAAGAAGAGTCCCGCCACCGCGGCTTCATGCGTCTGTTGAAGGCCCAGCGCCATTTCAAGCATAGCCGCAAAGGTCGAAACTCGCCCGGCTTTGGCGGCGACTCCGACAGGCTGATTGAACTGGGCCAAGAGGCTTGAGTGCGAATCCCGCACATTGGACAAACCAAGGCTGCGATTGAGCACTTCTTCAAGATCGGTCAGAACCAAAAGGGCTTCGGCCTGATCTCCCTTAGGGCCCACATGCAATACGCCAGAGAACATGGACTGAACGGCCTCTCGCTGTCTTCCCGAATAGTCTATGTGTGGGGAAGCGGGAGGAGGGTTGATCAGGGAATTGAAGCGCTGACTTTGAAAGCTAAAATACTTATCTAAACATTCGGGGCTGACAAAAACTCGAGAAACTTCATAACTGTGAAACTTCTTAAGAAGATCAGGCGTGATTTTTTGGCCCGCGTGGATCACCTTCACGTACCGATTGTTAATTGGCAAATGGATGTAGACGTCAAAATCAAGCGTGGTCTCGGGTGTGATGTCGACCAGCGCGACACTACGGTAGGCGCCCCCGATCGAGGTTGAGAATGGGTTCATCTCCAATTTCTTAGCTTCTGACATACGCATATCCAATCGGCTAATTGCGCGGTTCTAATTAGAATTATAGCGAGACTGAGAAAGGTTCCCGAGTTAAGAATTCTTGAAAAGCTTCTCAATGAATCAAATCGGTGCGCCGAATTGAGACGATTTATCTTTTAAGAAAATCTTCCGATACATTGATATGCGGAAAGTCCTTCTGGTTGAAGATAGTCTAGTCACCCAAGAGGTGGTTAAGACCGCACTATACGATATATGTGAGCTGACCATTGCGTCCGATTGTGCCGCGGCACTGCTTTTAAGTGAGCAAAGTCGGTACGACCTGGTTCTGTTGGATGTAAACCTACCCGATGGATCTGGATTTGAGTTCTATTCTAAGCTTAAGGACATGAAAACTTTCTCCTCTACTCCCATTTTGTTCCTGACCGCTCGGGCGGAAACGGAAGACAAGGTGGCTGGGTTTGCTCTTGGGGCCGATGATTACATTGTGAAGCCATTCGATATTGTCGAGTTTAAAGCCCGGATTTCCGCCAAGCTGAAAAACCTGGTTCAGCTTCGTACCAGTCAGGATGAACAAACTTACGGTCCATTTGAAGTCAAGCTCAGCATTCAGCGCATCTCGCGCCGGGATGGTGAGGGGCTTGAGATCCGACTGGAGCTTACGGCCAATCAATTTAAGGTTTTGCATTATTTATTGAAGAATCAGGATCGGGTGGTCACTCGAAAAGAATTGCTGGATGAAGTTTGGGGCGAAGGCGTGCATGTCACCAATCGCACGATTGACACTCATGTATATTCCATTCGACAGCAATTAGGCGAAATGGCCTCGTGCCTTCAATCTGTGCACGGAAAAGGCTATCAATTCACCCTGCCGCTCGCGGGTAGCCAAGCGGCCTAATCTTAACTAAAGCGAATTTAGATATTGGTAGACGGCAGGAACTTGCGACAGGTCCATCTTGGCCCGTCGAATAAGCTCCAAAGCCTCTTGTTGGCGCAGTCGGCCTCGGGCCATCTTCTCGCACATCAAGCCTTCCAAAGGATCTGTGACCTCGTAAACTGTGCGATGTTGCGGCCATAAATTATCGAAGGAGTTGCTTCCTCCTGCACAAAGCGGAAAGAAGTGATCGATTTTAAACTGCCCGCGATCGCCGTCTTCAATTCGGTAACCGAGCTTTTGATTGTAGTTGCGGATCACTTGCCACTTCATGGATTTGGAAACATGGCGCTCACAGTAGGCGATCTTTTCAGGGTACCGGTAAGAGTCCGGTCGTTCACAAGCTGAGCCGGGTGTGGTTTCTGGATTGGGCGTGGTCGGATAGTAAGACGCCGCCTGTGCCCCAATCGTCCAAAGCCAAAGTACACCGATAAAGAACCCACGAATGCCCATCCCGTCCCCCTTGGTCATGAACCGTGAAATCGAGTGCCCAGGCCTAGAGTCCATCATTTGTTGAACTCGGCCTCAAGTTCGAAAAAGATTGCCAATCTGTCATGATCTGTCCTGGACTGTGTATAACTGGCCGATTCGCTCGCGAAGTGAAGAAACTACTCTGGTCAGAGGTTCGGCGGTCGGCTATCAGGGGCCATGGAATTGAAGGCTCCTCAAGATAAACAATACCCGAATGCCTGCGAAAGTCGCCTTTTGCCGGCGGCGCGCGCGATTGCGGGTTGGACGTTGTCCCTATTGGTCCATGCTGGATTGATTTATGTGCTGGTGACGAGTACTCCTGCGCCGGTGGGTGATTCCGGCACAGGTAGCATATCGTCGGTCGAAGTGACGCTGGTGCCCGCCTCGGTTCTGGATCAGCAAGTGGGACCTCAAACTCCGGTCGCCCCGCCAGAAGCAGCGGCCGCGGCCCCGCCGAAATCCACAGCCCCTGAAGTTGCGCCCGAGATTCCTGACATTTCAGAAGTGCCGACTCTCGAACCCGCTCCGGCCGAACCTGCGCGCGAACCAAGCCCCACTCCCGGTTCGCCTTCGCAGCCAAGCCCACCTAGCGTAAGTACACCGTTTGGCGGTGGCCGTGTCGAAGCCTCGAAGGCGGAAATCGAAGCTTATGCGCGCGAAGTGGTTTTGGCCTTGGCGCACTCCAAGCCAAGACGGTCCTCCGGTCAGGGTCGCGTCTTGATTCAGTTTGTACTGAGTGAGGCGGGTGAGCTTCTCTCAGCAGAAATTAAAAAATCCAGCGGCAGCACCCGATTGGATCGGATCGCGCTCAAATCGGTTCAGTCCGCTCAGTTCCCAAAGCCGCCGCAAGGTATGACCGAAAAGCAGCGCTCTTACTTGATCCCCTATGAGTTTCGCTGAACAAAATTAGCGCGGGTCGGGCCTCCCGTTATGGGGTCCCAGATCTCGCGCCGGGTGATCGGCCCAAAAGTATCCGTCTTTCTCGACTTCTTCGTTGCGATTGGGGTGCAGGGGATAAAAAACTTTGTTTTCTTTCTTCGAGCGTTCCCCCACGACCAACAATCTGACGTCGGCATCCGAATTGTTGATAAAGGTGTGGCTAATTCCGGTTCCAGAGGGAAAGCCCACAGCATCACCCGGATTTAAGCGGTACAGGTGTCCATCAATCCAAGCCTCGGGATGACCTTCAATCACATAAACAAATTCTTCTTCATGCGATTCGGCATGCGGCCACGAGGTTCGCCGACCTGGTTTCAACAACTCGTGATGAATCCCAATTCGTGTCAGCCCAAACGCTTTGCCAAAGGGTGAACCAATCGACAAAAGCTCCTCACTGCCAGGATAGTGCGAGTCATCGGCCTCTTGGATTTCAGAATAGTGCTTGATGCAATCTGGTCGTTTCATGAAGTAAGCCTTGGTATGTTTTAGATGTGAGAAATTGGCTCAGGCGGAGGGACTCGAACCCCCGACAAAGCGGTTAACAGCCGCTTGCTCTACCAACTGAGCTACGCCTGAACATGGTAGATGGAAGCACACATGATTAAAGGGGGCCTGAAAGGTTGTCAAACGAGAGGGGCCCCAATGCGCAATGTCACGGGGCCTAAAGTGGCAGGATTATTCCATGTCGCCGAAGTCGTCGCCACCGGCGCTCTCATTTTCTGAGGCTGGGGCGGGGCCGCCACTATCCGATGGGGCTTCGGCGGCGCTGGAAGTGTCCGTGGGGGCCGCATCGTCGGGCGGGAACATTTGATCCATATCCACGTTGTCGCCTGAATCAGGTGTGGAGGCCGTGTCTTCCGCCGGGGTGGAAGCCTCGGGAGTCACGGGCTCGCTTGGTAAAGGCATGATGGGCTCAGACAAATCCCCACCGCGTTTTTTCTTATCTTTTTTCTTGGGAAGCTTAGCTACTTTTTTGTTCTTAGCTTTCTTCTTGGCAGCTGCGACTGCGGATTTGCAAGATTTGATGTCGCCTTTCTTAGCGGAAACACCTTTTACCTTTTTGCCGGCGACGATTTTGTCCATGCAAGACTGCAAAGCCTTACCGGATTTCTTGCCACCTTTTTTGCAAGCCGATTTAATCTTGGCGCATTTTGCAACCGAAGCCGAGGCCACGGGTTTGGCCAAAGCCAAGGGAGAGATCATCACACCAGCGATGAGCGCGAACACCAACTTGAACATGACACTACCTTTCGCAAGCGAGCAGTGAGTTGCCGCATGTATATGGTATCTGTTCGGCGTTTTATTCCAAAACTTTTGGCTACCTAGACCCTTGTCCAGGTCGAGTTCTGATGGGCAGAGTTTTAAGGGCTTCAATGGCCTCAGGCACTTGGGAAGAGCGGAAGAAGAGGTCCTTCCAAATGTAAACTTCGTCGTCGGTTTTACGTAAATGCACCGGCGGCCCGGCAACGTAGGAGAGGGTCAAAAAGATCTCGGCTTTGCTTTCGGGCACCGGGGTTTTGGCTTCAACGGTTAACCGACAGTGCTGGCTAAACCATTTTTCAGTGGCGATCGGATCAAGTTCGACGGCTTGGCCGTTCTCTTTACGGATCCAATTCAAGCCATCTTGGGCAACCACCACACCATCGGCAGTTTTGAGCCAAGTGACCCGGGTGGGGCAAAGGTTGGCCTTTTCGGCCTTATCTGTAACCCTTAGGCGCTGAATGGCGAAGACCGAGCCCACAAATGCGACCGCCATCACGGCCACCCGAAGCCAAAATCTAAATCCAACTTTCATGGGGCAAATCTAATGTTTACGGTGGGAATTGCAATCCAAACAACGCGATGTGGCTTGAGAAAATTGGCGCGCCCGGAAGGAGTCGAACCTCCGACCACTTGATTCGTAGTCAATTTTTGTGTGAAACGCCATGAACCGTATGAAACAGACTGAATAGTGTCTCATCGCACAAGTTTTTAAAATCATTGGCAAAATTAGACCATCCTCGTTAACCATCCTGGTTCACGGCGCTGCATATTGGCGCGGTCAGTGTGGTACCCCGGTGGTACCCCGAACTCTGGGGAGGCTCGATGGCGACAATCAACTTCACGGTTAGAGGACTTAGTGCGATCGCTGCCCCTCAGGACGGTAGGGCTGAGTATTGGGATGCAACCACCAAGGGGTTTGGCCTTAGGGTCTCGTCGACCGGCGCGAGGAGCTGGATTGTTCTTTACCGAGCTGGCGGGCGAAAGCGTCGCTACACAATTGGTGATTACGATCGCTTGCCGTTGGCAGATGCCCGCATGGCCGCAAAGGAGATTCTCTATCAGGTGGCGAGCGGCAAGGATCCTGGCGCGGAGAAGTCTCTCGCTCGCAAAGCTGAAACTTTTGGCGAGATTGCAGAGCTTTATATTGATGGCTGGGCCATTCCACGCAAGCGTTCATGGGAGCAGGACCAAAAGCTTCTCAATTGGTATGTTCTGCCCTCATGGGCAAACCTCAAGGCACGAGACATCAGGCGAGCCGATGTGAAGGCGCTTCTAAATCGGCAAGTGAAGCGGGGCGCGCCAGTCGTGGCGAACCGCGTGCTCTCTTTGGTTCGTAAGGTTTTTAACTACGCGCTTGAGGAGGATATTGGGCAGCTTGAGTTTAACCCCTGCCAAGCGATCAAGCCTCCAGGCAAAGAGTCAGCGGGACAACGAGTTCTCACGTTTGAAGAGATCAGAAAGCTTTGGAAGGCGCTTGATGATTCCCCAGACAAAGAGGCCGCTGCGATTATTCGCCTACGATTGCTTACGCTTCAGCGGGGTGGGGAGATTCGCCAGATGAGGTGGTGCGAGTTGGACTACGAAACAGGCTGGTGGACTATCCCAGGCAGCCGAACTAAGAACAAACTCGATCACCGCGTGCCTCTAACTGAGCAGATTATAGCGGTCATTTCAGAGTTTGAAGGCAATCGAAGGCGATCTGAATTTGTATTTCCATCGCCGCTCGATGCCACGCGCGCAATTCAAAATGTGAAGGACCCATTTAATGAAATTCGGGCGGCTTCAGGCGTGAAGCATTTTGTAATGCGAGACTTGAGGCGCACGGGGACAAGCTACATGACGGGACGATTAGGCATTACACGTATTCACGTCGCAAAAGTCCTCAATCATAAGGAGTTGGGTATTACCCATGTTTATGATCGCCACAGCTATGACCCAGAAAAACAAAGATTGATGTCGGCATGGAACTCTTTAATCCTCGAAATGGTTTTTTCCGATCGATCCAGAATAGCCAACATGGTCTAGTTCAAACGTAGTGGTATATTAATTAACCAGAAGGAACTAGGCCCCTCAGGGCTCTCAAGATCGCGAGGACAGTAGGTTTGTTTACTCTTTTTTTTCGGCCGTTCAAGATTCCAATGACAGTGAGGTGGCTGATTTCGGCCTCTTTGGCGAGCTTTCGTCCGGAAAACTGTCCGACCAACTGAGCCGCCTCGATTGTCTTTTTCAGTTGAGTGGGGCTCATATTCATATCATAGGCTTCGTTTGAAATCCGAACTGGTCCACCGATTCGAGTTAACCGGTATCTTTGTCCGTCGGGTCCTGTAACTACGACTCCTGCCAGGTTCATGATCTGCTAATCGAGCTGGTTGGTATAAAAATGAAGTCCTGCCGCGTGAAAATGGTTAATTAATAGACCAGAGTCCGGGTATAGTTAATATGTGCTGGTGCGGTAGTGCCGAGATGAAACTTGAAAGGAGGAACTTAAGTGAGTAAACCATTGCGCATGAACAAATCGCAGGAGACGGATCAGGTTCCGACTACACAGAGATTCAATTTTGGGCGCAAAGTTCTCGTAAAACCTTTGCCAGATGAAGCTGTGAGGCCCCTTCCGACAGACGTAGAGGAACTGCGAAAACAGATAGTAGGGGATAAGGAAAAAAAGCACGGCGATGAATAGGCGATCGCCGGCATAGATTCCTATTTAAAATTTGGCATCAGGAATTTTCGCAACAATAGTTCTGGCTCCTTTTATTGTCCCAATTTTTCTATCGGTTGTGGCCATCAAGATTTTCTTTCCTAAGCATACATTAAGGGTAAGCGACGTTCATTTGATTCCCCTTGGGCTTGGATTCGTTGTGATAACGAATTCCTGGGCGATCCTTCATATCGCGGATCAAATCTTGCCTCTATATTCACTAAATACAGATCAGATAGTGAACGCCACAATAAGCTCTCTTAGAGATTCGACCCGCAATATGTACTTGCATCTGGTTCTGGTAGTGTTTACGCCACCAGCGGTGGCCCTCCTCTCTGGAAAGATTCTCTCGCTAGCTCTCATTTCATTTTGGAGGTGTGGCCGCGATTCAAAATTCCGGTGGTTCTCTCCTCGCCGCTGGTGGTTGTGGGTAGGAGAGTGTACAGGCAATATTTTTGTGAACTATATGGCTACGGTCACAGCGCACGACCCTCAAAAGAGTGCCCTTATGGTGGATATTTTGGATGACAGCGATTCGCTCTATTCAGGGATTTATACTGAATATCATATCGAAGATGGAAGGCTCTCGAGCATCTCTCTTTCGAACGTAATTCGTTTTGCATTTAGAGATGCTTCAGAGCGCGAAGAAAAAAGATCGTCTGGGCAGCAGGAATCTCCGCCCTACATAATGCCAAATCAGGGGGAGATGTACTTTCCCATAGATCGAGTTCGAAATTTCCATATATGGCGCATTCCCGCTAGGCATGAGTTCAAAAAGGACATGGAGGGGCCCGTCAATCAGGTTTTGTTGGCGTGGTATTCGGCCCTAAAATTCGCACTACCTTGGCTCAACATTAGAGTTGCGGCAAAAGTTTCCAAAGACACGAAAGATATTGGCGTATTTATTAGAAACTTTTCGCGCTTAAAACTTGATCCGTCGATCATCGACTTTGAATTTGAAAAAGATGAGCGGCGGTCCCCGAAGGCCCCGGACGCGTCCAATTAGTAGTACCAATTCGACCGTATTTGACCCCAATCGACCACGCCCAAGCGTGGGCCGGAATCATTAGGCAATTTGGCCACATTTTGAAGGCCTTTGTGTACCAGCGAATTGTTGAAAAAGTGAGCAGGGTCCAATAAAACCTGTGCATGGCTGATCACTTCGTACCGGCTGACAAATCGGTCTTTGAGCAATCCTTTGATGGGCTTCAAGGGCCGGGGTCCGTCGTTAGGGCGGCATTGATCGACGGCAGGTCGGTCGCATTTAGGTGCCAGGAGAATATTCGGCTTCCGAATGGCTCAATCAAGCCTTTCTCCGGTTGGGTCGAGATTGCAAGACATGATTTAGAGGCTTTCGCGCACGGGCCCGCCGCAAATCTAATGAATCGAAAAGTAGAAATCAGTATTTCGTCGATTGAGTTGGGTGGTGAAACTCTAAAGTACGTTCATGAAAAAAGGCTGGTAGTCAGAATTGATCAGGTATTTGTCGCAGGGGAAGGCTATCGGCGCTTTGGAGTTAAGCGCGAGCATTCGGAGAGCAGTGTGGTGGCGGCGGCCACCAAATTTCTAAATGGTAAGCCTATTTCTGATAAACGAGCCCTTGTACATCGCGGGAAATGGAACATCGCCCAGATCTCATCCAAATTGATCGAGTCCCGAGAGGAACTCCTCGAATATGGAGTGGGCCACCTAGGTGATGGTAGGATCCAAAACATCTTGGCGTGTCATCGGGACAGACTACCTGAACCCCCGTGCGATCAGAAATGACCAATCGCTCCAGCACAACATTCTGAGGCTTCGCCTTAGCTAAACGCCACCTTGGGTCCACACGGCCGTTTTGTGGATCCACAAAGACCCCACACGCAATCGAAAAGTGGTCATCTCCTACCTGGCGCAATTTGAAAAACCATGCGCCGGGGAGAATCACAATGACTCAAAGCAATCTGGCAACAATAAAAGGACGCTTTCTTGGCGAAAGAGAAACGCGCGACAAGACCAATCTTTCACGCTCTACGCGTTACAGACTTGAGATGCGAGGTGAGTTTCCACAGCGTCGCCAACTAAGCCCGGGGCGAGTGGGTTGGCTTGAGTCTGAAGTCGATGCATGGCTCGCGGCCCGCTCGGGCGATACAGGCGGGAAACATGGAGCTTGATCGGCTATCTCTAGTGCGAGTCGAGCAAACCACCAAGCTCCTGGAATTTTACCTAAATGACATTTTGGATCGTGAAGCCTTCCAAGGTCGATGGTCGCACATTGCAAAAATCAAGGCCGAGCTAGATCAGCTCATTCAAGAACTTCAAATGGATCTTAAAGAAAAGGCCTCCTGACCGAGGCCACGAAACTATCGAGGACAAATCATGAATACCATAAATATCGAGACAATTGCCAGCCACCTTGGCGGCAAGAGGTCTGGTTCTGGCTTCATCGCCAAGTGCCCAGCACATGACGATCATAGTCCGAGTCTCTCACTTTCTGACTCACACGATGGGCGCATTCTCGTGAAGTGCCACGCCGGCTGTTCGCAAGAGGCAGTCGTTGATGCACTCAAGTCGCGAGGACTTTGGCCATCAAGTAGAGCGCAGGCGAAACGCACCGAGTGGATTTACTACGACGGCGCAGGGAAACCAGCGCTCAAAGTCACGCGTACCGACATGCCCGATGGTGCTAAGCGATTCTTTCAAAGCCACATGGCGAGCGGTACTTGGCGTCCTGGCGGCGCGAAATCTGAAGTCTTTCCTTACTTGCTTGAAGAATGGCGAGACGCTAAAGATCGCTGGCTATTCTTAGTCGAGGGAGAGAAATGTGCGGATGCTCTAGCTGAAAGAGGCTTTCTCGCGACCACCACGCCAGGCGGATCGAAAAGCTGGGGTGCGCACTTTGCAAAGCACTTCGAGGGCCGAAAAGTAGCTCTATTGCCAGACAACGACGAGCCTGGGCGAGCGTACATCCGCCAAGTTTTCAATGACATAAAGTCGCTCACTGCTGAAGTGAGGGTGATTGAGCTCCCTGATTTGCCCTTAAAAGGGGATGTGGCTGACTTCTTTGAATCTGGGGGCACAGCCGCAACGCTGAAGGAGCTAATCACAAGCAATACTCAAGCGCCTCCATGGCTAGAGCAAAGTGAGCCGCTCGCGGAGGTGATAGAGATTCGTCATGAGTCATTCAAGCGCGTTTGGCCAGAACCATTAGAGAGCGAGGCATTTCACGGTATAGCCGGTAAGTTTGTAAAGGCGATTGAGCCATGCACCGAAAGCGATAGCGCAGCTTTGCTCATTCAATTTCTTGCGGCGTTTGGCAATGCGATTGGGCGTAAAGCTTACATTGAAATTGAGGCGGACAAACACTACTGCAATCTCTTTTGCGTGATCGTTGGCGAAAGCGCCAAGGGAAGAAAAGGCACCTCACTTGGGCACATCAAGCGCCTGTTCTCTCAGGTGGACGCTGACTGGTGGGACAACTGCAAGGCATCTGGGCTCACATCTGGCGAGGGAATCGCAAGCGCCGTGCGGGATCCACTCCCATTTGATCCAACAGATCCAGATGCGAAGCCGGAAAAGCCTAGAGACAAGCGCTTGCTTGCAGTCGAGACCGAATTCGCCGCAGTGTTGCGAGCAAGTCAGCGCGAGGGCAATACTTTGTCCTCAGCTATGAGAGATTCTTGGGACCATGGAGACCTAAGAACGCTCACTAAGAAAGACCCAGTCAAAGCGACGGGCGCGCATGTGAGTTTCATCGGCCACATTACGAAAGTGGAGCTCAATCGCTACCTAAGCCACACGGACATATTCAATGGGTTTGGCAACCGCTTCATTTGGATGGCATCTAAGCGCTCAAAGCTCTTGCCGCTTGGCGGGAAGCCCAACGCCGAGACTATGTTGAGTTTGCGATCTGAGCTTGCCGGGGCCATTGAGCGAGCCAAGCTTCGAGGCATCGTGGCACTAGCGCCAGAGACAGAGCGCCTTTACGCCGAACTTTACATGGAGCTGGCGAAGGAAAAGCCTGGCCTCGTGGGCGTGCTGACTTCGCGGGCTGAACCGATCATTTTGCGGCTCGCACTAATTTACGCCCTCCTTGATAGTGCTCAAGAGGTCCAGGCCGATCACTTAAGGTCCGCCGTGGCGGTCTGGCAGTACGCCGAACAGAGCGTGGAGTATATCTTTGGTGGGAGCACTGGCGACAAGACGGCGGATCGCATACTCGCGGCACTTGAGTCCACGCCTGAGGGTCTTACGACTAGCCAAATACATGCCGATGTCCTTGGCGGGCATGGCCGCGCAAATCAGGTCTCGGAGGCGCTAAAGCTGCTGGAGGGTTATGGTCTAGCGCACTCAGTTAAAGAACAAGGGGGCGGGCCGAAACCAAAAAGTCGGTGGTTTTTAGGCTCTGCGAACTGCGAATTTAGCGAATTTATCGAGCTTCCATCTAAAAATTCGCATAATTCGCAATTCGCACGCGCCCAAAATGGGGGGAAAACATGAGCTACTTGTCGAAATTGCGCAAGGCGAGTCACCCCACCCAAGAGGAGCTCTATCTCCGGATGCGAAGCGCAATAGAGACAATCGAGGCGGCCTACGACCCGAACCTTAAATACGACGGGCAGCTAAAGATTAATTTGGACACGATGCCAATCAATGACCTCGATGACATTGCCGCATGGGAGACGGGCTGGCTGAAGCTTATCAAGTCGACGAAACGGAGGACGACATGAATTCAAAGTTCAACTCTAAGTTAAAGTATATTTCAGATATATCTCCGCAAAAGCAGGCGCGCGTGCTCATGTTCGGGCTCAAGCATTTGCTGCTGAATTTTGTCTTAGGCACGGACCAGACTCACGCGAACGCCAAGCTCGTGATTGAACTGGCCACAGACATCAAGCTTGCGCACCTCGAATGCGAGCACGACCGCGAGTTGGTGGAGCGTATTCGGGCCGCGAATAACGAGGGAGTAACGGAGCAAGCCCATGCATAACGGCCAGTTTAAGAAGGGTGAGCCACGCCCACCCAATGCTGGACGCCGGGCTGGGGTGCCAAACAAACGCAATAAAGCCGTGCGGGATTTGATCGAGGAGAGTGGCAAGAATCCAATCGCGACGATGCTAGATCTCTTGGACCATCCTGAGGTTGGAATCCGATTCCAGGCCGCAAAAGAGTTGGCTAGCTACATGTACGCAAAGCCTAGAACGCTAGAAGTGGATGCCACGGTGGACACGAATGCAACCCAAGTAAGCGCTGTTAGCCTTACAATAGACCAAGCGACGGTGATGGCCCTTCTCGCAAGGGGTGATGACACGACTACGTTTGGCGAAATGCGTTCGCTCCTCGAAAAGATGGGAGCGTTCAAAGATAAAGTAACACCTAAAGAGATCAGTTGATTTTCGCCAATCGAGAGTGGGAAAAAGGTGAGCGCAAGTCACCGCTCACCAATAGATTCTTTACTGATAAAATTCGTCAATAATAATTATGCCATCAGCGCCGTCGCCGCCAATCTGACCGCCGGTACCACCGGTCCCATGAACGCCACCCTGACCAACAGTGTAGGTGTAGCTCGACTCTAAGGTAGAAATCAATTTTTCGACGTACCCGCCAGCGCCACCGCCGCCACCTGAGCTGTTAGTACCAACATTAACTCCTGCACCAGCACCACCTGCACCAGTATTGGCTGCTCCATCGTTTCCTGCTGTATTAAGAGGTGTAATGCCGGGAGCTCCCCCGAAGGGTCCGTTGCCTCCGCCGCCTCCACGCTGGCCCGAGTTGCCATCTGATCTTCCACCTTGGCCTCCAACGAGTCCGAAGTCGCCACCAGATACGCTGCCTCCAGTGCTGCCGGCATCTCCTGCGGCACCAGCACCACCGGTGAGACTTAACGTCGACCCGCTATCATTTCCCTCAAATGTTGTGTCTGTGGCGGCTGTTGTAGCGCCTGGGGAAGCTCCGGAGCTACCTCCAGCTCCCCCGCCCCCAATTAGACGCACCTTGAGATACAAGGCACCAGTAGGAGGATAATATACTTGAGAGGTACCGGAAGTTAACACTGTTCTCGTGGGAGTCTGATTGCCAGCGCCTGCCGATAATTGAACCCAGTTCCCGCTTTGAATTCGACCCTTAAAGGCCTGTGCGGTGCCATCGTATACGATGGCACCCACAGGTTCAGCCGAATAGGACGAATCAGCAGCGGGAACAGATGGGGCTGCAAATCCTAAACTCTTGGCTACTGGTGCAGCGCCAGCTGCAAATGCTGCAACAGCCAATGTCGCAGCAATCCAAGTAAGTTTAATTTTCATAAACTCTCCTCTTTTTTTTCATCATGAGCGATGAGGAAACTAGTATTCAATTCAAAACAAACAACTTCAATTTGGCTTAGGTCCAGTTAACTAATCACAAATTGTTTGTCTTGGTGTTCAATTGCATCAAGTAGATGGAATCTCAGGCCCTTAATAAATTCCTCGTGTATTCAATAAAAAATGTGTGCTGAGTCGTTAAGCGTAAAAGGAATATTAAACAACATTAGATTATTGCTTAGATCTAATTTATCCAGTTCCTTTATGGCACTGGACCTAATCAGGCATTTTCTTTTGAGGGACAGCCAGCCATTCGCGTCAAGACTTCCATTGCTTACTGAACTTGCCTTAGACCATTTGGAAAGGGGGAATTATGGATAAAAAAACACTCGTCGCGATTGGTACATTGCCGATTGCGGCTGTTCTTACGCTCAAAATTCAAGGCGACGATCAGATGATCATTCCGCATAATTACAATCCGGGCAGATACGAAATGCTTGGTCACGCGATAGATAGCACTGCTTCAGAGACGTATGGCTCATCCGTCTTCCAAACTTACGGTGGACCTAGATTGAGTAATTTGCCAAATCAGGAATCTACCGATGATCCTCTTTTTTAAACGATCAAATGGCCACCTTGTCGCGGCACTCTGGACAGCATGTTCTCAGTATTTTAAGCAACTGATCCAGTGACACTCTCGAGCACCTATCGAGGAGGCACAATTGAGTCTCCTTTCGGAACAAGCCAACCAGCGATTTTACATCTCCTGGTTCAAAGGTGAGCGCCTCTGGTATCTCTTCGGGCGATTTTTCCAGTGCCTCATACTCTAAATCATCCAACCATTCTTTCTTCTCTATCTCGGCAGAAGTTTCCGATTTGCCTGTCAGACCTGCCACCAAGGTTTGGTATTCAGCTTCTTCAGACTCGCGCTTTTTGCGCATGTCTTCTTTAATGGCCTGATAGTTCTCTATCACAAATCGCTCATTGATTTGCATTCTGTTAGTGATCTTCGCTATCTCAAGCTTTTTCGCTAGGAAAAGAAGCTCGAGCTTCGCGCTCTGCTGGTCCAATTTGGTAACTTGAGTGATGCAATTCGTAGAAATCAAGAATCGCTTTTCATCTCTAGTTGAGTCATTTTTAGGCGCGACTGCTTTGCTTTTGGGTGTGCCGAAGTACATCACGCCCAATACGATGCCAAAAAAAATCGATAGTGAGACCAAGAAGTGCCAAATTTTCAAGGTACTTTGACTGAATGAACGCAGACTTGGGTGAAATCTAAAAACAGCTGAGACAACCACCGACAAGCCGCCTGATAGCAATGGCTTAAGGAGACTGTCCTCAATAATGGGTGACATGGTATACGTAGCATTCGCCGCCTGTTTGATGGCGAAGTCCACCATCATGCCAATTGACATGCAAAGAACGGCAAAAGCTGAAGCCAACAACCAAAAAATGAAGGGATTTTTAATCCGTCCAATCACGAAATAATGCATCGCTAAGGAGAATACTGCCGCTATTAATACCGCCATCAATAAATGGTACAGTCCCTTCTGGTCTAATCCAGTGAGCAGAGGTTCAAGCACCATATAACTAAACTAAAGATGAAGAACTAAAGCGAATGAGCAGGGCCAAAGCCCCATCACCACACTGGCCCAAGGCCTGAGCTAACGGACGCACCGAGCGCAGCGTTTTGCGAACGTCTAGTATTGTATCAACTATTGTAAACATCAACCTGGCTAGTTATTCCCCGAATTCCACCACTTCATTGGGCACGCACTTAAAGTGAACGTAGGCGCTATCATCAAACGTAGTTTGACTATAGGTAACGCCAAGAACGGGCGCTGAAGTTGAGCCGGTAGGGGTGGACATGGCATTGATTTCAATAATCTCAGCCCGATCATTCCCGCAGAACTTCCTCATGAGCACAGAAGCATCTTCTCGAGACATCTGCTCAAAGCCAGGCCCGCTTCCCTTTGGCACCTTAACCACTCCAGATTTTTCGGGCTTAAATCGTGCGTTCACCAGCGTTGGTGTAGTAGATGCGCAGCTAACTACAAAAGGGAGTATCAAAATCATTGTTCTCATGTTTAGTTTATCGGTTGATCGCGAGGAGAACTGCAGATCAAAATGAGAATCAATTGGGGGATTGAGTGGATAGATCAGACGAGGAGTGGCTCTTGGCCATACAAGCCTCGATTCAAAAGTTCATAAACCAAGGATCGACGGCGTTTTCAGACGAACAATTGCACAACCTGAAGCATGGCCTTCAAGGCTACCTGGTACAAGCCAAGCGTAGAGAGCACTTGGCCAACGCTTCAAGGGATACTCTCACAGTCGCCAGGGCCATCCTAAATGGCCTAGGTGGAGCGATTGACCACTAGTTGTGAACTCTGAATCCCTGTTCCTGGCGAGCTCCGTCCAATCCAAGGAAATCCATGATCGCATTACGCCGTCGCTTTTCATCAGCCGCCGTGTCGGCATATTTCGCGTTTTGCTCACCATAGAACTGGTTCAAAGCTCCTGCATGCTCTGCTAAGCCCGCGGACGGGTCGTAATAAACTCGATACGCATCCGGGCCTGTACCGTTTAGCACGTCTTGCTCTCGCTGCAGCTGATTCCACGAAAGATCACCCCAAATCCCACGCCTTGCCAACGCTCCAGCCATTGCGTCTTGGTACATACGCCCATACTTAGCAATTTCAGGCTCGGCAGCGGATCGATAGCCAGATTGAT
The DNA here is from genome assembly GCA_050250515.1 of Bdellovibrionales bacterium. Classification (GTDB taxonomy): domain Bacteria; phylum Bdellovibrionota; class Bdellovibrionia; order Bdellovibrionales; family UBA1609; genus JALHOQ01. The sequence continues at coordinate 12,451 of JBFWON010000036.1, read as the reverse complement.
CGTTCAATGTTTGCTGATAGGCGTTTCGGGCCTCGTTTTCTTTCTGTGCTTGTTGGGTTGTCAGGTTGTTTTGAGTGTACCCCAAATAATCACGCAATCGGTTTTGATTGTCGCGGTACTGCTGCTCGTAACCGCTTAGCTGCTTGGTCGCATCCTGCACCGTTTGATCACGGTACTGGCCAAGCTGATCGTAAGAGCCAGCTAAGTTTTGCCTAGCATTTGCGAGCGCCTCATTGTTCACGTCAAACTGCTTTTGTAGCTGAAACTGTCCGCCCGTAAGAGGCCGCCCGGCCGTTTGCGAGTAGACATTGTTCATGAGCGAGTCAAAGCCAGGGTTATTGTCCTTTAACGCGCTTCCAGTCTCTTGCGTCTTGCTCGAAAAACCATACGTGTAATCCCTTGGCCCTTGGTACTGGCCATTGAGGGACGTTTGCATTTGATTGACCAAATCCGTGTAGCCCTGATTTTGAGGAGCGCCATAGGTGTAGTTTTGGCCCGCCTGCTTGACCAGATCATCGGCCTTCTCGTTTGACACATTCGCCGCGTCCACTTGGCCCTTTGCGCCCTGTAAGAACGCGCCAGAGTCTGACGTGATCTTGTTCTTTTCATCGTCAAACCGCTTGTTAACAGTGTTTGAGAGCGCTTGCGCAGAGCCTGAGTTGTTCTTGTTCGCATTCAAGTAGGCTTGAATGTTCGTCCAACCGTTGCCAGCACCACCACCTTGAGCCGCGGCCTCGCCACCACTTGAGCCCGCAATGCTTGAGCCCTGGCCACTGACTAACGGGCTTTGGCCTTGTCCTGGTGTTTGCTCCTGAAGCTCGTCATCTCTATCTTGAATGAATGCCATTTTTACTTTCCGTTCGAGCCCGTGAACTGGGCCATCATTTTTTCAACCACGATCGACGCTGAGAGGCCCTGGCGCTTGCACTCCGCCATGAACTCCTTTGTGACCTTGCGATTGATGTAGAGGCTTATACGACCTCTGGCAGCCAATTCTTGCTCAGCCTTGATTTGTTTTACTATGGATCGCTTGTTGATCTTCACGCTGCACCTCTGTGTACAAATTATACACACTGATTGTATTGACTATTAGCGTCAACTGAGGTATGGTAGGGCTTTAGGGCAGCATCTCTACACCGCACGTCCTCACGCCCAAACCGGAGACACAGCAAATGTTCGAGGACGGCCAGCCAAAGCACACGGTTAAGCAAGAGCGCACCACATGGCGTGATTACGAGCTTTCTCAGCGTCACCGTAAATGGGGCTATGGCGTTCCAGCTTATGACATCGACTTTCTGCTTTGTGAGGTGGACAAGGGCGAGCCGACGGCGCTCATTGAATACAAAAGCGAGTGGTCCTCGCCACAGTTCCCAAGTCACCCCTCATACCTCACGCTCTCAAGCCTTGGTGATAGGTCAAAGCTTCCCGTTTTCGTGGTCCGTTACGCGCAAGACTTCTCATGGTTCAAGATTGTCCCCCTCAATCGCTTCGCCAAACTGATCTTGCCTGAGAGATGCACGGTGAATGAGCGGCTTTATGTGACATGGCTTTGGAACTTGAGGGGGCTTCAGCCTCCAGAATCAATTTTCACCGCACTAGATAGTGCGATTTAGGAGCGTATCAATGAAAGCAAACCTCAACGGATCCGCGAAGCTTGCAAGAAAGCTGAACGACGATTTTAAGACCCTACTTACAAAGATCGGCAAAGATCGAATCAATCATTTCCAAAAGGTAACTATGCTCGATTTGGCTGACGAGATTTCCAATATCGCCGATGAGCTTGAGGCTAAGACCGATGGCAGGCCCGATGGCCTTGAATTAGCCGGTCGCTCTAACGCTAGTGGCGGGCCGTGGGCTGAGTGCTATAAGCGTGGCTATGACGACGTCGCATTGGTTGGTGGTGTCGAGGTCACAAGAGATGATCTCCTTGAGCTTCGTGAGTGGATCGATTCAGTTCTCAAGTGGCATGGCGAGGCTGAATGAGCGCGATAGGACCAAAAGTCGCAATCTATGTTCGAGTGAGCACGCAAGACCAGAGCTTGGATTTGCAAAAGTCTGAGCTCTTACGCTTTGCCAAGGCCCGAGGCTGGCGCGTGCATAAGGTTTATGAGGACAAGGCCACAGGCACTAATGACAACCGACCACAGCTTAAGGCGCTCATGCGGGACGCGCGTGCGAGAGAGTACGATGTGTTGCTCATTTGGAAGCTGGATAGGCTGTTTCGCTCAATTAAAGGGCTCGTGACGAGCATTCAAGACTTTGAAGCGCTAGGCATTGCGTTTGTTTCTCTTAAGGATCAAATCGATCTCTCCACGCCCTCTGGCCGGCTCATGGTCCATATGCTTGGCGCGTTTGCGGAGTTCGAGGCTTCACTAATTCGTGAACGGGTTGTCGCTGGACTAAGAGAGGCTCAGCGTAAGGGCGTACAGTTGGGGCGGCCCATAAGACTAGATCATAGCCAGATAATTCGCCACAGAGCAGAAGGTCTTTCAATGGCTCAAATTGCTCGTAAAGCCCGATGTTCGAAAGCGGCAGTTCACAAGATCTTAAAGAAATCTAGTTAAACAAGAGTTAAGACTAAGGCCGTTTTATCCGATCCCTATGATGGAGTTTTCATCGAGGTGAATTGTGAATTCGGATCAACGCGCGACAAAAGGTTTGCCGTGTAACCGTCTTCCTAATCCTATTTTTCTTTGTAGCCCTGCGAATGAGATTTTGCGGCACAAGTTCATTGAAAAATACGTCATGTTCAAATGGGACCAATGGAAAAACAACCCCCGCGCAAACTTTCTTCTATTTAGAGCGATTCTATCAATTATTTCGGTGTCGTTTCTACTTGGAGTGGTCGGCTCCCTATTGATTCTTATTGTTAATGGTCAAAATGAACTACGGAATCTATTTTCTGCCGGAAACATTGCGCGAGGTGTTCTTGGTCTTGGTGGTGCAGCAAGCGTCGCATTTTGGAAGATGAGCGACCTCTATCGACAGCAATGGCACTACTGCTGTGACATTTATATTAAGAGCTTGGCTCTCAAGCCTGGGCATGAGCAAAATCTACTAATGAGTGCGCTCGCGATTGATCTAGTTGTTGTAGACCTATGGGCACATAGATCATTCAGAGACTTTTTCCGCGAGGAACTTTGGGAAGCTCTTTGCTGGTATTACAAAGATGAACCTACGCGATTCGAAGATGACATCAAAGCCATTTGCGAGAAAAAATACGAAGAAGATCGGGCCCATGAGATTCTAGAGAGGTATCATACACATTTGCTGAATTTGCCTCCAATCAACACATCGCCGGTGCCTGGATCTGCAGCATGAGATTCTTCGTCATGACGATGATTTTGTCCTCCATCAGCTGCGCTACCAGCACTATGGTCAATTCACCAAACCAATCGCCATCGAAGTTCGCGCCGGTAAACGAGGCCACCAGAGCCGGTACAGTAAAATATTTGAATCAAGGGGCGAGTTTCGTAGTCAAAGCGCGACGTGAACACGCCTACGAGCAAATGTTCAAATCCTGCAATGGCAAATACAAGATTGTGTCGGAGGGGCCGAGAGCTGAGGGAGGCATTGCCATGCCGATGGGAAGTGGCACCTACTACGATCAGACCGAGTATTGGTACATCAGTTTCGAGTGCGTAATTCAATGAGTCTCAAGACGTTCACTCAACTAAAGTTAAGTGAACGCCCTCAATATTTGCCAATCTTAACGATTTTGCTGTTCAGGAAGCCTTAAATCGTTTTTTAGGTCAAATGTGTTGGGGTTTAGTGAACGGCCTTACAAGATCCGTTCTCGAATGAAACGCCTAAACGTCGCGATCGACATTCCCGATAAAGATAGATGGAGCTGATTTTTCAAGTGGCCGTAGGAGTTGCGCTCGGACTCCTCCTGTTTGCTATTTTAGGAAGAATAGTTAAGGGGCTCGCCCTCCTTTTTCTGGCCGCAGCCGCGGCAGGGGCTCTCTGGTGGATTTATGAATGGATTACCACCGAAGTCATAGTGGCCATCGGAGTTCTCGGTGTGTTGGGGATCGCGCTAGTGCTAGTCCAAATCGAGCGTGATAAGATCGCTAGGATGTTCAGGCCTGATGACCCAGGTAGCTTTAGGTTAATTAAAAAAATCGATTGCGTCGCTTACGGGATTGTCGGGCTTGGATTGAGCTTTCCATTTAGTCTATCAACGCTGGTGGTTTTGTCATTTTACCACAATCAATACCCTGAATTCAGAGAGCAGTTTTCTGAGATTCAACTTCTAATAGTCAATACTGCGGTCTGGGCGATTTCTCTCCCACTTTTAATGATTCGAAGGGTAAGACGACGCGATCTAAATTACTATACAAAAACAATTGGTGGACCGCATGAGCCAATGCGACCGGCAGAAAACGAAGTGGAGAATCCCTAAATGTTAAAAGACCTTTTGCTGGATCTGATGGGCCAACTTTCTCGAGATCACCTCCAAATCATTCAGGGCTTAATCGCTGTGACCGGAATAGCAGGGGCCTACGTTGTTTTATCTTTGGCCCCACTCCTCTTGCTTGTTGTCCCGCGAAGCCTCGTCTTGTTCTTTCAGGACAAGCGGAAGATGCTGTGCACGACCTGTGGTCACCAGGGCCCGTCGAAAAAGAAGCTCCGAGGAAGCGTGATCATAGAAGCGCTGTGTTGGCTGTTTGCCTTGGTACCAGGATTAATTTACGGGGCATGGCGATGGGTTTCTCGTTGCCATACTTGTCCACTTTGCAGCGCCACTAACATGATTCCAGCCAGCTCGCCCGAAGCCTTAACCATTCTTCGTGAGCGAGAAGCCAAAGCGATCGGATACAGATGAAGGAGAATACATGAATATCATTTTTGCCCTACTGCTCGCGATTCCTGGTCATGCCCAACAAAATACCAGCACAGGCGACGGGCGTTTCCAGCTAATCCAACTTTCATCCATGGCCCGAGACCAATTCCTTCTGGACACGCGAACCGGTAAGGTCTGGCAGCGAAGATGTCTGATCCCGAAAGGGAATGATTGCGATGCCGCAGGGTGGATGCAGGAGATTGTGGAGGGAATCACCGGTGATCGGAAGGCTATAATGCAACTGATTAAAGAACAGACTGAGAAAAATGAATAGATGCTGATTTCTGAAAATGTTGGCCTCCCAAAGATTGTCTCGAACAAATTGGGTAAACAGCTTGGCAGACCCAAGACGGTCAATGACGCGGAAATTCTAAGGCTCAGGGATAAGGGCATGTCCTACACGCAGATTCAAATGGCTCTAGGGGTGTCGAGACCCGCGATCAGGCGGGCGATTAGATCGAGCACAACTGGTACCCCGGTGGTACCCCGAGCGGCGTCCCGATAGGCCTATCGGGCCCGAACTCACTACATATCTATTTGAAATATTTGAAGAAAAAATTGGCGCGCCCGGAAGGAGTCGAACCTCCGACCACTTGATTCGTAGTCAAGTACTCTATCCAGCTGAGCTACGGGCGCGCATGCCTTAAATCAAAGGAGATCACTGTTTAGACAACCGCGCCACGGAAGGCAAGCTTGAATTTCCCCAGTCGCTATGGCAGCTTGGCCGTTTTAGGTAATCCTGATAGCCCGCTGGAGAGGTGGGTGAGTGGCTTAAACCAGCAGTTTGCTAAACTGTCGTACGGGCTTAAACCCGTACCGGGGGTTCAAATCCCCCCCTCTCCGCCAGTTCGAAGGTGAATATGAAGTCGATCAAAAAGACAAAGATCAGATCCAAATCCGCGAATAAAAAGAAACTGATCAAGGCAGGGGTTATGCGAAAGCAAGCCCATACCAGCTCGCGCAACAAGCGTACCCAAGCCCGGCGGGACCGTAAGGGCAGATAGCGGCCGCAGGCCCTCGGTGCCTTGTACTCTTAGACTTCCTTTACGTGTAAGTCCGCATTTCGAGTGGCAAGTGGCCGCAGTCAGAAAATCTGAGGAGGATCAGCTCGCCCTTAGCGTTGATTCGAAGGGCGGTGATAGAGGCATGCACAATGTCCATCTTCAACCAAGTCTCAGATTTTACCTTAAGCGCCTTACATACCCAATAACGAATCACATTTCCATGTGCGACTACGGCCATGGTTTCTTGTCCGAACCTTGGTTTCCTGAAAAGAAAATGGAACGCTTGATCGGCTCGCTTCGCGTTCACCTTTAAGCTTTTCTTAAAGTTCGCTTTCTCTGATTTGGAAGGAATGTTCCTAAGCCATTGATTGGTGAAACTCGGCGGGCCCGGCAGCAATGCTTCGCAAAGGAAGGACTTTTTCTGTGGCTTCAGCTTCAAATGGTCTGAGAGAATCGCGGCCGTTTCCGTCGCTCGGGGCATGGTGCTGGAAAACAATTGTGCTGGAACGTTGGGCTTAACAGCTTTGGCGACCAAGTTCGCCTGCTTGCGACCGAGGGCCGTCAGTCGCTCAGGTTTTTTTTCATATTGTCCGTGACGAATCAGAATTATTGTCCGCCACACTTTCGGCTCAACATCCATCCAAGTGAGGATACGATGCAGGCTCTATCCGGTCACGAAAAGAGCCCAGTACATTGACTTCTGTCGAGATTTCAATCGCTTAACCATAGCGGATTTAGCCCAGAATGGCGCAGCTCTTGCTTTTTTGATCAGGGTGGTCCTCGGGCTATGGATACTCTTTGTGGGAATGCTTTCTCATTCTGAGACAGCTTTGGTGCAGCCGTCGGCTGGCACTTCGGGCTATACACAGGCTTGTCGGGCCCAACAGGATGAATTGGGCTGTCGTGATTTTTCAAATGATCCCGCACTTAAAGACTATGTTCAAAAATGTGATTCGGCTGACGGATTTTTGAATCTGGATCAGATGATCAAGACGTGCATCGGTTCCTCGCTGGGTGTTTGGGCGGAGACACTGAAAATCAATCCCCATGATTTGATCGTGGGCTCGATCGGCGCGGTCGGGCAACATCTGGCCGAAAAAGCCAAACCCGAAATTGCGCGCAAGTTATTCTACGACAGCTGTTTGGCATCGGAAGATTGCATGCGCCGGATGTACCATGCGGCCTACGGCCGAGACCCCACGGCCGAACAAACAAAAGATCTGGCCGGCTACAAAAACAGCTGGTTTCCGTCGCCCTACACCCGCTTTGATGCGCTTTACACTCGCGCCTGCGGTGGCGGGCTCTTTTGCAACCCGAGAGACCCTTGGTTTAGGGAGAAACTAGATTCCGTCTTTGGTACCCCTGGCAGAGTTTCGCCCAACGTGGTCAGTGCCGCTCAAGCATTTTTGAATCAAAACTATTCCAAGTGGATGTGTTACAACGGCCTGGGCCGAACCCAAATGGTCTGCTATGGCCTTGCGAGTGTCTTAGATCCCCTTGGGGCGGCGGCTCTGGTACGCAAAGCTCCGCGATTGGCGAAGTTGCTTGAGGCTTCGAAGGCCGGGGCCCTGACCGCAAGCCGGCGTCTGGCGACCAAGATCAATGACATTCGTGCGATGGCGAAGGGGGACCCTCGGCTGACATCCATGATGAGTCAGCTCGAGAAATTGCCAGAGGCCTCGGTCAATAGGTTACATGCGACAATCAAGGATGCCGAGCGAGTGCTCGGTCCCGACGAAGCTCGTTCTTTCATGCGCCGTTGGTCCGATGAGGTCGGCCTATGTCACTAGTACGCTTTGCTCTCCTCTTTTCATTCTTCGGATTTGAAGTCCGGGCCGCCGAGGTCTGCACGCCATCGCCCGAGTCCTTGGCGCGCCTGCAAGTCCAATTGGCCCGCCAAGTTCGAAAGGCTGAATTTGCCCGCGATCTCATCGGCAAAAATCCCAAGGCCGTAGGCAGCGTGACCCTGTCGGCCCAATCTGATGTCGATCAGATTGCGCGCCTTTATGGGGTCTCGCCCGCTGAGGCCCGGCACCTACTGCAAAGCAAAGAAATAAAACCGATGATGGCGGGTGGCGAATCGCAGATCTTTTTTAATCCCCGCACCCCGGATCGAGTCGTCAAAGTGATTCGCCCTGAGCGGATCGGGGGAATCACCAACGGCACCAATGAACTGGTCGCTCTTTCTTACTTAACCCGACAGAATGCGCGGGTCGGCGCTAATTTGCGCGTGGTGCGAATTCACGAAGTGGGCTCGAACTACATCGTGCGTGAATTTGTCGAGCAGGCCGTCCCGCTTCGGCAGGTGGCGCGCTCACCCGAAGTGGCGGCTAAGATAAGAGCTCTTCACACAGCTCTTATAGCCGATCCCAATCCTTTATACGGGAATCTAAGAGAAGCTTTGATTCGCAACCCGCCCTCTATGAACCTGATGTGGGACCCGGTCCGAAAGAAAATCCTTTTGGTGGATGCGCCCGGTTTCTAAGAAAGGTATCAACATCCGCCAGGCGGTCGCTACCAACTTGGCTTAAGGTGGCAGGCCGAAGTTGTTTTAAAATTTCCCGAGCCTTTTGGGGCTCGTGCCCCAGTAGTCTGAGTATTGTATAAGTCACTACGCCGGTGCGGTGAAAGCCTGCTGAACAATGCAGATAGATCCGCCTCTTGGGCAAAGATCGAAATAAAGGAAGAATCTGGGCTTCGACTAAGTCCACGGTCCTCGCGAGGGATTCCGGTGCAAGGTCGGCATCGCCAACCGGTACGTGTATCCAGTTGAGGTTGGCGCTTTTGGTCGCATTACCGATTTCATCAGAACCTTCCTTGGGACTTAAGATCGTTACGACATCGGTAAATCCTTTGTTGCTGAGCTGTGCAAAATCCCGAAATTTTGGACGGTGACCAATCATCAGTTCGGCAGAGCCCACCTTCTCAATCATACTGATGGAGTCGGCTTGGATCCAATGGGCGTTTGGGGAGAGCTCCGGCAAAAAAAGTTTTTCACGGACCGGGTCCCAATAAATCATTTGACTCGAGTCCGCCAGCGCCAGCCCTAAAGCCGTTCGCAAGAGGGCTTGGCTTGGCAAACAGCAGTTTTTTTGAAAAATCCGACGGAGTTCAGCCAATTTGGACATCGCCTCAGGAACCAATTGTACGGGCACCAGCGGTGAACGTTGAGTTCGGACGACATAGTCGTCGCCAGACTGGACGAGCTTTGGAATATCGAGCAGAACCTGGGACTGATCAAGGGAGTCGAAAAACTGCACGGCCGCGCTATGCAGTCGAACCTCGGCCTCAACCTCTTTTGAAGCACTTTTGCCAGAAAACTTTCGAACGACCTTATTAGGCTGGGCAGGATTCCAGTGAAGATCCCCTTGCTCGGAGCTGCTGGCCAAGGGCTCCAAATCCATGCGGGCCTTTAGGGCCGCAAAATACCGGGGCGAGAGGGCCGCTTCGCAATCCTGTTCATAGTCGTGGGCCGTGGCCGAAAAGGAGCCTACCAACAGCAAAAATGTCACGCCCAACTGCCAACGGATCAAAGCTCCTCCAGGACAGCCAAGTAATGCAAGAGGGGCGCCAATCTAGCGCCCCTTCAGTTTCATGCGGGAGCGATTCGCCATGTGGATCTTGCGCCATTTGGATTTCTCCTCGGCCTGCAGGGCCTTACTCGCCTTACGCAAGACAAAGGCTTGTTCTTTCGCAAGCTTCAAATAGTTCTGCCATCGGTCGGGGCAAAGGTCCCCGTTAAGAAGCGCAGCTTGGATCGCGCAGCCGGGCTCGCTCTCATGCTGGCAATCGGTAAAGCGGCAGCGAAGCGCGAGACCTTCAAGGTCAGAGAATCCAGATCCTAGGTCCGTGTCCTCGGTAAAACCCACTTGGCGAATTCCAGGGGAGTCGATCAAGATCGCTCCCGTCAAGGTCACGTGCAGCTGTCGGTGGGTGGTCGCATGGCGACCGCGCGAGTCCTCTTCGCGAATCTCTTTGGTCACAATCTCGTTGGTCCCGAGCAAGGCATTGCAAAGGGTGCTTTTACCCACTCCAGAAGACCCGATCAGCGCCACGGTGACGCCGGGCTTGGCGTAGTCCTCGAGCGCGTCTAAGTTCCATCCTTCTTGCGCGCTTACACCCAGTACGTCTACGTCGTGAAAACGCGAGGCTACACGGTCGAGCACCTGATGCGGATCCTCAGCTAACTCGATTTTGTTGACCAAGATCACGGGCCGAATATTCCCCGAGGTCGCGAGCACCACATAGCGTTCGATCCGGTTCAGATTCAGATCTTGGTTCGCCGATGTAACGACAAAAAGTATGTCCACGTTGGCGGCCAACACCTGTGTCTTAGGGGATCCAGGTTCTTTTCTTTGCAAAAGGCTGGATCGGGGTGCCACGTCAGTGATCAGCACCCAGTCGCCGGGTTGGGGTATGCCTTGCACCCAATCGCCCACGGTGGGCCACAGGTCTTCATTTTGCCGAAGTTTCCCTGCGATCTTCGCCGGCAATATTTCGTTGTTCTGGTTCATTACGCGATAATGTTCGCGCCCTTCGAATACGATTCGATAGGTAAATTCAGTTAAATAGTTCAATTTGAGCTCCAAAAAACTTTAAGGAGCGCTCAAAAGATCATTAAAATTTTTGGATTGTGGCCCTGTCTAGAGCGCAAAAGGACGGAGGACAATCCGCGTGTTTACAATCTCAGCCATAATGTCCTCCTTTCGAGAGTGATATAGGTAGAGTACCATGTGTCCGGCGCGCCTGCAATCTTGACGCGCCGACGGTGGAAAAGGGGCGGACTCCCTTTTTACTTAACGGCAGCGTCGATCCAGCGGCAGATGTTGAGGCTTAGGTCCATTTGGCCATCAATCACAATGCCGGTCTCTAGGAATTTCGCCAGGCCCACGGTCTCGGGCTTGGCCTTAAGCGGAGTTAGAATTTGATCCGCAACCGCCTTGTAAAAGCTTGCGCCATCTTCAAAGCTACCTTGCAAAACATAGTAGCAGCCAGGGAACGGGGCTTCGTCTGGGAATATGCTGGGGTAAGAGTCTGTCGAGCAGCCACCGATATGCTCGTGTCTATGATCAGAGCCTAGATCGACGGATCCTTCGAATCGGTAAATAATATCGGACATTCCATCAGATGCACCGTTTTCGGCATATTTGTATTTTAGCGAGCCGGGTTGTCCATCTTCGTAGGTCCACTCGACTACCGAGGGTTCACCAAACTCAAATCGAGTTACCGTGTAGGTCTTGATCACATTCTCGATAGCATCGTGAACTTCGACTTTATTGGCGTCACGATCAAAGGTCACAGTCAAAAATGGTTCGGTAAAGGCGCAAGTCAATTTTTCGTAAGCGTAGGCGCTATTTGCGAGAACTAAAGTCATTAATAATGCGAAAGACTTCATATGGATCCCCCCGTAAAGTTAAGATCCTTTGTAGGTCACCCAGACGCGAGGGTCGATCCTTGTGGTGGGGTGGAAAATTGTTCCCACCTTAGAAGAAGTCCCCCCTGAAAGATTTAAACGACAAAGATCTAACTGAGTAAATAGTGATTCTCAGGTATTAATCTCGGATGCGATTTTTCGTTTTGATTTTTTTTCTGATTTCCGATGTGGCGACGGCTGCGCTTGTCTACAAACCGACTACCTTTGATCCTGCGACCGCACAAGTCGTTGTTGTGATCCACGGCTGCCTGCAATCTGGCGAATCTATGGCCATGGGGGCTGGATTCAATTTGATCGCGGACAAAAATAATTTACTGGTGATCTATCCCCAAGTTCCCGACGGCCACCCACTGGGCTGTTGGAGCTGGTACTTGCCCGAAAATCAGCGCTCCGACGGTGGTCAGTTGAAATCCGTGCATGATTTGGTTCGTGCGACGATTCAGGCCGAGAAAATGAGCGATCCACGTGTTCATTTGGTGGGCATTTCATCAGGCGGCGCCACTGTGGCTGGGTTGTTGGCTTGTTTTCCAAATGATTACAAGAGTGCGGCCATACATTCGGCGCCGTCATATGCGCTGGCGACCGATGCGGCCTCCGCCGAAGTGGTTCTGCGCGATGGCCCTAAGAGGGAAACTCTGGGGCCTTGCCACCCGCAGGAATTCAATGGCCGCTTAATCGTGGTGCAGGGATCGGCCGACGCCGTGGTGAATCCCAGGCATGCTGAACGTTGGATGAAGGACTTTTTGGGTGCGGATCAGCCGGCCAAGACGAATCGAGTATCGGATCTGGGCGGTAGGTATACGCAGTCAGACTATGTCGGTCGAGGCCGCGGACGAATCATAAAAGTAGATGGACTGGGTCACGCTTGGTCGGGTTCGAAGGCCAACCTAAGATATCCAAAACTTCCGACGACCATCCCATTTTTCAGTTCCACGGGGCCTGAGGCCACGCGGTTGATGTGGGACTATCTCTTGACCCCTTAGGGCGATCATTGACAAAGCGTGTAATCGACCCGGTGCCAGGAGTTGTCGATACGCAAGAAGCGGAATTCACAAAAGTAATTCACGTCCATTTGGCGGCCTTCGGTGACTTCGAGGGTTCGGGTGCCCTCGCAGACCACACCGAGTTCGCGGTGGGATTCGTCCATCACGGCACACTCACGCCAGC
>JBFWON010000035.1:0-34534 GCA_050250515.1 Bdellovibrionales bacterium | reverse complement strand
TCGCAGAGAAGCGGAGATATTTAAGAAGTCCATGATCAGGGAAACGGGTTTTTTTATTAACGAGAACGGAGAGATTTTGTTGCACTAAACTATTGAAGTTTGGTGTGCGAAAAAGGTAGCGGTATGTAGTTGACGAAGGACAGCCAAATGGATAAAACAATCAACCAATGGCCAGATCGAAGCAACTTCAGCTGATAAAGGATCCCAGAAAAAACACCAAGAAGTGGTGGATCACCAAGCAACACACCTACGGAGGCGCGCTCAGTTACCGCAAGCTCCCGCGACCGTTTGCCAAGGATAAGTTGGTGCATGGCGTGTTTAAAGCCAAAATTGATGGAGTGCTCAGGTTCACCAAGCACCAAGTGACGGTGAGGCAAGTGATCGACAGGGCGTCGCGACGTTATGGTGTTAAAATTAAAGATATAGCCATCCATCACAATCATATTCACCTGCTCTGGTACACGCGCTCAAAAGAGGCGCACACTCGATTCATAAGACTTTTCGCCGCTGAGTTGGGTCGCTACTATGCGCGTCTGCGCAGGAAGTACCGAATCAAACCAGGACCCCTGTGGCTGGCTCGCCCGTTCACTCGTTTGGTGGCGTGGGGCAAACGGAGCCTCGCGGCCGTTACTCATTACATTCGCAAAAATCGCGATGAAGTGATGGGGTTTGTCGCCTATATTCCACGGCGACACGCTTTGAATCGATTCTTATCTCAGTGGGAGATTCTGATCCGACAGAGTTCGGCATAGAGGTCCGCCTGCTAGCTTGCTTTTGGCGGCACGGAACAAAGCGCAGTGGATTGGTGGTTAAAACGCCAGCCCGAACATCGTTGAGGAGAGGAGAGGAGAGGAGAGGAGAGGAGAGGAGAGGAGAGAGACCTAGCATAAAAGCTAGCAAAAAGAAGCTAGCAAAAGGAACCTAACCAAAAAGGACATATCTCCAACCTCCAATCACAATCTCTGGAGTTCAAAAAAGAAAGCCAAATAAATATTTTCGACAGTCGCGAGGCGCCCCAGCCCCGCATGGGAATCTGCCCTGCGCACGGCTTATGGTTTAAAAACCCCAGATCGTGTCATGGCCTCGGCGACTCGTTTCAAAATTCGATCGGCGTCCGGGTAGTCTTTGAAATTTTGGGCGCAGGCGGTGATGACGATGTTCTTCATTTTGTCTTTTTCTTTTCCAGGCACTCGGACTAAGCCCATATCACAGACACGGTTGAGTTGCGTTCCGGTTTTGTGCATCCATATTGCATTTTTCGGAAGGCCGGCGGCCAGTCGCTCTTTGCCGGTTTCACATTTGGACATGAGATCAAGTATTTCGGCCGAGCGCTTCGGATTAATGATTTTTCCATTATGCAGATTTTCAATCACAGAAGCGAAAATGCTCAGTGATGTGCTGTTGAAACCCTGCTTATAGTATTTTTCAAAGGCTTCCTCGACGGATTTCATTTTGGCGTCAGCTGGTTTCACGCCGGCCAGCTTTAGGAAGGTGGAGTATTTTTTCTCTGAAGTTTTGGCCTTCTTCAGTTTAAAGTAGTCCATGTTGGATAGGTTGTGTGCATTTTCATGGATAAATCCATAGGCAATCTTACGCACGTCGAGCAAAGAGGTGATTCGGCCTATGGGCCCACTTGCGTAAAGATGCTCTAAATTGTCGTTCAAAGTCTCAAGCCCAATCAGTTTGATCAGCAGGTCGGTGGCGGCGTTGTCGCTCTCCCACATCATCTGCTCGACCAAAAACCGCACGGTGGCGACGGATCCCGGTTTTCGCCAGTTGGTTTGCCCGCCGCCGTCGCGGTAATCGACGGTCTCAATGGTGACTTCTTGATCCCAAGAAAGCTTGCCGGCCTCAATTTCTCGTTCCAACTGAATAAAAACAAAGAGTTTAATGGTCGAAGCCAGATACCACCAAGTGTCGCCATAGAGAGAAAAGGTTTCGCCCGATTCGAGGTCCTTGACGTAAAGGCCGAGCTCACCGGAGAATTGTTTTACGATCAAATTGATATGGGGCCGAAGTTTTTCGGGCCAACTCCAGCGCGCCCAGGAGGGTGCAGTAATCGAAAGGGTGAGAAAGAGAACAATCGCCTTCATGCCAGACCCTTTCGCTTGCCGAGGAAATACGTGATTCCTGAGGTGAGTGCGAGGAGGAAAAGGGTGAGCATCCACGCCTCGCCATAAGTTACTTTTTGATTGAAGTCGAAGCCCCAACGGTAGACTCCAAACACGACCGCGATGTGAAAACCAAAAGAGAAGAGGGGCCAGCGTCCGATCCAAACGATCGGTTTTAGTAACTTAGGAAGCCAACTTCTGCAATAGAAGCAAAGTGCAATGATCGCCAAAGCGCCACCGAGGCTGTAGGAGGTAAAGATCACAGTCGGCGGATGTTTTCCGTAGTTCTTTCCGATCGCTGTTAGAAAATCGATAAGGTGGTCATCGCCGCGCCCAAGGAAGTAAGCCACGCCGACCAGCGAGAGTAGGACCAGAGTTAAAGCGAAGCGATCGTCCCGATTCTCATCGTCTTTCAGGCCGAGATAGTGTTCGCCCAGGATCCAACCAAACAAGACCATGGCACCACGCTGAAATTGTCCAAAGGTAAACTCTCCAGGTTTTTCCACTAGAATGGTGCGAATCGCATCCGATCCCCAAAAATCAAAGTGATTGGCTAAGATCGATCCGGTGTAGGCCCATCCGGCGGCCACTATGATTTTGAGAGTGAGGGGTGTCTTCTTCCACAGCGGGAGAACAAAGGGAAACCAAAGTAGGAATATTCCGTAGAACCCAAGAACTTCGACAAAGTCGGGAAAGCGTTCGTACATCAACGCTTCGACGATGGCCTGCTTAGGATAAGTCTGAATCATTTGGACAACGGTTAAAACTTTATACCAAAAAAGGATAATCAGAGCGCGAACTAGCAGTTTATTACGTCGCTTGGGCCATTTTTCGGTTCCAGCGCTTGGGGCGATGAAAATCGCCAATGAAATCCCAAAGACGGTGAAGAAAATGGAAGACGAAAACTTGGTAATCGCATGAATGGGCATGATGCCCCAATCCGGCATTTGCTCGTAACTGAGTAGGCCCTTGATTGAGTGGGAAATTATCATAAGGGTGATCGCTAGACCTCGGGCCAGGTCCAGGCTTTCAGTCCGGCGCGTGGGTTGCGGGGCGACCACAACTCGTTCTGTAACTTCCTCACTCCAAGGGAGTGGCGGATCTGGGTTGAAGACGCGCTCTTGCGTACCCACAATTTTGGATCGGAACATTTGACGGTTGTATGAAGGAAAATTTCCCTTATTTTCGGAGGCTTTGACGGTAGGTGAACAACGCCAAACTGGCCGCCACAGTGGCGTTTAAACTTTCGACCTGACCCGACATGGGAATCTTGAGTTTTTGTGCGTGCAGAGTGGGCGGGAGACCCTGACCCTCTTGTCCCAGAATCAAACGCGCGTCCCTTGGCCATTGAAATGTGGAAATGTCGTCGCCTTCCGCATCGAGCGCTAGACCACTTTTCACTTCTTTCAGAGCGGGCCCGCGGAGCAACGGAATCCGAAAAGTGGAGCCACTGGCCGCCCGAATGGCACGCGGGAGATAAGGTGAAGCGGCTTCCTCGGTCAAAATTACGCGTGCAGCTCCCATCGCCTCAGCCGATCTCAAAAGGGCTCCCAAATTGTTTGGGTCCCCAAGGGCGACAACCAGTTCCAAGCCTTGCGGATCTAAGTGAACGTCCCATTTTTTGAGCGGCGGGGCCTCTACCACCAAAAGAGGGTGGTGAGTTCCGAGCACATCCAGGGATTGAAAAAGCTCATGGGAAAGCTCGAAGGTATTTTCAGCCCCTTTGCAGGACGAAAGCCAATTCGGAGGGGGCATTTTCAGGGTCATAAGAACGGCCGAAATTTTATCCGGCCAAAGCCTGGCAAATTCAGCGGTCAATTTGGCACCGCTGACAAGGGCTTGGGCCTCGGCTCGAATCCCCTTAGTGGTAGTTAGACTAAGCCAAGTTTTGTATTTGGCATTCTGCGCGCTGGCGATGGGCTGGGGGCTCTTGCTCTTCATTAAAGGCTCTTGTACATTGTCCGACTCATGGTTCCAAGTCCGTTAATCAAAAGTTTGCAAGAAGCCCTGCAAAAGGCTTTGGGGGAGATTTCCTCGAGTGCCGATTTGCAGAGATTGTACGAAGTCAAAGTCAGTTTCGCCGGGAAACAGGGTTTCTTGAGCGAAATTATGCGTGAGATGGCCAAATTGCCAAAAGAGGAAAAGCCTCTTTTCGGCAAAGAAGTGAATAGCGTCAAAGCGGAGTTTGAATCGGCCTACCAGGCGCGCGAATTTGACCTCAAACGCCAGGCCATTGGTGAAAAGCTACAAAAAGAGCGAATCGACGTCAGTTTGCCCGGAATCAAACAAACCCTTGGCCGCCGACATCCGGTCCCGATGGTGATGGATGAGGTTATTCGCATCTTAGAAAAGTTGGGCTATGCGGTTCGGCTGGGACCACAGATTGAAAAGGACTGGTTCAATTTTGAGGCCCTGAATATTCCGCCCGATCATCCGTCGCGCGACATGCAGGACACGTTTTACATCGACAAAGAGCATGTGCTTCGAACCCACACCTCGCCGATTCAGATACATACACTTATGAGTGAGAAGCCCCCTTTTCGAGCCTTAGCTCCTGGGGCGGTTTACCGATGTGACAGTGATATTTCGCACTCGCCGAACTTTCACCAAATTGAAGGCCTGTTGGTGGATCACAAAGTTTCGATGGCCGATCTCAAAGGGACAATTGTCTTTTTACTGAGTGAGCTTTTTGGGTCCTCGGTCAAAGTGCGCTTTCGTCCTAGCTTTTTTCCCTTTACGGAACCTTCGGCCGAGTTCGATTGCTCTTGCCCAGTTTGCTCAGGCAAGGGTTGCCGGATGTGTAAGCATTCAGGTTGGATTGAAATCGGGGGCAGTGGCTTGGTCAATCCCCGGGTTTTTCAAGCCGTCAAGATGGATCCGAAAAAGTGGCAGGGCTTTGCCTTTGGTTTTGGGATCGAGCGCATGGCCATTATCAAATATGGCATCGACGATATCCGCCTGTTTAACGAAAATGATTTGCGATTCTTAGGGCAATTCACTTTATGAAGATTTCTTTGCAGTGGCTCAATGAGCATGTCGAAGTCGAGGACTACTTTCAAAAACCGGCGGAGCTGGCGCGCAAGTTGACCGATGCAGGTCTCGAGGTCGAATCCATTTTTGATGGTTCGGTGCAGTTTCAAAGTGTAGTCGTCGGACATATTCAGAAACTGGATCGGCATCCCAATGCGGACCGTTTAACCGTATGCCAAGTGGATGTGGGCGATGGAACTCTTCGCCAGATCGTATGCGGAGCGAAGAACCACAAAGCAGGCGACAAAGTGGTGGTCACCCTTCCTGGAGCCGTATTGCCCGGCCAATTTGTCATTAAAAAATCGAAGATTCGTGACGTTGAAAGTCTTGGGATGTTGGCGTCTGAGAGCGAATTGGGCCTTAAGAAAGAGTCCGAGGGTATTTTGATTTTGCCGGCCGATGCGCCCGTCGGCGAGACCTTTGCTAAGTACTATGGGCTGGATGATCTTACCTTCGAAATCAATGTGTCGCCCAATCGGGCGGATTGTCTATCGCATTTAGGACTGGCCCGTGAAGTGGCTTGTTTACTTGGCAGGCCCCTTCGCTCGAAGGAGAGAAAAGCCAAAACGTCGTCGAGTGTGGTCACCAAAAAGACCGTCGACCTGAAAGTGGCGGCGCCCGAGCTTTGCTCGCGCTATGCGGGTCGGGTGATAAAAGGTGTAAAGGTGGGGCCAAGTCCCACATGGCTCAAACGACGGTTGGAGTCCGTTGGGCTGAACTCGATTAATAACGTGGTGGATGTTACGAATTTCGTTATGATGGATGTAGGGCAACCACTCCATGCCTTTGACGTGAACTCCCTGGCGGGGTCGCAGATCGTGGTCGATCGGGCCAAGCCTGATGAACCGTTTAAAACCCTCGACGGAACCGAATTAAAACTGAGCGGTGAAGAGCTGACCATTCGTGATCGGGAGCGTGCGGTTTGCTTGGCCGGCGCCATTGGTGGCCTCAATTCTGGTGTGACAGAAAAGACGACGACATTATTTATTGAGTCCGCCCATTTTGCCATGGACAGTGTGCGCAAAACAGCCAGGCGCCATGGTCTGCAAACCGATTCGGCCTATCGATTTTCTCGCGGCACCGATCGATCGGGAGTGGTTCACGCACTCGATTTGGCCTGTGCGTTGATTCAAGAGGTCGCCGGAGGTGAAGTGGCCGCTGATTTTTGGGACCAGCAAGCGGAAGTCAAAGCGGCCCCGGCCATCTTTGTCTCAGCGGAATATGTCGGTCAGCGGTTGGGGTATCCCGTTTCGGAGGAGGATCTTGAAAAGTGGCTCCAACGTCTCGGCGGCCAGGTAAAAAAGGCGAGTGGTGGATTTGAAATCACTCCTCCGAGTTACCGCGTGGATTTGGAAATGCCTGAGGATTTTGTTGAAGAGTACGGCCGGCTGCATGGTTATTCTCATATTCCAGAAACTCTTCCCCACCTGAGCTATGCACCGCTGAAGCATGACCGCGATTATCTTTGGTCGGTGAGAGTGGGTGAGGTCGCCCGCGCCGCCGGTTTTTCTCAAACGGTGAATTTCGGTTTTCTCAATCGACGATGGCAGGAAGATGTTTTGGGTGAGGTCACACCGTACGCGGAACTGGGCCTCAAAATGGAAGCTCAGGCCGTTTCGGTGCTCAACCCGTTAAGTGAAGATTTAGGGGTGATGCGGGTCTCGTTACTGCCGGGCTTGCTGAAGAACGCGATTCATAATTTTCGGCATGGACAGAGTTCCGGCAGACTATTTGAGACGGGATATGTATTTCGTCGGGCTGAGGATGGCTTCGGTCAAGACGCTCGTTTGGGGCTCGTGGCCTGGGGACAGCTGGAAGGTCTATGGGACAAAGGGTTTAGCGAATCCCGCGTGTTTTTTGATTTGAAGGGTCGATTGCAAGGTCTTTTGGAGCAGCTACTGATTCAATCCGTCAGCTGGAATTCTCCCAAGGTGGCGCCGCATTTGGCCCACCCGGGCCAGTGTGCTTCACTTTTTATTGAAGGTCGCACTGTTGGCCTTGTGACTATGATGCATCCCGAATGGCTGGCGAAGGAAAAGATTCGCGTGCCCGTCGCAGTGGCCGAACTGGATTTGGAGGCCTTGAGTCGCGGACAGCCGCGTCAGCCGAAGTACAAGCCTATCTCAAAATTCCCATCGGTGGAGAGAGATTTGGCCTTCGTCATTCCTAAAAATTTGAGGGCTCAGGATCTAGCGGGAGACATTCGTAAGACGGCCGGTCCCTTGCTTCAGTCCCTGGAAGTCTTTGACGTGTTCGAAGGCGAGTCATTGCCCGAGAATCACTGTTCGGTGGCCTACCGCATGATTCTGCAATCCGGGGAAGAAACTCTGAGCGAAGAGCGACTGACGGCGCTCCAGGCGCAGATCGTGGCGGCTGTAACCAAAAAATGGCCGGCTAAGGTGCGCTGAGTCAAGCTGCTTTGGCGAAAATAATTGAAAGTTTTCAAGGGCTTGGTAGCCTTTGCTTAGGGATTGCAAAGGGGATCAAGCATGCCAGGCCAAAACTCCAGTCGCTCCACGATGACCAAGGCCGACATTATCGAAAAGGTTTACCAAAAGATCGGCTTCTCCAAAAAGGAAGCCTCTGAACTGGTGGAGATGGTGTTTAACCAGTTGAAAGATGTTCTTTGCGCTGGGGACAAGGTCAAAATTTCGGGCTTCGGAAATTTCATAGTGCGCGGAAAGAAAGAGCGAATCGGTCGCAATCCCCAAACTGGAGATCAAATTAAGATCAGTGCCCGCCGAGTTTTGACCTTTCGACCGAGTCAGGTGTTAAAGGCTCTGCTCAATGGCGAAGATCCTACTTTGGTCAGTGATGATGATGAGGATTAATTGATCCGTGGAAGAAGTTGAACTGAAATCTGAGGCAGACAAACGATATGCGCCTTCGAGCTTGTCGGCGGGTGGAGTCATTCCCGTTGAAGTCGATCCGGACCTCGAGCAGGAGATGGGTAAAATCCCTGACAAGCTGGCGTTTAAAATCGGTGAAGTGGCCGATCTCCTGGGTGTAAAAGCGTATGTGCTACGCTACTGGGAAACAGAATTCGAAATTCTCAAACCGAAAAAGAGTAAGCATAATCAGCGGATGTACGAACGCCGTGATGTGGAAAATCTCATGCTGATAAAAAAGCTGCTTTATCGGGATCGATTTTCGATCGAAGGCGCACGCACGGCGCTGAAGAAACTTCGTAAAGACAATGTTCGGGTCAAACGAATTCGCTCTATGGCTGAGCATGTGGAAGAAGCCAAAGACCGAACGCTCGATTTGATCGATGAAATAAGGGCTTTTCGCCAAGTACTAGGATGAGTCGACAGGAAATTGCCGCCTTTTATGATGAACCGACGGGCAGCCTAACGTATGTGGTGTCGGATGCCCTGACTCGCGATGCGGTTGTCATAGACCCAGTTTTAGGTTTTGATCCGGTGACTCGAGACCTTACAAGCACCCCATGGCAGCGAGTGAATCATTTTTTACGTGAGTCTCAACTTCGCCTCCATGCCATTTTGGAAACCCATGCTCATGCGGACCATTTGACCGCAGGGCGAGAGCTTCGGGCTGAGTGGCCTGGCGCCCTATGGATGATGTCGGATAAAATTGCCGATGTGTTCGCGACGTTCAAGAAGGTTTATGCCTGGCCAAGTGGAGCTACCATTGAGTCTTTAGGCGTGGATCGATGGTTGAGAGACGGTGAGCGCTTTCGCGCGGGAAGTCTGGAGATCGAAGTGATCGCGACGCCGGGGCACACGGAAGCCTGCCTCACTTTTGCCATTGGAAATTCTTTGTTCACCGGTGATGCCATGATGATGCCGGATTCAGGTGTGGGTCGCTGTGACTTTCCCGGTGGAAGCGCGGATACACTTTATTCGTCGGTAACAGGAAAAATATTTTCTCGACCTGAAAATACTAGAATCTTTGTTGGTCATGATTATCATGCGGGTGGGCGTGAGTTGGCTTATGAGACTTCGGTGGGCGAACAAAAGCGGGCCAATGTTCATTTATCGGCCGCCACCGCACGCCAAGAATTTGTTGCGGCTCGGACCGCTCGAGACAAGACTCTGAATCCGCCAAGACTTCTTGAACCAAGTTTGGATTGGAATCTCGGGGCGCACCAGCTTCTAAAGCGATAACAGAGTATCCTAGTCGACGCTTTGATTTGGAATTCCTTATAATTTTTCAGAAAAATGCTACTCATTGAACTTTGGTTATGGGATCCCCCTCATGGGTGTCCAATCTGGACAAGAGAGAAACAAAGGAAAAAAGGGGAATTCCATGCGAAATATTTTTATGTTGATTGCACTTTTGGGAATGTCCGCGCCGACAATGGCTGCGGGTGTAGATGATGTGATTGGCGGGATCGTCGATATACTTCGACCCGGTGGTGGTGGCCACGGCGGCGGCGCTATGGGCTGCACGGCTACAGATCGTGGTTGGGAAGAGCACTTCGGTGGCCATGGATCTTGCGATGAATGCCTACGTCGCCATGGCTCTTGCGTGGAGCGCTGTAATATTGAACAGTTCCAGTGTATCGCCTCGGGATACCGATGGGGTCGACGAGCCGAATTCGAGGGCTATGGCCAATCTCGTCGCGAAGCCCAATGGGATGCGGTTCGCAATTGCGAAAACCGCGGGGGCCGCAATTGTCAGGTAGACCGTGGAAGTTGTCGTTCTGAGACCCGCAGTGAAGTCCGTGAATGCCGTGGCGGTGGCCATGGTGGCGGTCACGGCGGTGGCTGGGGTGGTGGCCGAGGGGATGGCCCGGGTCGTCCAGGCCGCGGTCGACACTTAGAACTTGCCTAGCCAGGCTGGTTTTCGCTACGCTCTGAATTCGTTTTTTGTCATAAAAGCGTGTCGGCGCGTGGCGCAGCCTGGTAGCGCATTTGCTTGGGGTGCAAAAGGTCGCTGGTTCAAATCCAGTCGCGCCGACCATTTTCAAAAGGGTCCATTCCGATCACATAGGTAGTTGCCCCCCCCCCGCAATTAGAATCCTTCGGATAGGACCCGGAACACTCCATCTCCAGAAGTCGGATAAAAAATCAATTTGTCCAAAAACCTGATTTTGAGCGGGGAAACGCCAGGGAATTTTTGGTCTTTCCAAATGTAGGACTTCCCATTCGAATCGGATGGAATGGTCATGATATAAACCTGATTATTTTCAAATTTAATATCCGACGGTGTAGGAACTAAATGAGAAAGACTCCCTGCACTCTCCGGCAAAATTCCCCATGTCATTAAGCTAATGTACAGGCGGTTTTTAGCGGCGGAAGTTGACGAGCGCCGAATCGAAATTCCCGCTACACCCATCGCATCGAACAACTTCGTCCAGTTATCACTGTGCAGGCATTGCGCGCCACTCTTGCACTCCCACACAGCACCTTGAGAAGATCCGGAGCCCATTTCTGAAACATAGATTTTGTCTTCATCCAGAAATTCAATGTCGCTGGCATAATTGAAGTCCTTTATAAGTTCCCAACTTCCTTGAGAGTTCAGAACAAAAAGTCCCTGGCTCCCAGGAAACCGAACATACTGGTCCCAAAATCCAGCTCCGGAGGTCGTTAGCATAAACAACCGATTGTCAGGGGATGGAAGTCGACCGATTCGAAAAACATTCCGGTTTCTTGTACCAGAAATAGATTTTCCTCCCGAGTTCACTTGATGAACCTGGGTCCAAAACTGCCCGTCGATGAGAGTCCAAGATTCTGCATCTTTATTTCCCCGATAGACGCCGCCCTCACGCCCCAGAGCCGCAAGATACCAATCCTCGGTCCCATCGGGTTTTTTGTCGACGAATACCTCAGTTATTGAAGCATTGATCGATTTGCCGTTTACCTTCGGTTCAAAAATTCTGCTCGATTGGAAATGGTCCTCGGAATATGCGAAGCGGGCCGCATAGGTGTTTATGGCCTGAACTTTCAGGCCTTCCAAGAACGGCAGATTGTGCGCGCCCCCGCCTGCCGCCCACACTCTCCCAGGCGCCGTATCATCAAAAGTATATCGATTTACATTCCCAGGAAATTTTTTGAAATCGTGCCTGATCCACGAATTCCCACCGTCGAGGCTGTGAAAAACTCCAAAGTCGGAGTTCGCCAAGTAATGATGGCGTCTGGGCTCCCCCGGGGCGGCCGGCGCGATTGCGTAATCAGAAACATGGAGAACGGGGATACCGCCCCGCGGAGTTGCTACACCATTTTTGAGATTAGGGGCACTTGATGAGTTCCAGTGCGCGCCGCCGTCTTTCGATGTGAATGTGCCCGCGTTGGCAAGAACCACTAGATTTTCGTCGACCGGCGAAATGAAGACAGAATCCGGTTTTTGCGCCCAGATCCAAGAACTTTCCGACAACCAAGAGTGGATTTGGGGAAAGGAATCGAACACATTGAACTTTTTGTGTTTGTGATGGAGAAAAAACGACTCTTGCCAGGTTTTGCCAAAGTCGGTGGTTTTAAAAACGCCGCCGTCACCGCCCTCTGATTCTAAAGGGTCGCCGATTCTTTTTCCGCCGTCGTAGGCCACATAAGCAACAGCTGGGTTTGACTCACTGACAGAAACAAAATCATAAAACGGGAGGTCTAGGCCGCTCGGGCTCGAGAGCGCCAAACCAGTTGAATTGACAGGCCGCCAACCATAACGGTCTTGGGTGGAGTCCAAGGTGTAAAATGCCGGCTGGTTTTGATCTGTCCTAAGATAGGTCAGATAGGCGATCAATCGGCCCCCGTGCGAGGCGCCCGCGACGCTTTTTATTGGATTCGTTGTTGTGTCGGGAAGTCCAGTTAGAGCGATCCACTTCGAGGTACCGTCGATGATGCCATAGTTGTAGACTGATCGATCCGTGGCAACGATGAAGTTCATAGGCTGCTTAGCCAACGCGTCGAAAAACAGGCCGCGAGGTTCTCCCAATAAATCAGTGGGGACTTCTAATGGGAACCAGGTTTTTCCAGAATTGTACGTGATGTAGATATCCACGCCACCCGTCTTGTCAAAAACCGCGGCACCGCGCGAGGAGTCCGTGGGGTTAAATGCAATGAAGGACGGACCTCGCTCGAAACCGGCGATTTTCAACCAAGTCACTCCCTTGTCTTCGCTCTTAAAAAAACCGATTTGGCTGCCCGCAAAAATTACCGGTAAACGGTTGGCACTGTTTGGCCGAGTCCACGCCCATGGGCGGGCACATGAAAATTTTGCTCCTCGGTATCCTCCCAATTTAGCCCCCTGATATCCGTTGATCAGCTGCCGCAAATTTTTTTCGTCGATTTGGGAATAGTTGAGTCCGCCGTCGATGCTACGAAACACGACCCCCATATTATTCGCAGCAAGCACGATATCTTTGTCTTCAACATTAGGAGACAGAAGGATATGGGGTATCGAACCGCCGCCTCCAGGCGCCACCTGAGTGACGGCCTGCGCACCGCTTGTCGCGTTGTTAAATAAGATAACTAGACAACAAATTACATTCGCCGAAAAGACGTTAGATGCAGTTTTAATCGATTCCATGTCACCCCTTCAGAAAAATATAGAGCTCGAACTCAATATAGAGTCGTTATTTTTCTGTCTTTAAACGTCGCAATTTGGTACTACGACGAAATTTCCCAGGTGCTGACGGCTCGCCGATTGATAATCTAATAATATCATTAAGTTAGCCCGGCGAGTCTGTTGACAAGAGTGGTCGACCAAGCCTATTTCCTGGATTTTGGTGAGTTAGGCGAGGCGAATTGATGGAACTTAAGAAATTGTATCTCAGTTTGATTCTTCTCGCGATACTCACCGTCGGCGGCTTTGTGTTTTTGCTGAAAGAGCCAGCCAGTCGCGATGTTCATGTATCCTGCGAAACCACCAAGGGACCCATCCGTATCACCATTCATCCCGAGTGGAGCCCTCGAGGGGCCGCGCGATTTTTAGAGTTGGTGGATGACGGCTTTTTCACTAATCTTCCCATGTTTCGTTGTATGGCAGGATTTTTGTGTCAGTTCGGGGCCAAGCCGGGCCAGCCTTCGCGCTACACGCCGATTCAAGATGATCCTCGTCCCACCCCGGCGGGCGCCTTTGAGCCTGGCTACTTGAGTTTTGCAGGCTATGGGAAAAATTCCCGGGCCAACCACATTTTTATTTCGCTTGCGGCCGTTCCTTCGCTCGGTCAACAGCCGTGGGAGACACCGCTTGCGACGGTGGATCCCTCTTCAATGGAAGTGGTGAAGAGTTTTGAAACTCGCTACGGAGACTCGATGCCTCGCGGACAGGGGCCGGAGCCGCAAAAGATTGAGGCTCCTGATGGACCCCAATATTTGAGGTCGAATTTTCCAGATCTCGATTATTTTGTATCGTGCGAACGAACCGCCGTTTCTGAATAGGGGGTGGGCCCGCTTTTCCCCTACCAGACCCGGTCCGCGGCAATTGTCGTCGAAGTTGGCAAGGAACATTGGTTGGCCAGGGCACTCGACTGATAAACATAATCGATCGTAAAAAACCACGAAGTCAGGTAAACACCCGCGTAGCTCGCCGGATAGCCTACTTCTTGACATGCATAGGTCGCACGATACTCAATACGCCCAGAGGGCTGCAACTTCGTCACGATCTTCAGGCTCTCCGAACTCGTCGGTACAAAACTCGCTTTGCAAAGATCGTTGTACTCGGTCTTAACATAGGCCATGGTCTGACAATTGTACTCAACCTTTGCCTGAAATATACCGGCTGAGTTCGGAGAACTCACAACCGAGCATCCGTAGTTGTAGATGTATTCACACTTAACCGCATGTGCGGGTACGGTAAAAACAGAGGCAAAAAACGCGCACATAAATAAAATCTGGTTTTTAAGGTTCATTGTCCCTCCTCAGGGTTTGTTGTTACTTAAAGAATGTCAGGCCAATCCAGCTTTAGGGATCATGTTTTTGGAGCAAATCCTCCTCCTAGGGACCGACAACAACCGTTGCCACTTTGCTCGCGACATGCCCTTGTGAATTGTAAACACTGACCGCGTAGTATCCGGAGTCCTCAGTGGTAGAAGATTTAGTGTAGACTTCAGATGTGGCGCCACTGATCTTCTTCCCATTTTTAAACCATTGGTACATGGGTGCAGGCCGCCCACTTGCTTTCACTCGGAGCACAAGGGTAGCGTTTGGATGAATGGACTGGCTCACCGGCTGTAGTGTGATCGAGGGACTGACCAAGACTTGATCCGTAACCCGAACCGAAATACCCCGGCTTATGACTGAGCCGTATTGGTTTTTCAATTGAACGGTGTAGAGTCCACTGTCTTCAATAGTCGCGACTTTGGTGAATACTGCGCCTACGGCTCCGCCAAGGACCACGCCGTCCTTGTACCATTGCGCCGTCGGACCGGGCCTTCCCTGTCCATCGACCGTCAATTTTAGTGTTTCGCCGAGAGCCAAAGTTTGATCCGCGCTCACCGCGATGATCGTCGGCGCGGCACCAGGCAGGTTTTCCCTGAGCAAGTAATTTTCACTGGCGATTCCTCCAGCGGAGTTGTAGGCGTACACCGCGTAGTTTCCGGCGTCAGCCGCAGTCGCCGAGTTCACCGTGTAGAATCTTGTATCTGCGCTGATGTTCGTCGACAGTTCCACACCATCCTTAAACCACTTGAAGCGTGGCGCAGGATTTCCATTGGCGTCGCCCTGAAGTTGAATGGAGCCACCCAAGCGAAAGCGGCCGGTCACTCCGTTGCCCAAGACCTGTGCTCGGGTGGGTGCTTGGGTGGCCGTGGAAACTGTTAAGCTCATCGTCGCCGAGGCCGATCCTACTACGTTCATAGCCTGGACGGAATAAGTGGCCGAGTCATCCTCTGCGGCGTTGCTTTTTATGTAGTCGACCGCATTGGCGCCCGCGATCGCAATGTTGTTCTTGTACCACTGCACTGTGGGGGACGGGTTGCCAGTCACAGTTGCCGCCAGCCATAAAGTGTTGCCGACATAAAGTGGATTTTTCTTATTCACAATCCTCACTGTCGGAGCCACATGCGCCGTCGCCACCGTCACAGTGATGTTTATGCTGGTAATTGCCCCCGCGGAGTTGCTAACCCGGACGGCATACGTCCCCTGATCGGCGGCGGTGACGGCCTTTCGTTTGATTTCATAGGTTGTTGCACCGGCGATGGCGACGCCGTTCCTGTACCATTGATAAGTTGGCGCTGGAGAACCATCCGCGAAAACGTAAAGATGAAGTGCCGAGCCCAGAGTCTGATGGAAGGGGCCTTGCGTGAGAAATCGAATCGTGGGAGGGACGAGTTGGGGCAAGCGTACTGTCACAACAACATTGGCGCTGGTTGTTGATCCTGCGGAGTTGCGAATATGAACGGCGTAGGCCCCCTGATCGCTCGCTGTGACAGCTTTGGAGAAGGAATTATTGGTTGCTCCGGAAATGGCCACGCCGTCTTTGTACCATTGATAGCTGGGGGCCGGATTGCCAGTCGCTTGAACGGTCAGTGTCAGAATTTGTCCCACGTCGATGGTTACGTCGGGCGAGAGCGATGTGATCGCCGGAGGTTGCTGAGTGACGGTCGTTGACGTAACAGTGACGGTGGCGTTGTTGCTGGTTATCGAGCCGGCCGAATTATAAACCTGAACCGCGTAGGTTCCCGCGTCCTGCGCGCTGGCGGCCGAGACCTGATAGGTAGCCGAAGTGGCCCCCGCCAATTCGGCTCCGTTTTTGTACCATTGAAACGAAGGGGCCGGATTGCCGGTGGCACTAACACTCAAACTCAAAGGGGAACCTGACGCCACGGTGACACTTCCGGTGAAGGACACGATCGTAGGAGCCACATTCGAATTTCCCGTACCGTTAAAGGCGGCAGCTTTGATGTCGGCCTGCTCATTCATCGCCCGAACATTGTCCTCAGTGGAGCTACCGGTTGTATAGTTCTGGCCAGACCTGGCATAGGTCAAATTCGGAGACGTGAAGAGGCCAATTTGCACATCGTTGTTTTCGCGATTGTACGCCATGATGCTAAAGCAGGATACGCCGCCACAACCGAAGCGGCGGCCCTTTGCATAGGCCGCGAAGTAAGGCTGCCTGCCGTTTAAAGAGTAATCATCATGGTCCGCGCCAAAGTTATGGCCGAGTTCGTGAGCGTTCGCGAACGTACCCACCGCATTGGAGCCCACAGCAGAAAAGGTGCCTGGAACTTGGCCTAATCCACAAACGGAGGAGGTGTATGTGATCGTACCGACAACGGTTGTGGTGGTCTGACATTCTGGAACCCAAAGCAGGGCCAGATGACCATTGTGGTCCTTTAGTGCCTGATGTACCTCATCGTAAATCCCGTCGGTCTCGTTGATCAACTGGTTGACTGCTCTGGTAAAATGATCCGCCGTGCTTGTGTCCCAATTGCTAGCTGTCACCAGCATTTTAGCAATGTTGTAATACACCCGTACACCGCTTTGAAAGTTAGCAAGATTGGCGGCGTTGATCTCGTTTTGGATTTGAGTTTCAATCTGACTGGCGCCTCCCCAACGGTCACGTGCGCCCGGAGTATAAGCGGCCACCACATTGAAAACTTTGACGCCGTCGCTCGAAACAAAAACCGAGTTTTGCGCCGACAAATTTTGTACGCCGGAATCTGGGTCTGCGTCCACAGAAGTCTTTGTCGAACGAATCGGATGATCATAGAGAATCCCGAACTTTGAAGTGTCCACTTCGACGACGGCAAAAAGTTGGGATGCCAATGTGGTAATAACATAGCGCGAGGAACCGATCGTCAGTGTACCCCCCAAGTTGCCATTGTGAAAAGTGAGGTCGGCGCGCGAATTCTCCAGGTCGGCGACCTCGCCGTGTAAATAGCGCCCGGTTGCGGTGGTTTGGTTTAGATTAAAATCAACGACGACCGCCTGATCGTTGGAGATTCGCAATTCCATCCGATTCGATCGCCCCTCACGCAGAGCCTGGAGTCGTTCGGCATCGGCGACCTGAAGAATAAAACTTTTGCCTCTGAGGTGGGCGGACAATAGCTCTGCGCGCTGTCGATGCGCTTTAATATTCGCCGACTCGACCTGACGGGAGGCTAGCGACCGGCCAGGGCCTTCTGGTCTGCGGAATTTCGCCGGTTCGTCAGTCAGACTTTCTTCTACATTGGAATTCTTCTCCAGCTTGAAGGCCCTCTCTTGGCCAGTGGACAGGAGCAAAACCGAGGCTATGGCCAAAAGTAAAGTTGCGGATTTCAGATGGAACTTGTGCATGCGCACCCCCTAGCAACATCTTCTCGCGGATCCAAAAACCCTTAATGTAGAAAGCTGAACTGATTGGTCTCGATTTGAAACATGGCGGGCCAGGACGTGGTCAACGAGTCGACTCAACGGCGATGAAAGGGATTGTAACCCAAAGTCGAAAGCCATGCATCGTACCTGGCCCGTTCGGCCTGGAGCCTGCGTTGTTCGGCTTGCCGAGCGAGTTCGGCATTTAGGGCCTGTAAACGTGCCTGCTCGGCCGCGGCCGCAGCGGCCGCCTGAGCCTGCCTAATTTCTTGCTGTTGCGCCGGCGTGGGAATTAAAAAACCAAAGCAAGCTTGGGAATATAGAGCACCGTTCAAAAATCGCTCTATGCAAGATCCCTGGCTGGTGAAAAGAACCTTTCGTAAGACGTCTCTGGCGACGACCGTGCCCAATCCCGCAAGACAGTTGTAATAACCTCCGTAAGCCGGGTCACTCGTGCAGTAGACGTTTCCCAAGTCATCCACAATATCCACATTTCCCTGAGCATTGGTTTGCGAGGTATAGCAGTAAGTGCGGCTAGCGTAGACTTGGCAGAAATCGGCTTTTGCTGTCGCAGCACTGACTAAGATTACAAGTCCGATAGCGAATTTGTTTAAGATCTGCATTTTAGAATTATCGCTCAGTGAGCCGGAGAAGAAGTGTAGAAATTTGAATCGATACTTTATTGGCAATAATCGTCTACCACCCGAAGGGAGGCCGCCGTCGCGTATAGATAGTCGCCGAGTTGCCCCCTCTGGGGAACCATGTTGACGTAATTGGTCGGAGCGACTCCGAGATCGGGCACCGAATTTCCCGAGGCCGCCGGCTTCTCAAAGAACAAGGTGATGTTGTAACCTGCGCCATAAGGTTCAGCAATCAACGAGACTTGGGCAGCCTGAAAGCCTACGAGATTAGTAATCGTGGCCACTCCCGTCGTTAAGTCCAGATGGGCGTCGATCTCGTAGGCATCTGTGTCCCAATAAATGAAGGATGCGCTGCCGGTGTTGCCTCTCGACAACAAAAACGAAGCCGCGTACCTTACTCCTCCAGGAATTGCAATTTTTTGCGAAATTCTTCGATAAAACTCGAGGAGGTTCGGATCGTTTCTGAAAACTTGATACCGAGGTAGGGCCGCAATGGTTCCAAACAAGTCGACTCTAATCCCTGGGCTGGGTGTCCAGCTTGGGTCGCTAAAATTCAGGCCCGCAGTTAGAATGTTGGCGGCCGTCGTGAAAGGCTGCATAGGTGCCGGACAACGAGCCGGGATAATGTTCAGATCCGAGAAGTCGGTTTGCAAGTTGAATACCTGATTCTGATAGCTGATGGACTGCTCGACCGGGTTGTAACTGAATTGCCCGTTCGGAATCGAGACCGGCTCCATATCGGTGCAAGCTGAGCGGACTAAATAGGCTGTGTCAGTAGCTGCGGAATATTGAATCTGGCGGTTCGGAAACGGGTTCCCCTTAAGATCCAACTGAGCACACGGTGTTGCACGGTCCGAGTAAGTGTAAATCTCTACTTTGCCACCGTAGAAATCCCCGTTTCCCTGACGGGAGGTGACAGACGCCCGATCCTTTCCCTTAAGCTTGACGTTGTTGTCACAGGACTGGAACAAGGCGCTGAACAGAACCACTCCGGCCATTAAACTAAACGTATATAAAAATCGCGCATATGTCATTTTGTAGTCCACTGGTAATATGTGTTTCGACCTTTTCCTAGCCGAGCGATAAGCCCTGCATTGACCGCCCCATTCAAAATTCGGATTGCGGCGGAACGCGAGACGTCCCATGTTTTAAATGCATCGCCGCAAGTAAAGTGAGCCGTATCAAGTCTTGATCGAATACGTGTAAGGTAGCCTTCAATATTTATCTCTTGTGTCACTTGGGGATCCATTACTTTCGAGAAGTAGATGCCAAAATTGGGATCAGTCAATTTGACCTGAAAGCTGCGCATCGAGGTTTCGATCTCTAAAGGGAGCCCTTGGTTCCTGAACCAGTCTCGAGTTCGATGAATTAAATTGGCGACCCTTCCCGGAGAGGACTCGGGATTGAAATACTCCCCAGGAAACAGCTGATTAAACAAGCGACCCATCGACACCGGCCGATAGAAGTCCTCAAGCAAGAAGCATAGACTGCGATGGAGGATATGTCCCGGTCTCAGAGCCGCGGTTCCGTCTTTCAGGGCACCAGCCATCAAATCAAACACGGGACCTGTTTGAGAGCCGAGCGTGTAACTCGTCGGAGGTGTGGTCCAACTGCGCGAGTTTTCGAGCATGCGCTTACGGAAAGAGGCGAACGGCGTGCCGAAGTAAACGTGGTTGAAAAGTCCGACATCGTGAGTGACTTCCGCCAGTACCCGATCACAGTCGCGGATGGTTTCCCAATGGTCGAATGTCTTCGCACATTCCCTAACTCTGCGTAAAGCGACCACCCGATCCTGTGTGGGTTTCTCAAGGACATCAACAAAGGCGGCCCATTTGGCTACGAACAAATCCGCCGTGGTTTGAACTCGGGATTGACCAGAGTGAATCGAGGCTAAGGCCTTACGAGCATCGGACCAGCGCCCCTGTTCTGCCGCCGCCTGTGCGGTAAGTTCCGAGACATTTCGATAAAGCAAGTCCCAGTTGTTGTCCTTGGCCTTCGGGAGCAAATGAATGAGCATTTGGCTCGCCCGGTCCAACTCACGCACTTGAATGAGACTGGCGGCCAAATTGACCTCGGCCGTCGCTCTTTCGTAGGGGGTTAGTGCCTCAAAGGAGAGATATTTTTCCAGGTGAGGAACCGCCAAGGCATAGTCCCAAATCGTCTGATGGACAAATCCCAGATAAAGATGCTTTTGCGCGCAGCTTTCAGGCAGAGCCTCGAGAATTTGTTTGGCCTCATGGGCGGACCCAATGCGGATGAGAGCAAAGGCGTAGGTCAACAAATTAGACAATGAGGCCCGCGGATTGACCGAGTTTCCCAAGCGTACGGAACGGACCAAACAGGCGACCGCTTTGTGCGAGAGATTGGCTCTCGTTAGAAGCTGCGCTAAACGAGCCCGGTGTGTTGATGGCACCTGTGCTATTCGAAGTCCGTTGAGTCGCCCTCTCGCCTCAGCCAGTCGGCCGCTGCGAATCATGGCCTCGAATTCATTTATTTTGTCGGACCAGATTGTTGAATACATGCACTCATCTTAACCGGTGAGGTTGGACATGACGAGATTCCCGCTTCCACCGTGCCCTTTTGAGACGGATTTTTCGTCGTAAAATCAAGTAGATATTCGCCTTAAATTTCTACACTGGATCCGACCATCGATTGTCCCGGTTCATTGGCCTTCGGATCCACAATCGAAACTTCCGCATGAAAGGACATTCTGCATTCGAACTTGGCGAGAAGCGGGGGCGGCCTGGACGCAGAAGATGTTGGTCGTCAAGTTCGGAGTGGCCACATCCGTCAAAGTGTTGCCACTAATAGAATTCATATGCTGACAATTAAGTTGTATACCCACCTGAGAACTGGAAATGGTGTTCTGGGTGACTTGACTCCAGTAAGTCCCAACATCCAAGTAGATGGCATTCGATCGACTGGGGCCGATATTCCATTGGCGATTGTAAATACCGCTGATCTGATTGTTCGCAATCTGCACCCCGGTGATGTAGCCGACATTGATGGCCCCTGCGTCTTGAATTCGGTTCAATGCGCTATTGATCACGTTTCTTCGTATCGAAGAATTCTGGGATGGCAAGGAATCCGGGAACATTAGTTCC
Organism: Bdellovibrionales bacterium; assembly: GCA_050250515.1. Lineage (GTDB taxonomy): Bacteria > Bdellovibrionota > Bdellovibrionia > Bdellovibrionales > UBA1609 > JALHOQ01. The sequence goes on along the minus strand of JBFWON010000035.1, from coordinate 13,454 downwards.
GGCGGCTGAATCAGGTAAATTCCGCGGCCCGCCAGATAAGTAAAATGGTTGTCGTCAATAAATATGTTCTGTTGTCCATCGGATGTAGAGATAGCGGTAATGGCATCCGAGGTGTACTGAAAGCCGATGGCCGTGAAGCTGTTGTGTGCGATCTTTATGTTATGAACGCCGTATAACAGTAGCCCCGCGGCTCCCACACCTTGGAAACTCGAGTTCACAATTTGAGAGTAAGACAACGCCACGGCCTTCAATCCGTTGGCGGCCAAGTTTCGAAATGTGACGTTTTGTAGAAAGACAACTTGTCCGTTCAAAATATCCAGCGCTGCGGGAAGCGTGTTGTAGCCGCACTGAACTACGGCTCCATTCTCCCACTTCATTGAACAGCCGGAACCGTCGCTGACATATCCAATTTGATCCGCTGCTGAGTAGCCCGTTTTTTCGAAGGTCAGTCCCTCTATGTAAACAAACTTCGCCCCGGTGACCTTAAGCAATGTCGGTTCGGCGCCATATTCAAAATCCGAGCCGCTGGGATTGGTAGTCGAATACACGTAAAGTCGATTCTGAGTAGAATCGATCGCCCACTCGCCCTCCTGATCTAGAAAATGCCGGCTTCGTTCCAGAAAAAATCTTTGGTCGGTCGATTCATGGTCCGTATACACGCTGAATCTATAGGTTTCTAATCCGCCTTCATAGGCTCGGGGGGTGAGCGTCACCTTGCCATCCGAGACCGTTACCGATTCCAATCTCATCCTCGTCATGCCCCATGCCACCGGAATTACAATTTCCGCATCCTGCACAGCTGAGCCTGTTAACAGCGCATCCGGAATCAGCTCGACCCCTTGTTGATTGCGCATTGCAGACCATTGATGGAGCGAGTTATGAAGTGAGCGAATGGAAGGAGCGGAGTCTCCATTCCAGTCTTCAATATTGGGCATTCGAGCTGGTCGAAGCTGAGTGCCGTCGCGATACAATTCGCGAAACCGGAGCGTCGAGGGTAAGTTTCGATAATAGACGGGCGTTGATCCCACTCGTACCCATGCAGCCTGAGGCAGTTGACGTGCGCCCGAAAGAATGGGTTTGGCACCGGCAGCTGCTCGAAAAACAAATGGGTACTCCAATCGCCCGCTTAAAGAATGGTCTAACTCCAGAAGGCCCTCGCGATAGACTCCAGTTTTTAGCTCCACGATGACGTCTTGACCCGAGCTTCGTGCGAGCCTCGCCAGTTGGAAAGCTTTCTTGATAGAGCGAACTGGGCCGGTGAGATTGTTCAGCTGTTGGTTATCAAGTCCCGATGTGGGGTTCACGCCTATGACCAAGAGACTGGGTGAGTCAACCGACATATAACTGAACGCCTGGCCCGACTTGAAGCCTCTGGTAGCCGAATCCGTTGATGCTCTGTTAGCTCGGAAAGTTCGACCGCAGCCAGATATAAGCGCAGCCAATAATAAAAATCGAATCATTTGTGACCCCCGTGAACATTGGTTCTGAAGCTATTCATTAACGTAGGCAACACCGAACATCGTCCAATAGTACTCAATCAGGTTTGCGTATCCCGAAGAAGGAACTACAAAGCACGAGGTGTGTTGTCCGGCGATGTGCTCGCAACGTATATTGGTTTCCCGCAAAACGCCGGCAAGTAAAAATTTAGATTGTTCAGGCGTCAGTTCTGGACGACAGAACCAAACGGAGAATCCCATTGAGAATTTGCAATACTGATACTGATTCACGTGGTCTCGAATGGTCAACAGATCGGTGTTTACAAGCCGATAAACTCCGAAACAGTAACTCTGGCCCTGATAGTCCACGCAAAGTTTTTGATCTGTAGCGGTCCCTTGGGCCTGATACCCCTGTCCCGCACTCAATTGGCGATCTAGGTTCAGGGGGATTAACCGGTCAGACTCGATCGGACCCGTTTTTCTACTTTCGAGGTCACCGCAACCCTGAATCGCGAATGATGTTAAAATGACTGCAATATTTATGATCTTTTTATTCATACCATACTCCCCTATGAATCCACAGTACAGGTACCTTGAAGGAGGAGAGATGTAGAAATTTGGCTCGAAACCGAAAATGGGACCACCTAGCGTCTCAGACCTCGCCACTTTCGGAATGACATTTCATGTTTTCCAAATACACTGCAGTTTGGATAGAATGGTTCACCCTTGGGGGTTCACTATGAAATTTTTAGTTCTTGTTGCCATCTTGACGGGTCATCTTTCGGCGGGGGCTTCGTCCCACACTGAACTGATCGAGCCGTCGGAGCAGGCTTGTTTTTCTGAACTTATGGATTTGGATCCGGATTGGAACTTGCGCAATATTCTGCGCTTTCGAGCCGATTGGTTTCAGACGCGAAAGCCCGCGCTGGGTTTCGCGGATATGAATGAGCTCCAGTTTTATTTGGTGAACGAAGAGCGCGGCGTGAAGTGCGGAATTGCCGGATCTCATCCTGGCTACTTGTACAACTATTCTTTTTGGGTTCCCGAAACAGTTTGGAAGGATCCATCCCTAAAACGCGTGCAAATTTACTTACAATTCTATCCGGAAAATCGAGCGGGGACTTTTGTCGATACGATGACATTGAATCCGGCGCAATGGCAGCCTGAAGACGATGCGTCTTCTGCGTTCACCACCTGTCAGGACATTTCCATGAGTGAGCGGCGCACGCAATTTAGGCAGGAGATGGTTCGCCGCTTCGCCGATTTGCCAGGCCACTTTTCTGATATGGATGGCACCATGGTTTTTATGGTTCAGTATTGGAAGCACAAGCAACCCGAAGATCCGACGGGCGAGGCTCCCGTTCTGACGCCTGATGAGCGCGTCGAATTGATTCGATTGCAGCAACATCAGCGAAAGGATTTATTCCATCGATTTCAAGGCATTGTGGGCAAGTGTGAATCTCTCCCAAGCTTTTCTCATTACGCGGGTCCAAACCTATCGGCGATGTCCGATTATTTGAAGACGACCATCCCTTATGATGATGACTCACTCGACGAATAATTGTGCGGCGTAGTCCGTGGCTGTATTCAGGGCCTCTTTTACGTCTGGGCGCTCGAGGTATTTCTTAATTCTTTCTTCGCGGCTGAGAGTCGGCGTGTCGGCGTCTTCGTCTTCGGGCTTGGCGTCCTTGGCCGAGGGATCGTGACCCTTAAGTAAATCGCCGATGGTGATCTTAGTCGATCGATCCTTAAACTTTTTTAGTTCCTCAGCCATCTTTCGAAAGTCCTTCGAACCCGCGACTCGCTTTAGTGATTGGGGACCCAGTTTTTTGACCAGGCTCTCGGCCACAGGAACCCAAGCGTCGGGTCCATAAGCGAGGCGGGCCTGTTGCGAAAGAAAAGGCGGGACCATTCGAGCGGGCAAAGAGTAGGGGAGTGAGCTTTCACCAGCCTCGGTACCAAACGGTGAGGGGAAGGCAATGTCGGCCGTGACGCCCCTATATTGAGTGGAAAATCCACCGGGTGTGAAGAAGGTTCCGAGCGTCACCTTAGCCGCACCAAGACCCGTCGGAAGTTGATCTAGAGTTTGCACGGTACCCTTACCGAAGGTGTGATCGGCCCCAATAATCAGCGCCCGTCGATAGTCTTTGAGCGCGCCCGAGACAATTTCAGAAGCCGAGGCGCTCACCCGACTGGTAAAAACGACCAACGGTCCTGGCCAGACCACCGAGGGATCTTCGTCGTCCAGAGTTTGATAGGCCCGTGGATCACCGCCATTGACTATGGCGCCTCGGCCACCCACGCGCACGACGCTGCCTTTGGTGATAAACAAACCGACCACATCGACGGCGTCTTGAAGGCTTCCGCCGCCGTTGATGGATAGATCCAATAGAACCACGTTCGCTTTCTTTTCTCGGGCTTCAATCAAAAGACGGCGAAGGTCGCCGGTCGCGTTGCGACCCCCTTGCTCCTGGCTGTAGTAGAAGGAGGGCAAGTTGATAAACGCGATCTTGACCGGCTTGCCATGAATTTTTCGATCAAAATAAGTGGAAAAAGCGGCTTGATCTTCTAGCGTGATTTTGGCGCGAGTTAACGTCACTTCGACGGTGCTGACTTCCTTTTTCTCACGCCGTAGAATCTTCAAACGCACTTTGGTGTCCTTAGGTCCGCGAATCAGGCTGATGACTTCGCGCAATTCCATTTCCAAAACATCGGTAAAAGGCTCAGATTCTCCTTGGGCGACGGCAATGATCTTGTCTTTCTTCTTAACTAGACCGCTCGACAGGGCGGCGCCACCCGGTAAAAGTTCTTCGACAGTGGTGAAGCCATTTCTGAAGCTTAAGGAAGCACCAATCCCTTCGAGGGAAAGACTCATTTGAATTTTAAAATCCTCATTCACTTCAGGCGGCATGTAGTTGGAGTGTGGGTCCAAAGAGACCGCGAAGCTGTCAAGAAATGTGGAAAGGGCATCTTTACCCGTCTGTTTTTTCGTGTGTTTCAATTGACGGTCATAGTTTTTTAAGATCAACCGTTTGGCGCGATCCAGTCCAATTCCGGATCCGATGTAGTTGGCGACCTCCGACTGCAACTGAATGGCAAATTCCTGATTGGCCTTGGCCAGGTTGGTGGGTCGCTGTCGTTTGGCAGGATCGGTTTCAAGAATGAGTTTCGGATCGATTTTAAAGTCAGGACCCAAATATTGAACGGCAAATTTGATTCTTTCGCTGACTCGAATTTTCATTAGAGAATTGGCGTTCGTGATGGCGGTGCAATTTTTCTCAGACACCTTTTTGAAAATTTCCCCGATCCCTTTACTGATAAATCGGTAATCGGATTCAAGCAGATAAAATTTTGAACCGTCGAGGCGCTTTAGAAATTCTTCTTTGGTGCGCTTTTCAAGTTCGGGAGTGAGATGGTCAAATTCAATGTGCTTGGACAAAAAGACAGCCATAACCGCTGGGATGTCTTGGCAGGTGAGCGCGGGCGAGTTGGCTTTAGGCTTGGCCGTTGACGCCGAGGCAGTGGCGCAGAAAATCAGTGTGATGGCGGCCATGAAATGGAAGATTAGCAAAAAGGGGCGTCGCAATCTGAGACCTTTGCAGATGCTTTAGTCGTATTCGGATCGGCCAACATAGATGAGGGAGCCTTCCTTAACCAAGTCGATAATCTGCTCGTGGTACTCGCGCGCAATGACTAAGCAGCCAAGCGAGCGACCTTGTTTGACCGGTTGCTCGACGACATAGTCACCGGTGTGCATCACGACGGCTCGCGAGCGAACATTGGAGTTGGATTTTGATAGCCCGTCCAGACGGAGGCTATAACCGTTTTTCCCCTGGTAGGTTTCCGCCGTCAAATAAAATCCCAGTGAAGTCTTGCCAGACTCAGGTGTATTGCCGAAGCGTTCGGCGTATCCGTCGTTATTGGTGTCCGACCCTTTTCCGTGAGAAGTGTGAAGACTAAGGACGGATCCGTCTTCCATATTGATTAGGAAGAGTCGGGCACGCCGTGAGTGACGGGAAAAATCGACGGCGGTGAGGTAAGTCTTGTTCGGGATCAAGTCTCGATTGGCGTGAAAGAACAAAATCGCTTTGGTTAGAACGCCGGTCGGAACTTCTTTGCTCGGGTCCAAATGGTCGTACTGTTTTAAGATGGCTGCCGTTTCTTTTTTCGTGTAGCTCGGTTCGCGCCAGCCCAGGCTTTGTACTTTGAGTCCGCGGGCTAAAACATCCGGAGTAATCAAGTTTTGATCTGGATTCTCCTGCCCCGTCTCGTCAGGCAGAGCTGCAAAATCGGTCAATGAAGTTGAATTTTGGCTACAAGCCGAAAGAAGAAAGAAGGGGACAAGCAAAAGTAATCGCCGCATAGCATCCTCCTGTAAATATTCTGTCTACTTCGCGGTCCGGTTTCCCAGTGGACCTGGCCATTTTCCGGGCGAAAGGGAAGGGATGCCTGGTGGCGAAGTTCCCCCGTGCAGCGTGGCAAAGTATCTCTTCAAAAACACAGACGATGGTCTGGGTCTTGCTCTATACGGATACATCTTTAAAAAGGGGGAAAGTTTGACACCGCTTAGAGTTCGCCAATGGCTGACGCTGTCTTTGTCGATGGTGATGGCGACACCATCTTTTGGTGCCAGTCGGGATCAAATCGTTCGAACAGACAAATCACCTTTGACCATTTCGACCGATCTGCAAAAGGACATATATAGGACCGAGACTTATCAAGATACCTATACGGAGCAAGTTCCGTATCAAGATGAAGAGACCTATTACGAAAGAGTTCCTTATCAGGAACAAGAAACCTACACGGATTATGAAGATTACTGGGTCACCGAGCGGATCTGTCGTGATGAAACCCGATATGAAGAACAATGTCGAGACGAGAGAGTTTGTACACCGCGGTTTGAGCGCCGATGTGAGCGACGTCGCGTGTGCCAAGTGGTCTTGCCAGGCGCCTTGCAGGCTCTTTATCTACTCTTTCAAATGGATGCGGCGGAGGCCCGCGGTGGTGATCGCGGCGGCGGCGGCGGACGTGGTCCCGGAAACGGTGGTGATCATGATCGTGAGCGCCGCGAGCGGGAAGATCGTGACCGCCAAGAACGTGAGCGGCGTGATCGAGAAGGCCGAGAGCGTGAGGAACGTGATCGCCGAGAGCGCGAAGGTCGAGACCGTCAGGACCGGGAGCGCCGCGACCGAGAAGAAAGAGAGCGTCATGATCGCGAACGTCGGGAACGGGAAGAGCGTGATCGCCGTGAACGTGAAGATCGCGAACGCCGTGAACGCGAATGTTGGAGAGAAGTTTGTGACAACGTGAAAGTTGGCGAAGATTGTCGAACAGAGCGCCAATGTCACCGAATCCCCAAAACGGACCGTGTCTGCAAAGACGAACAGGTGCGAAAATCACGTCCCGTCACTAAAACTCGTTGGGTCACCAAGTACCGTGAAGAGCGGCGAACGCGCTGGGTGACTAAGTATCGAACTGAGCAACGTTGTTGTGTTACCAAAGAACGTGAAGTCTTTGACCATAGGATTCAGGCTCATGTGGATCTCAACTTCCCCGCTCAGGCGACTCTGGTCGCAGGTGAGCAGGAGAAATTCCGAGTCAAGCTGCGTGAAGTGGCAGGTCGATCGGAAGTGACGATCGAAGCGGAGGACACTCTTTACACTTATAATCCTGTGATTCAAAAAGTGAACGAGGAGCAGTTCAGCGTCGATATGCAGGTGGTGCCCACGTACGATCCCCGTCAGCTGGGCCCCGAGACCATTTCTGATGTCAAACTCACTTCGCTCGGGCGCGGTGTTCGCTTGAGTCTCACCGACAAGGGAATCGTGAGGAAACTCCAGTCGGATTATCAGATTCAATTGGTCGATGCGACCGGCCAGCAGTTGGCTCAGTTGCCGATCATGGCGCAAACCAAGACGAACTTTGCGATGGACCTCGATGTCACTTTGCCCGTAGGGACGGATGTCGTGGTGAAGCTGGCGGTTCAACGAAATGGAATCGTAGTTTCAGCTCCAGTCCGCTTTTCACAGGACTATTCTGTGAAAGTGGCGCCCGAAGACAAGTACGACACTCGCCCCTATATGGACAAAACTCAGGTGGGTAAGTTTTCTGTGGATGGGCGCAAAGAGACGACGATTTTATATTTCCGGGACTTAACAAAGGACATTCCGCAAGTTGTTACGGAGTATCATTATCGCCTGAGTGTTGGTTCTAAGGTTTTGGCTGAGAAAGCCTTTCTTCGCTCGGACCTCAGCGTGAATCCTGATGGCAAGATCCCGCTGCCTCTATCGGAAGCCTTTGACGTTTCACCTGCGGACCTTGAGATTCTAAAGAGTGGCGCCACTTTGCGGGTCGAAGGGGAAGTGGTTCGCATCGGTTCGCGCTTTCCAGATGGCCGCTTTGCCATCTCGAAACGGGTAAGCCTGGAAATTGATTAGAGATGTGTATGGGACGGGTCGGTCGACCCGTCTCTAATCTGTGGCCGTCTCTAAACATCTCTTTTTTGCGGCGGCCATTCTTCGCTGTATCTGGTTCATGCGGCCTTGTTCCGGCTTCGATAATTTCTTTTTGTATTTCAGTCTCTTATAAAATTCGTAATCAATCTTATTGGATCGCTCGGCGATTTTTTCGCACTCGTCGGCCGAGTGGGATTCAGGAGCCTTTTTTTCAGGCACCTTTTCGAGATCGGCCAAGCATTTTTTTACACTCTCTTGAATGGTCTTTTGTGCCGCGACCGCGTCTTCTCGTTGTTTAGCCTGAGCCTCGGGCGGGAGTTTGGCTGACTCTGCTGCTTGGGCGGGGTCTGAGGCCGCTTTAATGATCGCAGCTTCGGCCGGATGGTCCTCCATTGCCTTTATGCTGCAGTCGACCGGTTCGGCGAGAGTCCATGGTGAGAGAAAGAACAAAAAGGTGAGCGCAACCTTCATCCGCAGTCACTCCAAGTGTAAGTCGATATATTTATGATCCTATAGACAGATGAGGTATCAACTGACCGATGGGCTAGTTTCTAGGGTTCATTGGTGGCGATCAGCAAACGCTCACACAATGTTAGGTCGACCGACTTACCAAAGAGCATTCGAAGCCACTCCAATTTTTCCGGTTCATGTAGAGTTAAATTGGAAAGGTTTTTTTTATTTTTGTAGCGTTCAATACGAAAGCGCTCAAAAAGCTGGTGTTTTTTTTCTACAGGAAGGACTGAAAGTGCGGTGACGAGCATAAGATCCAAGTCAGTCGGATATTGTTCAAGTGCCATGGTGGCCAAAAGACCCCATTCAGTAGAATAGGCAAGTCGCACTGGCGGCAGCTCCAACAGGCCGACCAATTCGTTCATGGCACTAGCGATAAATGGCGTGAGGCCAAATTTACGAGCCAAGCTGTCTGGACCTGACGTCAAAAATCGTCGGGCGAGAATCAAGCGATCGACCCCCTCTTGTTTGGCTAGGGCGGGAATCATGGCGGCAGAGATTGGTCCCTCCATTCTCGAGTATGCGATGAGCTGGCCTTTCATGCTCTCTTCACTGACTAAAAAAGCGCTAACGGTGCGAGCCGCAAGGTCCACAACGTGAGTGTCATGTCCATGGCCAAAGCCAATGCGCGCGCGCACGGTCTCGCCCGTGCTTTCCGCAAAGTTCCAGTCGCCCCGTTTAGCCAAGCCAAACAAAAAGTGAGCAAAACGCGAGCGCTCTGGACCAACCAAACTTTTTTGATTTTCAATCAGAGACCGGAAAGCCTGAATTTTAGTGGCCACGAGCGAACGTCCGGCGAGGGCTTCTGTTGCCAATTGCATGGACTGCAACCGACTGGGACCTTTTGAATCACTTTGTTGAACCTGTCGAATCCAATGACGGACTAATTCTGACTCTGCCGCGAGTGCCTGCAAAGTTCCACCGGCGCGTGAGGACCTGGCGATTTGAAGATCGAGTGAGTACGGTTTGTCGCCTTTGAAGTATCGAGGGCGGACCCCGCCGGCAAAAGAAACCGTGTAGGGTTGGGCGGCGAGGAGAGCGGATTCCAGATTGTCAAAGTCCACGCTGTCGCTGCCGTCCCGATCGAAAATTTTCCAGTTCGCGATTTGTCCGAGCATACGAGGAAGTTCGCCAGCCACTTGATAATGTTCTGCATCGACCGGCGTAACAATCATGTAGGGGCTTGCAAATTTATCAAAGCGTTGAAACTCGGGAAGCGAATACCGGATGAGACCACCGGAGTAGCAGCTCTCCATAAGGACGATCAGTTTCTTCGTCTTAATCCGTGAAAGCGCGGCTAGAAACTCAAGCCCGTCGACGGCGCCGTCTGAAAAGGTAAGGTAAAAACGCTCGTCTTCAACTCGACCGTGCAGGGTCACTCCAAGCACAACGGACTCGGATTGGGATTGACCTAAAGACGCAAGGGATTGGCGAAAAGCCTCCCAACTTGGGGCCGTCCCATTGTCTTGGGTGGCATCCAAGTCGGCCGTGAGCTGATAAGAACCCTTCTTCACCAGGCGATCCTGTAAAAGCTCGGCCAGAGCTCGCTCCAGCTTTACGGGAATTCCTGGCCCCGCCGCATCCGTCACCGTGATCAGATGCCGTTGCGTCTGCGCAAATCCATTGAACGAAAATATGGCAAAGCAAAGGAGTGCGAGAATACGTTCCACGAGGGGGTCCTTTGAAATCTTATGGTTTGTTCGGAATTCGATATATATGCAGCATAAAGCTGTTGTCGACTATTCTTTCGTTTTTATCGGTGATTTCTGGGAATGCATTTTGAGTGATGAACAAAGTCAAATACCCGTTATGCTCACCGGTTCGAACCTTGACGGTGACCTTTGTTTGAACTTCTCTTTCAATGCGATCAGCAAAATATTGTCCAGGTAAGTTGCCCTGACTCTCCAATAATAGAGCTTTGGCTGCGATTTTCTGGCAAGAACTGCTCCCAACCACATTTTTGCAGGGAACTTCTTTGCTTGCGCCATCTCGCATTTGAAAGTGGATGCTCAAGGGCCCTTGGCCCACAACCCCGACAAAAACTGTCTCTGACTGACAAAAATCGGCAACGAAACCAGAATGAGAACCCGATCGTCGAATGGCCTTGCACTCTACGACCTTATAGTTCCCGTATATAGGCTCAAGTGATCCTGGTGCCGCAAAACCCTGTCCCGATAAGGTTATAGCCAGGCTCGCAAGGGCAACCAAACTGATTTTTAGTCTTCGCATTTTCATCTTAGTGTTAATCATCTGCAAGATCAGGACCAGATTACACAGTTGAACAAAAGTTCGACAGGTTGTCCATTTATATAGAACCTGATTCGCTTGCTGCCGTTCGATCACAAGGATTTTTGGGAGGGTAGATTTCCCAATCATAAAATTTCGATTTTGGGCTAAAGTATGTAGGGTTTAACTTCTTCAAGGGACCTGTTAGGGGAACAAGTGAATTCGTGTTCATCTTCAGACCCTCACAAGTCGCATTCCCGTTACCCGTAACAAAAGTTGTCCAATTCTCCTTAACAGATTTAAGCAGCGCTTTAACGGTGAGCATGACTTCGTGAAAGGGGCGAGGCGACCATTCCTTTATTTTCAACTCTTCCGACTGCCTTGAAAAGATCTTTACCCCTTCCTTGTAAAAGGCATCACTTTCAGAAACCTCCACTTCCACTATTTTGTGAAGAATATCCAAGGCTGAAAAGGCATCGTAACCTAAATGATCTACCAATGTGGGGCGGGCGGGGCGAAGTGCTATTTTTAATTTGATGGGCTCAAAGATCGACGGTAGTTCGAATAAACCATCTCTAATTTCCTTTATAAAGTCTTCGGCCGGGAAAACCGGTGGACAGGGCTCAAGACCGCAAGGTTTTGTCTGATTTATTAAAAAATCCAGAGGCTTTTCGATCTTAGCAATTAGAAATTCAAATCTCGCCGCCACATCAGGACCATACAAATTCGAAATAAAAATCACGTAGAATTCGTTGAACAAGTCCTGCATTTCTTGGGCTTCGAATTCGTTTTGTCCGGCGAGGTGGGCGGATTCGTGGGCGAGGAGGGCCAGGATGGACTGCAGCAGATTCTGTGGCGGAATTCGCGTAAGCGAGTGAATGCTGAGGCAGAGTCGACCATCCAAGTTGTTTTGGCTAACCGATGCATCCGCTTGCTTATGTTCGGAGTTGGCGCAGCTTCCTTTGTCTGTAATATTCACTGGATTCTCAAACAGTCGAATGGCGGGGGCTTTGTCCCAGAGAGCCGCAAAGGTCTTTAATTCCCAACGTTCAGGTTGATTGAGTTGACTTGTAACATCGAACAATTTGCCGGCAGGTACTTCGGTGGCGAGGGGGCGGCCCTTTTCTTTGTCTTCCCGCTGTTTTCCACTTACCGAAAGTACAAACTGAGCAAAAATATTGTGACGAGCGTCTCTGACTGCGACGAGTTCGCGAGCCTCTTGAATGGCCTTTTGCACCTGCTCAGGCGTGCTGCGGGCCACTTGACCTCCGCCGCCACCCCCGTTGCCCCCCTTTTTAGGGTGGTCCCTGTGGCAGGCGATCAGTAACGCCCCAGTTAAAATGATTGTGAGCCAGCTCCGCACGAACCTCTCCATTGATCAGACGCTGGACAGATTCAATAATTGGGCCAGTGGGCGGCATTTATGATTTAATGAGGGCCTATTGGCAGAACGGGGCTTTAGAATCCTTCGCGCAGATCCAAGCTTTGATGGCGCGGTTTTCTTGCTCGGCTTTCTCTGCGCGATTGCGTAACGACTGGAGCTCTTGATCTTGGCGGGCATTACTTTGCTCAACCGACGCCAAGCGACGGCTCAGATCTTCGATCTGGGTTTTAGACATTTCGCAAAGACCATAAACGTCTTGCACGCCTTTGACCAACAGGGGAGTCAGGCGGCCATAATCCACTTGCCACCATTGCTTGGTCTCGTCTTCCGGTTTGCTCACTGCCGGAGGATAAGCCTCATAAAGTTCTTGCGCGATAAAGCCATTGGTATCGACGTTGTGGCCCAAGTAGTAATAGTCACGGACGCGAATCTTCATCAGATCGGCAATGCCGTAATGAGTGTCGCGAATATTGCCTTTCAAGCGACGGTCAGAGGCCATATTGTACTGGATACCGCCGGCGCCGTCGCCGCTAATAGATCCAATCGTGGTGCCACCGCTCTTTTGGAAGTTCGCGTAGAGGTTGCTCGTACCCGGGGTTGTGGCGTCGATCCGCACCCGCACGCCTTCTGCACTTGCACCCGTGTTGGTGTTGTAAATCAAGCCAACTGCGTTCGAAGCCTGCGTATCCCGAACTTCCAATCTGTTGGAGGGTCCGGTCGTGCCGATACCTACGTTACCGGAGGTCGCGATGCGCATGCGCTCGGTCTGGGCGATACCGAAGCCGATTGGGTGATTCGAGTACGCGCCCAGATAGATGCCCGGAGTGCCCATTTCAACCGACCCACCTAAGCCATCAGCAAGGAGATGGCCGGTCACACCGCCGTTGTTGGCCGCCACACTCAGGGTGGCATAGGAGTGGGTCGCGGTTGAAGCGTTCCACACATTCTGGGTTATGCCCGTGGTGGTATTGTCAGACCCATAGACCTGTAAATGGGTTATGGGGTTGTTGGTGCCGATACCGACATTCCCGGTCGAATCGATACGCATGCGTTCAGTACCCTGAGTTGTGAATCCAATATTGTCAGTTGCAGGACGATAAATTCCCACACCAAGATCACCGTTAAAAGCGTAACTCGGATAAGTGGCCGATCCATAATAATTCCCGATGGCCGAAGTGTCCCAGTAGGCATCCACAACGCCAGAGCTGTCTTGAATTGAAATGAAATTATTCACTGATGCCACACCAGTATCTTGTAGGACCAAAAGGTCAGTCCCTGTATCAGCAACGTGCAAGCGGCCAGTGGGAGCCGCGGAACCGATACCGACCTTACTTCCGGTAGATGCCAAAATGAGATCTGAATTAGTGGTTGAGGGATCGAGTCTTACGTTGTTACTGGCGTCAAAGTAGAGGCCCACAGATCTCGACGCCCCAACGTTGTTAA
>JBFWON010000034.1:0-34913 GCA_050250515.1 Bdellovibrionales bacterium | reverse complement strand
TTTTCAAAGTGCAACTCCTTTAAAATTTGTTGTGGTAAATGAGTTTTTAGGCCAAGAGTGGCCTGTTTTTCAATTACCAGGAGTTGCACTGGAATATTGAATTCAGCGGACTACTTTTTGGGCCGTCAGTGCGTCATCAAACCTTAGAACTCAAATTGGTCGCGCCAACCGAAGAACTCGTTCCTTCGTACTTAGATTTCATCGCCGAGATGGAAAAAGCAGGGGAAAAAATCTGGCTCGACAATCTTCCGAGAGCGGAAGAAGACCACGCCGCCTTCGTTGATCGTTTGTTGAAAGGGGAAACTCACCCCGAAGAAAATAAGGTTCCCGAATCCATTTTTTGGGCGGTCCTTGATCAAACTGTTGTTGGCAAACTTGGTTTCCGCCACCGCTTGAATGACAATCTTCGCGATTTTGGAGGTCACATCGGCTATGAGGTGAGACCGTCCTTCCGCAACCGGGGAATTGCGAAACAAATGTTATCCCAAGTGTTGTCCACAGCACGAGCCAAAGAGATCGGTCAACTCTTACTGACCTGTGCGCCCGACAACACCGCTTCCAATCGAACCATCCTCGCCAATGGAGGGGTGCTGGAGAAGACGGAGTTTGTCCGCAAGTGGGATCGCCAAACCAACTATTACTGGATCACAGTAGAATAAAGCTTCGGGCCGCGAAGCCAATCGAGCCCTATGACGCGCCGACGGCGCAAAAGGGGCGGACTCCCTAAGCGCCCTAAGCGACGCCGCCACGACGGGCGCGCAGAAACTCGACAACCATGGGAAGCACCGAAATCACGATAATACCCATGATAAAGTACTGAAAGTTAGACTTCACTGCGGGAAGGTTTCCGAAGAAGTATCCAAGCACCGTAAAGAGTGTGATCCAAACGACTCCACCTACAATATTGAACATAAAAAAACGATCGCGGGCCATCTTGCCCATACCCGCCACAAAGGGCGCGTAGGTTCGAACAATCGGAACAAATCGGGCTAAGATAATCGTCTTGCCACCATGTTTGTCGTAGAATTCCTGCGTCTTTTGCAAATGTTTGGGATTGAGAAATCGAATTTTCTTACCACTAAAAATTTTAGGCCCCAGCCATCTTCCCACATGGTAATTCACGAAATCTCCAAGTACGGCGGCGACGCAAAGAAGCGGAACCATCGTCCAAATATCGAGTCCAGGTAAACCCATCGCCAGCAATGCACCCGTGGCAAAAAGCAACGAATCACCAGGTAAAAGTGGCGCGAAGACCAAGCCGGTTTCGGCAAAGATAATCAAAAATAAAATCAGATAAAGTCCGTTGCCATAATCCACGGCCCACATATGTAGATAGGTCGGAAGGTGCTGAAAGAAATCGAGTATTATGTGCATACAAATGCTGTAGCGTGACGCCTTAGCAAGTTCAACGGAAATCGGCGGGTCCACGGGCCATGCGGCCCGACTACTTTTGGGCGACGGCTAATTTCACTTCGGCGTAACCGGCCATCATTGAGGTGTACATGATTTTCTGCAGAACATCATAGGGTAGAGTCCGATCGGCCTGCAGTAAAATCTTTCCATCGAATTCGAAGCTGTCATTCACTTGCGAAATCGATTTTGCAAGCTTGGCGCGTTGATCTAACTCTTCAAATAACGCCCGAACGAAGGACTGATCTTCTTTGTCGATTTGGTCTTTTTGAAAATGCCCTTGGCTTAGCTCCATGATTTTCTTGTCTTCAACAAAAACACCATCTTGCGCCACAATTAGTTTTACCACGTCAATGGGGTCCGTGGTCGCGTTGGACTCCGGAATTCTTAAGCCCTCTTTGGGCGTGATATTCACGGGGCTAGTCGAATAGCTCTTAAGCAAGAACACGAGCAGGATGACAAACATATCCACCATCGAGGTGATTTGAATCTTAAAGCTCGAAGGAGAGCGCATATCCATATATTTTCCCATGCCTCTTCGATTCAACGCCATGCTATCTCCTAGTTCCCGACCACGTTGGCAAACAGAACCGTAGGGAACATCAGTTCAGTTTCAATCTTTTGACCACTCGAAGGATCAACAAACGCGATCTTTTGCGCATCCGGTGTTCGTCGCAATTTATCCATCACCTTGACCAGCTCATCCAAATTCACATCCGACTCTGGCGCCATGTCGAGGCGAAAGACCTCAGGATTTTGTTGCTTGATGGTAAAAGCCATAGCTTGAAGAGTGTCGAGGTCCCAATCCTTGCCGCGGTTACCAACTGACATCGGCAGAGTCTTGCCGGCCTTATTAATTTCAAACATGAATCCCGTTGTCTTAGAAACTTTAAGAGAAACCGTCGTCTCCGTCTTATCATTTGCTCGCTGAATGGCCTCAGCCACCACTTGCGGTACCGTCGTGTCGATCATTTTCACCTGCACGAAGGCGATACTCAGCAAAAGGAGCGGAACAATTGCCACGATGATGTCCAGAATCGGCGCCAGGTTCAGGTCGAACGTGGCGTCGGTGGAACGGCTTCGCTTCAATCGCATTAGGAAGCCTTTGCCGGTGGAGGAGTGGTCTTCTTCAAACCATCAACCCCAAGATTGCTGGGATAGGCTGACAAGCCTTTGTAGGGCATGTAGATGCGTGACTTAAGAGCTTCCATCACCTTCTGCGAACACTGGTCGATCTCATTAAAGAGCTGACCTTGGCGCGCGTGCAGAAAGGAATAAGCAATCATAGTCGGAATCGCGAACATCAACCCTAACATAGTGGCTGTCATCGCGATCGAAATACCTTCGGCTAGAAGTGTCTGCTTTTGGGCGACGTCGGCAAAACTCACCGCACGGAAGGCGGTGATTAGACCGACCACTGTACCGAGTAGACCGATCAAGGTCACCACGTTGGCCACCATCGCAAGATGTCCAAGACTTTTTATAAGCTTGGGCGCCATTTCGGCGGCCGCAATATCGAGCGAGCTTTCCATCGCACTGTCATCCCGGTCCGAACGCTCGAGAACCCGTTTGGTCACATAAGCCAACGGTTTCTTTTCATTCGCGCTACAGAAGGTGATAGCTTCTTCAATTTTGTCTTGTTCGATAAGCGAAAGAACCTGCTTCATAAACGGGCCCGCAGGTAGAGAAAGCTCAAAAAACAAAGCTCTATACCGATCCGTTAAAAGATAGATTCCGAAAAATCCCACGGCGACGATACAGCCGTCGATGATTTTATAGTTGTTAAGGAAGCTGAGTACAGCGTCCATGGGTCCTCCTTACAGGCCAAGTTCACCTAAGCTTTCGGCCTGAATTCCCCAAACTTAAAGCCAGCCAGACGAAAGATCTGGAAACCCTCTAAAACCAGCGACAATGGAGGAAATTGTGCAAAAGTGCCTAACCGTTGAACGGCCCCGGAATTTTCCCTAAAAACGTCGAGACCTTGGTCAGTGACGGATTTGGGCCCCAATTCCTGCAAGGATTTCATGGGCCTGACTTCAGTCTCAATTGGATGCGTTTTGATCTGGGACTTCCGTTTGCTCTAGCAAGTCCCCATCATGGATGACTTTAAAATCAGGCTCGGGTCCATTGTGATCTGCCTTATTTTCCTGAGCGGCCTCATGGCAGAGGCCGTTGACTTTGAATTTATCAGTTTGGAGCAAAAATCCAGCTTTGATAAACGTTTTTCCCAGGCCAAACCCATACCTGATGCAGTGGCCGCCCAAAGTCTCAAACACACATGGTTGTGTGACATGTTTGGAATGCGGTCTCGAATGCAGGTTCAGCGGGGGATTCGCTTATATTCCTGGCCAACGGTTTCGGCCGATGGTCTCGCTAACAAAGGCGCGCATTTAGTTGGCCAATACCGTTTTGAAAACGGCGAATTGCAAGGTCATACCCACCAATTTGAAGATCGGGTTCGCCTAGAGCCCACGGGACACATCATCGCCCAACTGAGTGCTACCAAACCCCGTGGGCAGGTGATCTCTTACTCCGTATGTAAGCCTTTATAGACATCGGCGCGTGCCTTGACAGGTCGACCCACGGATACGGTAAAGTGGACCTTCATGGAATGGCTGATCGTGGCGGTTTGCCTTTTGCTGAACGCACTGTTAGCCGCCGTTGAAATCGCGTTTATCACACTCACCCGCGCCCAGGCCCGGGAGCTTCTTAAGACCGGTAAGAAATCCGCCGAAATTTTAGTTGCCTTGCGAGAAAATCCCGAGCGCACGTTGTCTGTGATTCAAGTCGGTATCAGTCTCGTGGGGGCCGCCGCAGCCGCCGTCGGGGGAGCCCAAGCTACACACTCTCTGTCGCCATGGATTCAGTCTCAGACCGGATGGGGTGCGCCGGTGGCGCATGCGACAGCCATCATTACAGTCGTTCTTCCATTAACCTACCTCAACGTCGTCTTTGCGGAATTGGTCCCCAAAACCCTGGCCTTGAGAAGTCCGGTTCGAATTGCTCTGGCGTCGGCTCGATGGCTACAGAGACTCGATTCTATTTTCCTTCCCTTGGTGGATATCCTTGAATGGTCAACGCGAAAAATCTTGGCCACCTTTTTCCCAAAAAGCCGTGCCAACCAACCCCTCGCCTCTTCTGATACCGTGGAATTGGCCTCGCTTTCTCTGCAAGCACGTCAGTATGTTTTGAATCTAGTCGGCGTCGAAAAAAAGCGAGTTCGTGATGTGATGTTGCCCTGGGGACAGGTCGATCACGTCTACGTTACCCAGGCTATCACCGAGGTTGAGGCGATTGCACTGAGATCGGGGCATACCCGACTTCCCGTTATGAACAACGAAGGACTCTTTGGCATCATCAACACCAAGGAACTCTTAGCATTGGTAAAGTCCGGTAGCACCACCTGGGACCACATTGTTCGGCCCATGTCGAAAGTTTCGGAGTTTGACTCGCTCTTTAAAGCGCTTCGACAAATGCAAGAAAAGCGAAGCCATCTTTCGGCTGTGTTTCTTGGGCCCAACTTGGTGGGAATCGTAACAATGGAAGATATTTTGGAAGAAGTAATTGGCGAAATTTATGATGAAGATGATGATGGTGCTCTTCGCCGAATCCTAAGCTCCGCCGGCCGTATGCGCGGCTCTTAACTAACCAAACCGACCTGTAATATACGATTCTGTGCGATTGTCTTTCGGCTTCGTAAAAATCAAATCAGTGGCGCCAAACTCGACCAACTCGCCCAAATACATAAAGGCCGTATAATCCGAAATTCGCGCCGCCTGATGTAAATTATGAGTCACGATGAGAATCGTGACTGTCTTCTTGAGCTCGGTCACTAACTCCTCCACATGGCCCGTGGAGATGGGGTCTAAGGCGCTTGTTGGCTCATCCAAGAGAATCATTTCAGGTTTGGTGGCAAGGGCTCGCGCAATACAAAGACGCTGCTGCTGTCCGCCGGAGAGTCCTAGAGCGCTGGTTCCCAGGCGATCCTTCACCTCTTCCCACAACCCAGCTTGTTGGAGGGCGGTCTCTACACTTTCTTCAATGGCCGCACGCCTTCGAACGCCACGAACGCGAAGACCATAGGCCACGTTTTCAAAAATCGACTTGGGGAACGGATTGGGTTTTTGAAAAACCATACCGATTCGCATGCGCACTTCAATCGGATCAATGTCCCGAGCCAAAATATTCTGGTTCTCGGGATAAAGCCAAATTTCGCCCTTATGCATGTTGCCCGGATAGAGGTCATGCATTCGGTTGAAACAGCGAAGGAGCGTCGTTTTGCCACAGCCAGAAGGGCCAATCAAAGCCGTAATGCTATTTTTATGAATGGGTAGGGACACAGATTTTACAACCTGCTTATCCCCGTAATTAAAGCTGAGTTCCTTAACGTCTGCTGACAAAATCATGTTCATGCCTACCACCGAATCTTTCGGCGATAATGGTTCCGCAGAAAAATGGCGATTCCATTCATTAATAGCGTCATCAGTAAGAGAATTAAACCAGTGGCCGCCGCGTTAACATGGAATTCCGCCTGCGGCCGAGACACCCAGTTGAACATTTGAATGGGTAGTACGGTAAACGGATCCCATAGCCACTGACCCGTTACAAAAGGAGCCTCTGCCTTAACCGGCGAAGTCGGTAAGAATGCGATAAATGTGAGGGCCCCAATGGTAATGATGGGGGCAGTCTCACCAATCGCACGACTAAGAGAAATGATCACTCCGGTAAGAATTCCGCCAGTGGAGTAGGGCACAAGATGATGCTGAATGACCTGCCATTTGCTGGCGCCGACCGCATACGCAGCCTCACGGATCGGACTCGGGATGGTACGAAGTGCTTCACGTGTCGAAACTATTACAATGGGTAGAACGAGAAGTCCCAACGTCAGCCCTGCAGTCATAATGGACTGACCAAAATTGAACTTATAAACAAATAGGCTCAACGACATAAGTCCAAACGTGATCGATGGAATTCCCGCCATGTTCACGATGTTGAGTTCAATAAAAGAGGTTACCCAATTTTTGGGGGCATACTCTTCAAGATAAATTCCCGCTGCGACCCCCAGGGGAATTGAGCAAGCCGCGGTCACAAGCATCACACAAAGACTGCCAACCCAAGCGGATAAAATTCCCGCCCGGCTCGGTAGTCGCGAAGGAAACTCCGTCAAAAACGCGTAGGACAAGCGGGGAACTCCGGTCCACGCCAAATCCAAAAGCAAGGCCAGCAAGGTGACCAAAAGAAATATGAGCAGAAGTATTGCGCTGACCTTGAACAGAAAGTCGGACTTTTTTCGAACCCGCAGATTCGCTTGGAAGGTCTCCATCAATAGACCTCCCGAAAGCGACGCCGAAGTGCAAATCCAACCAAATTAAATATAAGCGTGATAACCATCAAGGTAAGTCCCGCGACGTAGATGGCTCGGTAACCCACAGATCCATGGGGAAGGTCACCTAGGCTCACCTGCACAATAAAAGCTGTGATAGTGGCCACTGGTTCCGTCGGGTTGAAGGTCAAATTCGGTTGCAGTCCAGCCGCAATCGCGACCACCATGGTTTCCCCAAGCGCCCGGGAGATGGCAAGAATGTAGGCGGACATAACCCCTGAAAATGCGGCCGGAATCACCACGCGAAAAGAAGTCTGCAAGCGAGTCGCGCCAACGGCAAACGAAGCTTCGCGCAAATAGCCCGGAACCGCGCGCATAGCGTCTTCACTGAGTGATGAGACATAAGGAACAATCATGACCCCCATGACCAGGCCCGCGCTGAGAGCATTGAAACCCGGCATTTCCGGGAAGATCCTTTGCAGAATCGGGGAGACGAATAGCAAGGCGAAGTAGCCATAAACTACAGTGGGAACAGCTGCCAAAAGTTCCAGAATCGGCTTTAGCGATTCTCGCAATCGAGCCGGGGCGTATTCGCTAAGATAGGTCGCCACGATGGTTCCCACTGGAATAGCCAAACTTAAAGCGATTGTGGTGGTCAGCAAAGTCCCACTTAATAGCGGCAAAATTCCAAACTTCGCGTCAGCGAACATGGGCGTCCACTCTGTTCCCGTCAAAAATTCCTTCAAAGACACCGTCTCGAAAAACGGCAACGATTCGCTGATCAGAATGTATAGAATTCCAACTGTCACAAAAACAGAAGATGCGGCCGCGGCAAACAAGCCCGCCTCAATGAATTTCTCGCGCCAAACGCGAGCGCGACGGACCTTCAGCTGCACGCCTTGGGCCGCCCTCACGCGATTGATACCAACCGAATCCATTATCTCCGCATCCGGGGGGACCATTTACATTTTCTTTTCTTTTTTCAAAAGGTCCTGAATTTTCATCCCGACTTCCGAGTGACCATCGAAAACAGTCCCTAGGCGATTCTTGTCGAGATGCTCCTTTGCCATTTTATAAGCTTCCATGGGCAGCGGAACATACTTTACGAGAGGAACAAACTCGGGGGCCTTTTTAATATAGAAATGGATGAATTCAACGACCTCAGGTCGCTTCATCGCCTTCTCGCTGACGTACAAAAACAGCGGGCGAGAAAGCGGCGTATAGGTACCATTTTCCACAGTCTCGCGACTGGGGAGAATGGCTTTCTTTGAGGGCGACACGATGGCAACGATTTTCAAATTGGCTTTATTTTCTTCGTAATAAGAGAACGGTAGGTAGCCGAGAGAATTCTTATCTGAAGAGATGCCTTTGACCAAAACATTGTCATCTTCACTGGGCGTGTAGTCGCCTCGACTGGCCTTCGCCTTACCAACAACGGCTTCCGTGAAATAATCGAAAGTACCCGAGTCCGCACCGGCGCCATAAAGTGTAATCGCTTCTTTGGGCCATGCCGGATTCACGTCACTCCACTTCATGATTTTTCCAGCGGCCGCGGGCTCCCACATTTTTTTAAGCTCAGCCACCGTCACTTGGTCCAAGAACTTGTTGGACTTATTCACAACTACGGCCGTCGCATCAAATGCGATGGGAATTTCATAAAACCTAATGCCGGCTTTTTTGCAGTTCTCCAATTCACCAGGAGTCTTGCCATCAACCGACTTCTGGATGGGACGGGACGCATCTTGAATGTCGGTCTCACCACGACAGAATTTTTTAAATCCGCCACCAGTTCCCGAAATTCCAACCGTGACTTTGACCTTTCCCTTTTTTGATTTCTGGAATTCCTCCGCCATCGCCTCAGTGATGGGATAGACTGTGCTCGAACCATCCACCTTAATGATGGGAGTGGCGTCCGCCATCGCAGGCGTAGCTGTGAATAAAACTTGTGAAACAAGCAAACTGGCCAAAAACATATTTTCGCTCCATTCATGATATAGATATGCGTTTTACGGGGCCGAGTTTACCGGATTGGGTCCAAATTCGCATGTCAGGATGACGTTAGGACCTAGCGTGGAACCGAATCGAGAAGTTTTTGTAGGGCTTCACGATTTTTTACACCGTGAAACTCCAATTGAACCCGCCGGTTGCGCTGTAATGCATCTGGATCCATAGATCGATTCAGTAGCTCAGATTCGCCACGTCCGCTAGGGCGGACCTGGAAGGACCCTACACCAGCCAATGTCAAAGCATTGGTCACGGACTGAGCCCGGCGGAGCGAGAGGCGACGGTTGTAATCATCGGCGCCGCGCTGGTCCGCATGGCCGATCACCTCTATTCGTTCGAACAAATGATGGTTGTCGGCCAAAACTTGGGCGAGCCTTCTGAAATAGGTCTTGGAACGGGGAACCAGCTGTGTCGAGTCTGTGTCAAAATGGACAGGACCCGGATCCGAAAACTGAAAGGTTTTAATGGCTTGTGAGGCCAAATGAGGTGCTACTGCTTTTGGTTCCGGCTTATTTTCCACAATCGGCTTGGCGCTGGAACCGAAGCTGACCTGAACCTCGGCCATGACGGTATCGATCATCTCTCCGCTGATGCCCACGTCCGTCATCACTCTTCCGCCTGCCCGCACCAAATAAGAGTCATCGTAAACAAATTCTTTCAGCGCCTGAAATCCAACAAAGGAGGCTAGGTTTTCAGTGTTTGATCGGTATCGATCTGGGTTGTCGATGAGCGTATTCCAAATCGCACCCAGCTGCCATTTGTGTGAGAGCTGATAGCGGCCCGAAAATTCGGTGTAAAACGAATGAATGGTGTCAGAGCCCTGGCCCTTTTGCGTGAGAAATTCGGAATGAAGACCAATGCCCGCATCAGCGACCCAAGGTGTGTCGTCGAAATAATAGCTACCCATGACTTTCACTTGATTGGTCACGCCACCGGTTCGAATTTGATCGTTGTAATCCATGATGCCAAGCCCGACTCCAAGCAGCGGCCACAGACCTTGCGGCTTGTAGAGGTCGCCTCGCTGTAAATCCGGTCGAAGTGTGAGCATATTGCGCTCAACCGACCATGCCGACGCTGCAGACAAAAGCACGAATGAAAAAATCAATCGACGGATCATGGAGTTCCCCCTGAAGACATAGATTCATTTTTTATCTTGGTGACGGGTCCTGAGGCAAGTCCATATAATCGGGAAATTATGGCGGCGAATAAGAAAATTCATGTGGGACTGATTTTTGGCGGTCGATCGGGCGAGCACGAAGTGAGCTTGGCCTCAGCGATGTCTGTGTACAAAGCTCTGGATAAGTCGCGTTATGACGTGACAATGATTGGCATCGACAAGGACGGCCGTTGGCTGATGCCAGATGTTCAAAATCTTTTGGCACAAGCCGAGAATCCCATGCTGGTGAAGCTCAGCAAGACCTCTGGTGAATTTGGTTTAATTCCATATCCAAGACAGCAGCAGTTGATTTCGCTCAATCCGGGCCAGATGGGTCCAGGCGCAATCGATGTCATTTTGCCGATTCTGCACGGAACCTACGGCGAGGACGGAACGATTCAGGGGCTTTTTGAGCTGGCGCAAATTCCCTATGTGGGCTCGGGAGTTCTTGGCTCTGCGGTTGGGATGGACAAAGATGTCGCAGGCCGCTTGTTTGAGCAGGCAGGAATCAAAACCGTGCCCACCATCGTCATTCGAAAAAGCGATTGGAAGAAATCTCCCGAGAGAATACGGGATCGATTGCAATCTGAATTTGGCTATCCATTTTTTGTGAAGCCGGCCAATGCCGGGTCTTCGGTGGGTGTACACAAAGTGAAGGGCCCACGCGATATTGAGGCCGCCTTGAAGGATGCTTTCGCATTTGATTTGAAAGTTCTAGTGCAAAAAGGGGTGGCGGCGCGCGAGCTCGAAGTCGCCGTGCTCGGCAATGAAAATCCGAAAGCCAGCATCGTAGGGGAAATCGTACCCAAACGCGAATTCTATAGCTACGAAGCCAAGTACATCGACGAAAACGGCGCGGAACTCAAAATCCCCGCCGACAATGTACCTGAAGACACCCTTAAGAAGGTTCAAGATTGGGCCGTGCAGGCTTTTCAGGTTTTGGATTTGCGTGGGATGGCTCGCGTGGATTTTTTCTTGGATCGCGACACCGGCGAATTGTTTTTGAACGAGGTCAACACCATCCCCGGCTTCACTAAGATCAGCATGTATCCTAAACTTTGGGAGGCCTCAGGCCTGCCCTATTCCAAGTTACTTGATGAACTGATCCGCCTGGCGCTTGAGCACCACGCCGAGAAGCGCGAGCTTAAGACGGAGTATTAGACTTCTCGATCTCAAATCTAGAAAAAAATAGATTTTTCTAGATTGTCGTGGGGCACAGTGTTATCCTGGCGCCAGGAGGTGATTGCACATGGCTGCCAAACAACTAGCTACAAAAATTGATGCCCGAGTGAAGGATGCTCTAGACAGCTTTTGCGAGGAACGTGGTCTGAAGCTTGGTCGATTTATCGAAGACGCGATTCTAGATAAACTGGAAGAATTTGAAGATGTCTCGGACCTCAGAAAATTGAGAAATGACTCCTTTCGCTCTTTAGACGAGGTCCTTAAGGAACTCAAATCCAGTGGCAAGCTATAAGATCGTCATCGGGAGCCAAGCCGAAAAAGCTCTTAAGAAAATTCCTAAGAAGGATTTGGCACGCGTTGTAAGTGCCATTCAAAATTTAGCCAGTGATCCCTTTCCTCCCTTCTGTCGAAAGCTGGCAGGCGAGGATTCAGCCTACCGGATTCGCCAGGGCGTTTACCGGATCATCTACGAGGTTCGCGGTCGGGAACTTCTCATTTTGGTTCTTAAAATTGGTCACCGAAAAGATGTTTATCGGTGACCACCGCCTAAAGCCGAAATTAGGTTTGGCGGAGGAATTAGTTTTCGCAAGCCCTGGGCCGTCGAACGCTTGTGGGCACATTGATTACAAAGTAAACAGGCGAAGACTCGTCCTATTCCCATCAATTGAAACTAAAGCACTTTAGGACGGTCTGAACTTTGCACTTTTGGCTTCAGTCACGAGGAGATAATTTTGAAGTTTGCGGGATTTGTCCTAGGCCTTGGTTTTTTAGTTCTTACTCCGGCACAGTCCTATGCCTCAAATGAGGCCGATTGCGCGGGTGCCCTCTTGTCAAGCATGGACATCGAAAAGGCCGATGAAAGCGTGACCAACAAACAGGTTCAGCTCTTACGTAAAAATGTGACCCCCCTTTTTGATTTGTTGAAGGACGCCTACGAACTTCCACTCGTGAAAGTTCGGCTGGCCCAGGACAACAAAGATTGGAGCCCAAGGGCTTTCGGGTTTTCAGCGCGGCAGCAGCTGGTGCGACTAACCCATAATTACTACAACTTCTTTGGAGAGAGGGCCCCCCGTCACAAAACGGTTGGCGCGCAAATTCATGAAGTGATGCACGCCATCTTAGATAAGCTGGCGGCAGACCTTCCAGTCTTCCAGGCCATCGAAGCTTTAGAGCGCGAGATTAAAAGCCAACCGAAACTCGCGGGCGAGGCCGACACCTGGCAAATGTTTGAAGGCGATCACCGAAAGTACTATTTTGAAGCGAACCTGTTGTTTAGGCTCTACAGTGAGTTCCTTTGCGACGTCGCCGCCGTGGTGGTGACAGGCGACCCGCATGTGATCCCGGCCAATCCCCCTCGCTCTTTTAACAATAACAGCTATGCCAATCTGCTCGAACAGTGGCCCGATACTCCGGCCGTTGAAAGACCTTACGTCCGCACCCGCGATGAGGCGGGAAGGCCTTTGCTCTCGCTTGGTCGCTTTGAGCCCGGATACGAACCCCATGTTTACCTAAATCCCACCCGACTTTTCGTGTGGCAAAATATTCTCTACAGACTTCCCCGAAGAAAATGGAAGAAGGCCTTTCAACAAATCATTAAGATCTCGTTGGAAGAGATGAACGACCAGTATTTGAATCCCCAGCATGGCTATTACAAACTCTCACCACGTGAACTGAATCGCCGACTGATGGAAAAACTAAAGTCTGTGCTCTAAAGCCGAATTCGTTGGCGCACGGCCACCATCAATTGATCCACACAGGACGCGATGGGATCTTTGTGGGTGGAGAGATGAAGATCCGGTGATTCCGGCACTTCAAATGGCGAGTCTATCCCGGTAAATTCCACAATCTCTCCGAGCCGCGCCTTTTTATAAAGACTCTTTGGATCCCGCTCCTCACATTTTTCGATGGGACAATCCACAAACACTTCGACGAATCGATCGCTCCCCACGATTTGCCGGGCCAGTTCGCGCTGGCTTTGAAGTGGCGTTAAGAACGCGCTTAAAACCACCAAGCCGGCGTCGGCCATCAGTTTCGCGACCTCCGCCACGCGCCGAATATTTTCCGTTCGATCCGTGGGTGAAAAACCCAGGTCGGAGCAAATACCCTGTCGAACATTGTCGCCATCTAAGACGAACACTTGGATGTCTTCGGCGAAAAGTCGTCGCTCCAACTCTCGCATCAAAGTCGATTTACCGGCGCCGGACAAGCCGGTCGCCCAAATCACCTGGCCGCGGTGGCCGAACTTTTTCGCGCGAGCTTCCATCGTCACCAAACTGACTTCCGTTGAAAGATACGCACGCTTATCGGGCAAAATTCTGCCGCCACCGGCCACCTGGTAATTTTCCACTAAGACAAAGCGTCCCGTGGATTCGACTTCTGAGAAAAAATCATGCGCCAGAGATTTGTCCAAACTCAGTCGCACTCGGGCCAGATCACCCGTGATCGCTTCATCGGAGGGCTTTTCAGATAAATTCTCCGGATCCAGTACACTTTCGATGGCATCTACAAAGGCGGTCATTTCAGCGTGACCGCTTCGAAATTTATAAGATTGTCCGGCGCTGAGGGGGGTGGGTGCGAGCCAGAAAAGATCCGAAGTCAACTGCCGCGACAGTCGAGGTAATGCACTTGGATCCGCGCCGATTTCCCCACGCTCCAGAAACAGCGGATCCTCTAATGTAATTCCAATCGCTTCGCCCGTGTTGGCTTGCTGTCGATTTTCCTCACCATGCACTTCGATGGTTTTGACCACGCTTTCGCGGCCCGACGGAAGAAAACGCAGAGTTTGCCCGACGGTTAAGCGGCCACTCTCCACTCGTCCCACATAAATTCGCTTGTCATCAAACTTGTAAATGTCTTGTAGGGAAAACCTTAAGGCTGAATCCGCTTTGCGAGAGACATCCTCAATCGCCAACAAGGCGTGTGCAAGCGTCGGCCCTGAATACCAGAGCATTTCTGGAGCCGAAGTGAGAAGTCCCGCCCCCGACCAACCGGCCACTGGAACCACCACTGGCTTTGTCATTCCTACTTGTTCGAATAGATTTTCGAGCTGCTGCACACGCTTGACGTAGACTTCCGAGGAAAATTCCACCAAATCCATTTTATTTAGCGCGACGACAACCCGGGGAACTCCCAACAAATGCAACACCGCCACTTGTTTGTGAAAATGGGCTTTCAAACCCTCTTGCGCGTCCACAACCAACAGCGCCGCATCGGCGCGCGAGGCGCCGCCCACCATATTCTTCAGAAATTCTTTATGCCCGGGAGTGTCGACAAAGGTAATTGTGCGATCGCCAAACACCCAAGGGACCTCGGTCACATCGATGGTGATGCCTTGTTGTTGCTCTTCGTCTAGAGCATCTAACAAAAAGGCGTACTCGAATCGCCGACCCAAACAAGATTCACGAACCCTGGAAAACTTATCCTCACGGACTTGCTTAGTGTCGCTCAGCAGGCGCCCAATGATCGTACTTTTTCCGTGGTCCACGTAACCCGCAACCGCTACCCGTAGTGGTCTGGTCACATGTACCCCTCTTCCCTTAGTTTTTGCATAGCGTATCGGCCCACATGGTCCTGAGCTCTTCCTGCCCTCTCGCTCACCTTCGTTGTACGAAGTTCGGCGATGATGTCTTGAACCGTCTTGGCCTCGGAGGGGGTGGAGCCTGTGCACGGAGCACAGCCGACACTTCGATAGCGCTGGCCATTTTTGGCAAAGTAAAGGTCTAGGACGGGAATGTTCTCGCGTTCAATGTAGAGCCACATATCCAGCTCACTCCATTGCAAGATGGGATGAATGCGGATGTGGCCCCCTGGTGGAACTTCGCTCTCATGCAGATTCCAGATTTCGGGCGGCTGTTCGCGATAATCCCACCGCGCCTTCGAGTTCCGGGGAGAAAAGACGCGCTCTTTCCCGCGCGAACCTTCTTCATCACGACGAATCGCTACAAATACGGCGCGAAAATCCTGTTGTTCAAGGTATTGCTTCAGTCCGTCGGTCTTGAGCGCCTTACAACATTCAAGACGACCCTTTTCAGGACCCATTCCGGCCGAAAGCGCGGCTTCATTCTTACTTAAGCGAAAATCAAGATTCCATTCCACGGACTTCTGATCTCGATAGCGCACCATTTCCGGAAATTTATAAGTGGTATCAATGTGCACGACTGGGAACGGAACCCGTCCGAAAAACGCCTTGCGCGCAAGCCAGAGCATCACCGTCGAATCCTTGCCCATGGACCAAAGCAGAGCCAACTTGGGGAATTTACGGTACGCTTCCCGCAAGATGTAAATCGACTCGTTCTCTAAACTTTGAATTCGTTCCCCATCCATCCCACAGCCTATTTGCCGCATGGCAGTGCGCGCGTCAAGATTGCAATTCCATTTCTTTGTGCGACAATTTTTGAGTTGTTTAACCTTTCACAACAAGGAGTTTTTCATGCGGGGGATGTCAACAAACGACTTCATCGGCAAAATTGAACGTGAAAACGAAGCCCTTTTCCAAGCTTCCGAAATGCAGGTTGAGGCTTTCTTCAAAGCCAATCCTTCTAGCGAAGCCTTGGTTGAGCACTTTTCTGGTCGATGTGCCAATGAATACATGAACATGGTCGAAGTGGCTGAGCGTCTTTTGGAAGTTGCGCCCACAGGCGATCGCAAAATGATTAAGCTTTTGGCTCGCCAAGTTTTGGATGAAGCCAACCATTTTGACATGGTTGCAAAAGTACTGGAGCGCATCACTGGTCGTCCGGTGGATGTGGAAGCTCTGTTGAAGCGTGAGACTGAAGGCGGCGGCGCGAAAGGTGCTCGCATCCTTGAGGAAATGGACAAAGAAGATCGTCTAGCTCTACACCTTTATCAGTTCATCGCTGAAGGCCGCGCTCACCGCGTATGGCAGCGTATGGCTGAAGTTTGCCCGGATCCGATGATTGCCGAAACTTATGCGAAAATTGCTGCTGATGAGAAAACTCATCGCGAGTTCGGACGCATGGGTCTTGAGCAATTCATGAATGATGGCGATCAAGCCCGCGCTTCCGAGCTCGCGGACAAAATTCGCCACGAGCTCTATGAAGTCAGCTGCTTGAATTGTGTTGAAGTTCCTGAGGCCCGCGCACTTTGCGTTGAAGCCTACGGTCCTCAATACTTGAAGCACTAATATTATTCTGTTTCGGCGCCACGGCCTCAGGGTCGTGGCTGCCAAATTCCACCCGTGATTCCCACTAAAGAACAACTTTTCATCCTCCAAAATTCAATAGACGAAGCCCACTCGTGCGCTGGATTTGCACCGATATACCCGAAAGCTGATGATTTTCGCGACATCGTCGTAATTCTCGGCTCCTCCCGATGCGGGTCGAGTCTTTTGTTTCATCTCTTGGCAAACACCGGTCGGTTCTGGTGCGCCAGCGGTGAGGACACGCCACTGTTCAAACTGCACGGTTTCGGGTGGATCAGTGAGCCTCGACACTCAGACGTGCTTTCTTCCATTTTGTCCGAGGATCAAAAACAAAATTTGAGGAATTCTCTTTTCCTCGAACTCGGTGGCGAAGATCTTCCCGGTGGAGATTTATCGCCCGCACTTATCGCCCAGCGGGCGCGAAGGATTCTTTG
Organism: Bdellovibrionales bacterium; assembly: GCA_050250515.1. GTDB lineage: Bacteria > Bdellovibrionota > Bdellovibrionia > Bdellovibrionales > UBA1609 > JALHOQ01. The sequence goes on along the minus strand of JBFWON010000034.1, from coordinate 18,243 downwards.
GCAATGGCCGCACGAGTCCTTCAGCATTCCTAGTTTAGTCGAGTTGGTTCGTCGAAAAACCGATTGGTTCAGCCTCTTAACTCGATTGGGTCTTGAGGAAGGTTTTTATGATCTCCCTGGAAGTCGGATCGACCGACGCCGCGCGCTTTCCCTACCCGATTGGATTCTAGAAGATCCCCCATTAGTCGTGCCGCGAGAGGCTGTTACCCCTAGCCCTAGTGAATTGGGCTCCCGTCCTCTGTTACTAAAGACCACGAATTACGCCTATCGATTGCCACTTCTAAAGGCGTTGTTTCCACGGTCTCGATTTCATTTTATTCTTATGATGCGTAATCCAGCCGCTGGGATCAACGGCCTGATCGATGGTTGGTTATCTAATGCATTTCACTCCCACAACATGGCTGGTGTCCGCGAGCTTCAGATAGAGGGTTACTCATCCACAGTCTTGCAAGGGCACCAATGGTGGAAGTTTGATCTGCCACCCGGTTGGAGCGAATTTTGCGACAGCCCGCTGGCCCAAGTTTGCGCCTTTCAGTGGCGCTCGGCCTATGAAAGCATACTGAATCAGCTGGAGCGAGAGCCGTCACCACAGCTCCCCATTCGATATGAAGATTTGATTTCTAGCACCCATGGGGAAGCCACACTCGCCAAAATTTTTGCTTTTTGTCAGGTCGCAACGGAACCTGTGCCGAGACCCCACCTGGCGAATCCCGTGATGGCCTCTGCCAAGCCCGGCCCCGCCCGTTGGCGGCAGCGCGAAGAGGAAATAATGCCACTGCTCAGTGATCCGCGCGTCAAGCAGGTTGCCGAAAGATTAGGCTATGATTTAAATTCCCCCGAGGGGCTAATATGAATCAATCGCAACATGCGGCTTATCAAGGCCGGGGCTGGAAGGCCCGAAGACGTTCACAGGTAGAGGAGATGTCTTCCCTCGCTTCTCCTTGGCAAATGGGTCAGGTCAACTCAGAGTGGTCCCCGCTTAAAAAAGTTTTGCTTTACCGACCCAACGATGAGCTCAAAGCAATTAAAAGACCAAATGAAGTTCAGCATTTGCGACCGGTCTTAGTTCCTCGATTAAGAAAACAATTGTCGGCTCTGGCTACGACATACCGATCACTTGGTATTGCGGTTGAAGAAATCAAGACCAAGGGTGCAAGGCATCTATCTGTGCCACCCAATCTGATGTTTGTTCGCGATTTGTTCTTTACCACGCGAGAAGGCGTCGTCCTCGCCAGAATGGCCAGTGAAATCCGCGCAGGCGAAGAGGCTTTGGTGTTCAATCATCTGGCGACTTCTGGAACTTTCTTACGCGGTAGTATTTCGGGTAGAGCGACTTTTGAGGGAGCCGATGCACTCTGGTTGGACTGTAAGACCGTTTTGGTCGGCGTCGGAAATCGAACCAACGCAGAAGGGTTTCGCCAACTGGAGAGTCTTTTGGCCACCCAAGGCATTAAGTGCCTCAAGCACGAGATGCCAGGTGGAGCTCAACACCTTCTGGGACTTTTGCAAATTGTGGATCGACATCTAGCCTTGGTTCGACACGAGTTGACGTCTAAAAAACTAATTTCCCTTCTACGAAATCGTGGTTTTCAAGTCCATTCCGTGCCGGAATCGCGAGAGGTATGCGAAGGACTCGGCTTTAATTTTGTAACGGTCGCCCCTAAAAAAATCATAATGGCGGCTCACTGTCCTGAACTCAAAAATCTCTATCAACAGCTTGGACTTCAAGTGCTTGCAGAAATCGAGATTGACCAGTTGGTCAACGCCGCAGGCGGGATCGCCTGTGCCACAGGAATTTTAGATCGACAGGTGGTCAGATGATTCAGAATCCAGTTTTTATAGTGGGAACGGAACGATCAGGTTCAAACCTATTGCGACTCCTTTTAAATGAAATGCCCGAAGTCGCGATACCTCATCCGCCCCATTTGATGCGGGATCTTTCACCTTTACTAGGTCGATATGGTTCTTTGAATAACGATGGTAATTTTCGTCGCTTGATTCACGATGCGGTTCAATTGGTGAACTGGCATTTTTCCCCCTGGCCGTTAAGACCAGATCCAGAAAAGATCTTTCGAACGGCAGAAAAGCGGACGCTTTACGCTGTCTGTGCGGCGATCTACGAGCAATATCGTCTTCACTCCGGAAAATCCCGTTGGGGTTGTAAGAGCACTTTTATGATTCATCATGTCTCGGAAATTTTGCGACATCATAAGAATCCTCAATTCATTCACTTGGTCCGTGATGTTCGAGATGTCGCCGTCTCCGCCCGGGCTTCGGTGTTTTGCCACTACCATCCTTATTTCGTCGCGGAACTATGGAGGACGGAACAACAGCGTGGCTTGGTTTGGTCCAAGAAACTGCCGGAGAACCAGTGGTTCACCTTGCGCTATGAAGACCTGATACGAAAACCAGAGCCTGCATTAAGAGCTCTTTGTCGATTTCTAGACACTCGATACTCCTCCGAGATGTTGCAGTTTTTTAAGAAAGAACCCGCGCAGGAATTGGCTGGCCTCAGTCGATCGTGGAGCAACGTCGCTCAACCGGTGCTAAGCGGAAACAGTGGTAAATTTGCCAAGCACCTGAAGAAGCAAGACTTGCTCATCCTCGAATCGGTTTGCGCCGGGACGATGCAAAGATTTGGCTATAAGCCGATCACGCGCCCCAAAGATCGGCCGCGAAAACCGGGAGCCATTGCGCGGGCCGAATACACCATACGTGAAAACTTAACTATGGCGAAAGAAGAGCTAAGGGCGCTGGTCGAGGATCGAAACTCTTTCTACCGATTGCGGAAAAAAGCGCTGTTGATGTCGTTTCGATTCTGAATTCCGTTTACGGTTAACGGTATACCGGATTCTGTTTTGTCGAGAGCGTGTCCTGAATAGCCTGTCGCTCCACGGCTCGAAGCTCTTGTATATTGGCATCACTTACCAATATCTTTGCCGCACTCCCCACCATCGAATTTTCCAGGTAAACCGGTCGTTTTAGGAATTTGGCGTCCTCTTTCTGGAGGAAGACGTTGGCTGGGTTCATATAATCGTAGGGTCGACGCTCGATCACTCCGTTCACTTTGCGGTAGATTTCACGCAGTTCCTCTTTACTCAATTGAGGGGAAAATTTAATAAAGCCCGGTTGATCTATATCTTCTTCAATCGAACGCTCTCGAGAGAGCCAATCTAAATGAACAAGCTCATCAGGAATCACCCCGGTCTGGACGAACTTCTTGTAATCCTGCGTCCCTGGTATGGCCGAGAGATACTTCACCCGCGTGACTTCCTTAAACTCACCACAAAAATCGATCATTTCATCCATGCTCTCGCGCGTATCCGTGGGAGCTCCAATAATGAAGAGTCCCCCAATTTTGATTTGTGCCTTTCGCGAGGTGTAAATGGCGTCGATGATGGAATTCTTGGTTATGCCCTTGTGATAGTTATTCAGGGTGGACTTGGAAACAGATTCCATACCGTAAAGAACCAGATCTAAACCACGATCGCGCATGTGTTCTAAAATGGGTAAGTCGATTCCCACCACACGTGAGAAAATAACGGAGCGAAAATCATGGGCGTTCCACGCGCCGTCCATCAATTCGCGCACGTATTCTTTATCCGTCACAAATGTTAAATCGCTCCACCAACTAAACCGAAAACCGAATTGCTTGTAGTATTCGATTTCTCGTCGAACCCGATCGACACTTTTCACATTCAATTTTGGAAACGCTCGGTAGCAAAAGGTGCAGTTGGCAATGCAGCCGCGAGAATAGCTCATGTAGATTTCGGGAATGACTCCATCTTTAAAGCGATCCCAGACCGAGAAATCCTGAAAGGGGGTCGCATCAAGGTCGCCCATTTGTCCGCGGGGGGCCGACTGCTTAAGCTCCCCATTGGGATCGCGATAAACCAGACCATGAATTTGAGAAAGATCTTTAGCGAACTGGTTCTTCGTAAACCAGTCCATAAATTCAGTCAGTGTCAGTTCACCTTCCCCAACGACGGCGTAATCGGCCTGCACATGCTTCATAATAAAGAGAGGGTGGGACGAAATAAGCGGGCCACCCAAAACAATGGGAAGATCGGGTCGAACTTCTTTGGCGACTTCGCAAACTCGCTTAATATAGTTAAAGCTGTCGCCAAAAGTCGACATACCTAAGATATCAAACTGCGAGATCTTTTCGCGTATGGCCTCTGGATCATAGTCGTCACGTTGATCCAGTAAAGTGACTTTGTATCCAAGGCCTTTGAGCAGACCCGCAATCATGCTTGGTCCTTCAAATGGTGCGTAGTGCGCCCATTCCCAACCACGCGGAACGACGAACGGCGACGGAGGCACGATAAGACCGAAATGCAGTGAGCTCGTTTGGCGGGCCTCATGCGGAAGGGGGAGCTCGCGCAGGCGATTGATCGTCACATCATACAAGCTCGGATTCTTCTTTGGGGCCAACCTTAAAGCCATACTATTCTAGAATGCCTTTTGTCCGGTGAGAATCAACCAGTTCCAGTCTTCAAAAAGCTCACCGCCATTGATCTCGACGGCCCGGGCCTGCTGATAACCGGAGGGCGCATGCGCAATTAGGTCCCGAATTCTTTGACGCAGGGCTGGTGCGAGTTCAGGGGCCGAATTGAGCCAATGATCCACCGATTCACGCACCCTCAGAGTGTCGTGGCCAATTACTTTTAACCCGGCCTTCTCCAGCGCTAGACGTAAGTCTTCGTCCCGATAATAGGTTAATAAGTTGATATGACGGGCCCTTTGGACTTCCTCGTAAACTTTGTCGTCTTCCGACGAAAAGGCCACGCTTTGAATTAGGATAAAGCGGCCCCCGGGTTTTAAGATCCGATGGATTTCTCTAAGTGTCTTTTCTCCATCGACCAACATAAAGGACTGCCGAAGAATAGTCAGATCAAACGTATTGTCGGGGAACGGAATCTCCTCAACAGAGCCAATCTTAACGGGAAAATGTTGCGAACCCACGTAGGCCATTTCAGGAGTGAGGTCCAGGCCCCTTACCTTCCAACCCAAATCGAGAAGATTTCGACCCACAATTCCGGTTCCACAGCAAAGATCCAAACATTCGCGCGCGTCCGTTGGCGCGGGTCCTGCCGCTTCCCGTTGTGCCTGAAGGAGGTCGGGATTGAGCATCCAACGGGCGGCACGCTCATAGGTTAAAATTCGTTGGGCAAACTGCTGGCGAATATTTTCGTGATGAGTGACTTCCATCATGCGTTGGCCCTCGGCGCCGCGCTCAACAAAACAAAGTTCCAATTCTCCATGATCTCGCCATTCACATTTTCCACCTTGCGAAGGCGTCGGTACTCCTCTGGCGAATTGAGGACCATATCGCAAACGCGCTGGCGAGTTTCAACACTGAGCTCGGGGGCCTCTCGCATCCAGAGAGTCACCGATTCTCTGACGGTAACAAAATCTCGTTCGCGCACTTCAAATCCATGTGCTTGGAGTTCTTGGGTCAAGGTCTCGGTGGTATGAAATTTGCGCATTTGTGCCTGCTTCACAGTATGGATTTTGCGTAAATACTCGGCATCGACTTCCGAATAAGGAACTAGGTGACTAAGAATCAATCGACCGGTTGGTTTTAGCACCCGGTGGATTTCTTTTAGCGCGGCCGGTCCGTCGTTCAGTAAAAAGTAAGCTTGGCGCATACAAACCAAGTCGAAACTGTGGTCGGCAAATGGAAGGTTCACCACATCCGCGACCTGAGCATTTATAAATTGTTTGGCTTGCTCCACCATTCCGGGCGAAATGTCGACTCCGGTGACTTGCCAGCCAGCCTCTTTCAGCCCACGAGAAACAGCGCCCGTCCCACAACAAAGTTCGAGCGATTTGCCCGTATGGCTCCCCGCCATATGAACATGGGCCTGAATCAAGTGGGGGTCGGTCACCCAATGCACCGATTGTTCAAAGGTTGATGAACGCAAATCAAACTGGTCTTTTATCTTTATATTATGTTGTATATCCATAGTTGTAGAACGATAGCATCGACCTCCTCACAGTAAAGCAGTTTGCCCGGCATTACGCTTAGCAATATGGCTCAAAATGAAAACAGCCTAAAGTCCAGTCCAGCCCTTACCGATGGAAAGGAAAGCTGTCCGTTTTTTAATAGAGGAGCGCCTTCATGTCTCAATACGATACGTATAGTCTCTACGACTTTTTGTTTCACACGCCCGAATCGGGATTAAGAAAAATGTTAGTGGACCGTAACCGCATGACTGACGTCCATGCGAATATGCTGTTCAAAATAGTAAAAGGAACTGATCCCGATCAATTCGCCGAGCATTTTGATGAAAAATCCTTTCCCAAAGTCCGCTTCAGCGCGGCCGAAGACAAGTTAAAAGAAAAGTTTTGGGACGACATCACCGCCGTTTTACTTGAACGCGGAATTCTGCAACCCGCCCTTCCACAAAAAGCAGCGGCGTAAGAGATGCGTCGAATATTACTTTTGGCCATCATTTTGGTGGCGCTTACGGGGCACCGGATTGCCACCGAGAACCTAGATTCTAGCCCCAAACAAGCCAGTAATCGCTAAAACGAATCGCGCCTTGCTCCTGGGCGCGATCCCTCCCACACTATTGGGATGCGCACTTGCTTCATCATCGGCACAGCTGCTGAACTGATAAAAATCTATCCTCTTATCGTTGAGGCTGACGAGCGCAACTATCCTTGGACCGTTCTCTCAACCGGCCAAAGTCCAATCAGTCTAAAACGCCAGTATGATAATTTTCAATTGCCCGAAGATCGGTACCTGAAATCACTGAATACTAAGGCGGACTTGTCTACTTCTTGGCAGGCAATGAAATGGTTCGTGCGGGCCTGGATCAAGCGGCCACGCTCCTTTGTCCCCAAGGACACGAACGTGGTGATCGTCCATGGAGACACCTTTTCGACTATCATTGGCGCCAAATGGGGTCGACGCTTAAGCTTACCCGTAGTTCATATCGAAGCGGGACTTCGTTCCGGCTTTCTGTTTTCGCCTTTTCCTGAAGAGATCAATCGCCGCATCGTCTCTCGCTACGCCAGCGTTCACATGGCTCCGGACGACTTAGCCGCCGAAAATTTGAAGAAGATGGGGTACGATCACGGAGTTTTCTCTACGGGGGGCAACACTCTCTCTGACACCGTACGAATTATTCTGCAAAGAAATCCACTCAGTGGTGTGGAGCAATCTTACGTGGTCGCCAATATCCATCGCTATGAAAACCTGACCAATCACTCGCGCTGGAAACTGATCCTCGAAACTTTGGTTCGAGTCGGAAAGAAACGCAAAGTCCTTTTTGTTATGCATCCGCAGACAAAGCACAAGATCGAAAAAGACCCGGTTTTAAAATTCAAATTGGAAAAGGCGGGCATTCAGCTTGTTCCAAGACTACCCTTCACTGAGTTTATCAACTTATTGGCCCAGGCCGACTTTGTCGTGTCGGATGGTGGAAGTAATCAAGAAGAATGTCACTACTTAGGGGTTCCGTGTCTCATTCTGCGCGACACCACCGAACGGGCCGAAGGGCTTCACTCCAATTGCCTGCTATCCAAGTTTCAGCCGGACCTGATCGATGAGTTTTTGGAACACTCGGAGAGATGGAAGCGGCCCGCCTCGACTCCGCCGTGGAGCCCGAGCTCGCTCATTATTGACACGATTGAACGCACTTTGTTTGAGTCTTCGTCGGCACATCAGGCAACTCAAACACCGTAGCCTTTTTGTACTGGTCGATAGCCCGTCCATTTTAAAAGCAGATACCAACAAATCGAAAAGGCCGTATAGAGTGTCAGTGGGAAGACCGCGATGTAACGCCAATCTCTCCGCGTGATCATGTACCTAATGCAGTCCACGAAAAGCGGAAAGCCCAACAGCGCATAAGGTAAAAACGCAAATCGCTTCGCCCGTCGAAGGACAGGCTCGAACTGAGCTCGTCCCGTAAATCCCGCCGCGGCCAAAGACTCTTTCTGGAAGATGTTATTCAAAACGCGCGATCGAATTTTTCGTAAATATCCGCTCCAATGGTCGGCGGAGTAGTGGGCCACGGGATCATTCCGGGTCACAGCAAATTTTCGGGTATGCGTCTGCATGTGATAAAAAAAGTGAACTAAACCCCACGGCTTATCGAGCAAGTCCGAAAAATTCTTCCGGAAAAAAGCGAGATCGATGGCGCTAGCCTGCGCGGCTGTCTCCATAATGGGCTGAGGACGATCCGGACGGGTTTCGTAAACTCGATAAAGGTTCGTTTCTTTCTTGCGGAGACAAAACTTGAGGATATCATGCGGAAAAAAACGATAATCTTTAGAGAGGCGATAATAAAACATGGAAAATGGGTCGCCAAATTCATTTATATACGCATTCACAAAGGAAAGACCCGTCGGCGTCCGATAGCCCTCGGCAAAAACAGCAAATACATCTGGGTTCTCGAAAAGAGCTGCGGCCCGCTTTTGTAAGGCTCCTGTGTCTTCCATCACTTCATCGCTATCATGATAAACGAGGTAATCCCCCGTCGCTTCCCGAATCCCGATGATCTTAGCCGCCACCGGCTCGACCTTGGGATTGTCCAAAATTCGACAGGAAAACTTCTTCGCAATCTCGCGAGTCCGATCGGTCGAGCCCCCATCGACAACTAGAATTTCGACCTGGTCTTGGGGATAGTCCTGGGCGCGAATGGCCGCCAGCGCTTTTTCGATGGTGCGCTCAGAATTCAGAGTTGCCATTACCAGGCTGAACTTTTTAAACGTCATTCGAAAAGCTTAACTCGCGAATGGTCGGGTCGCAAATTGGAATTTCTCAACGAAAAGCCGATAATATAGACATGCCCGCGGAGATAAGTGATCTCAACGATTATAAACTGAGTATCGTAGTGCCCGTCTTTAACGAGGCCGAGCATTTGACTGAAAACCTAGATACACTCCTCGGTGAAGTCGAACAATACTTCAAGAATTTCGAGATCATCGTTGTTAGCGACGGGAGTACTGACGAAACCAATCTGCACCTGGTTCGCTTTCGCCACCCCAATGTGCGGCCTCTTTTTAGCCTTAAGAATACGGGCAAGGGCGCCGCCGTCCGCAAAGGCTTTGAAATGGCGACTGGGAAGTATATTCTTTTTATCGATGGTGGCTTAGAAATCCATCCCAAAGAGATTCGCATTTTTATGGGCTTGATGGCTCTTTACCAAGTCGACATTGTGATTGGCTCAAAACGACATCCACAAAGCCGAGTGGAGTATCCCTGGTATCGACAACTGCTGAGTTGGATGTTTCAAAAAATGATCCGGTTTCTATTTGATATCGATGTCACGGACACTCAGGTCGGAATCAAACTGTTTCGCCGGGAAGTGATCGATGCCATTCTTCCGCACTTGCAAATTGATCGCTATGGCTTCGATCTTGAGCTGCTATCCCTTGCCAAAATGTGTGGATATGGCCAGACGCTAGAGGCACCGATTCGAATGGACTACTTTCTAAAAAACAAACGGCCGGCACCCTTGGATCTACTGCATGTTATAAAGGTCGGCTTTTCCCTTATGACCGACACGATTCGCTTGTACCGCCGCCTCGAGAGTATTCGACCGATCATCGACCAAGCAAGACCCGACTCGGGCCAGAAGCGAGTCAGCTGATGAAGATCGTTTTTTTGTCGCACGAGACTGAAGGTGTGACGGGCTTTCCTTCCGCCTTTGCTGATTATCTTAAGCTGAAAAATGCCAAGCTCGTTTACATCAAGTTTCCGTTTTTTATGTCGACCAAGAAAGAAATCAGCGTCGAGTATTACAAGGGCGAGCGCCTAATTAACCAGGAAAAATCAAGTATTCGCTTTTATCGGCCCGAATTGCTCTCCTACCTGAAGGATGTTCTATGGCTTCTCATTTGGGGGCGGTCTCATGTAAGGGGAGCTGACTTTGTCTTGGCATCGAATAATCTTTTAGGCTTTGTCGCGTATCTTTTTCGCAAGTGGGGTTTGATCAAGAGATTTTCCTATCTCGTGGTCGACTACTCACCCACTCGATTTGGAAATCCCCTAGCGGAATGGCTCTATCGAAAACTCGACTCTTTTGTCGCCACCCGAGCCGATTCGGTGTGGACCATGAGCCTTGAAATGTTAAAAGGACGCGAGGCCGACGGGCGCTTTCGCTTGACGGACGTGAACTATAGACTGGCCCCGATGGGCAATAATTCGGCGCAGATTTTTGCCAATGGGCCCGTGCCGAATGACCCGAAGCAATTGGTTTTTATCGGCAACGCCAACGCTAAAAATGTGCGAGCCGACTTTCTTTTACACGTGGTCCAAGAGCTCAAGCGGCGGGGACATGATTTTCATCTTCATTTTTTTGGCCCAGGCGATACGACTCGTCTCAAACAAGCGGTGCGAGAGGGCCGGATCGACAACCTGGTCCGTTTCCATGGACTTATTCCGGATTCGCTTGATCTTGAGAGAAGGTTGTCCCTGTGCGGAATTGGGCTTGCGCCCTATGATCCGAACCTAAAAGACAATTTTTCTCAGTATGCGGACCCTTCTAAGATAAAGGTGTATTTGGGCTGCGGACTACCGGTCATCACCACTTCGGTGCCTCCCATCGCTCGCGATCTGGAAGAACAGAAAGCCGGAATGATTGCAGACCTAACACCGACCGAATTTGCGGAAAAGATTGAATTCCTTTGGGGCCGCCCTGATATCTATCAGCAGTATCGGGAAAATGCGCAAAAGTTGGGTGAAACGTTTTATTGGCCGCGAATATTCGACCGCCTTATTCACGAGGAGAAGATTGCCGTATGAGTGGTCTTCTCGAGTTTCGCAAGAACGTCCATTCCCATAATGGAGAAGACGGTGTTCTGTCCCATCTGATAGGAAAGCTGCCGAATTCCAATCGTTGGGCCGTGGAGTTTGGCGCCTGGGACGGGATTTGGGCCAGCAACACCTGTCATCTTCTCGAGTCACACAACTGGAACGTGGTGTTCATCGAAGCCGACAAGGGCAAGTTCGAGGATCTTAAGAAGAATCACGGCGATCGTAAAACCGCGCATTTAATTAATGAGTTCATCGACTTTAGCGGCGACAACTCGCTGGATTCCCTTCTGACGGGCGTTCACGGTTTTCCCGCTGATCCTGATATAGTATCGATGGATATTGATGGGTGCGAATACCATCTCTGGGAGAGTCTAAATTCAGTCAAACCGAAGATTGTGTTGGTCGAGTTTAACCCGACAATCCCGCTCCATCTCAAGTACGTGCAACCCAAAGATTTCTCTATTAACCACTCCTCAAGTTTGACGGCGTTTTGTGATCTGGCGAAACAAAAAGGTTATGCCCTGGTTTCTGTTTTGGACTACAACGCCATTTTTGTGAGACGAGACCTGATCTCTGCCATGGGGTTGGAGGAGAGTTCGCCCGCCGATCTTTTTGCACCCTTTTTTGATAAGTATCAGACGCAAATTTGGCAATCCATGGATGGCCGAATTCACCTCGTCGGGTGTGAACGTCTGCTTTGGCATAACGTCGCCATTAGTGAGCGAAAATTGCAAGTTCTACCGTTTTTTATGCGGTTCAATCCGGCCGGCACCGGTTGGTTACGCGACACTTTAAGATTTTTTTACTACAAAGTCCCACTCGTAGCTAGGCTGTGGAACTTCCTTGTTTCGGGTCGATTTTCAGTACCGAAGTATTAAGCAGGGTGAAGCCCGGCCAAGACCTAGTCCAGATCTATCTGACGTCTCACTCCAGGCCTAGAAGTCCAATCTGGCAGCGCCTAAAATAAGAATATGAGTGCATTAAAGTCAGCCAAGCCAACGGAAGCCAACCTTGCAGAATTCCTCGCTGAAAAGGGAAATTGGATTCGCCTGGAGACACTTCGGATCCATCAAGCGGCCCGAGAGACACGGGTGGCTTCCTCCCTATCCAATTGCGAGATCCTGGCTGCACTTTATTATGGGCCGATTCTAAAATTTCGCGCGGACGAACCCGCTTGGGCCGAGCGTGATCGTTTTGTTATTTCAAAGGGCCATGGCTCCATTTCTATGTATCCGGTGTTGGCTGACTTGGGCTTCATCGAAAAACAGGAACTTGAGACGGTCTGCAAGTCAGGTTCAAGACTGGGCGGCATTCCTGACCCCATTATCCCAGGATTTGAAACCGTAAACGGCTCACTAGGACACGGTGTGGGTGTGGCCGCGGGTATGGCGATGGGCTTAAGAACTCTCAAGCGGTCAGAGCGAGTGTTCACGCTTGCGGGTGACGGAGAATTGCACGAGGGTGCGGTTTGGGAAGCCATCATGTTCGCAGGTCATCACAAGCTTGAAAACTTTCACATGATTGTCGATCTAAATGGAAAGTGCATGTTGAACCACACCGTTGACGTGATCAATTTAGAACCCCTCGAAAAGAAATTTGAGGCCTTCGGATTTACCACGGCGCGAGTCGATGGTCACAATGCAATGGCTGTTTACGAAGGATTAACGGAGCTATGTGAGAAAAAGGACAAAAGACCCAAGGTCCTTATTGCAGAGACTAGAAAAGGCAAAGGCGTACCAAAGCTTGAGGCCACCCCGCACTGCCATATTGTGGCTCTATCCGAAATCGAAATCTCAGAAGCGATCGCGAGGCTGAAATGACCACGATGCGAGATGCCTTTATCAAAAAGGTGCTTGAGGCTATGGATCGCAACGAGAACATCTTCTTTCTCTCGGCCGATTTTGGGGCCCCCGCGCTGGATGAAGTTCGGGCTCGCCACCCGGATCGCTTTATCAACGTCGGAATCGCGGAACAAAATTTGATCAACGTGGCGAGCGGCATTGGCCTTGAGGGCATTACAGTTTTCGCCTATGCCATCGCGCCCTTTATTACTATGCGTTGTTACGAGCAAATTCGCGTCAATATGGCCATTTTGTCCCAGCTTCGAGGAATGAACGTAAATCTAATTGGTGTGGGCGCGGGTTTTTCTTACGAAGTTTCCGGTCCAACACACCACTGTCTCGAAGATCTCTCGATTATGCGGACGCTTCCCAATTTCAAAGTGTTTTCACCGTGCGACCACTTCACCGCCTCCGCGCTCTTTGATTACTGTATGAGCCATCCCGGCCCCAAGTACCTGCGCTTCGATGCTAAGGCGCTCCCGGCCTTGCATGCGGGGATCCATCAAGATGATGTGCAGAAGGGTTTTGTCGAAGTGACTCAGGGGGGGCACACCTGCTTGGTCGCCACCGGATACATGGTCCACCGAGCTCTCGAAGTTCACAAGAAGGCGGCCGAAAACCATCTCCCGCTAGGAGTTGTCGATGTGCTCGCGCCAAAAGGATTCGATGGTGAGGCCCTCAGCCGAATCCTGCGTCGCTATTCCCATATCATGACGTTGGAAGAAGGATTTGTCGGAAAAGGTGGACTGGATGCCGCCATCGCCTCTCTCTTGTTTGAGAGAAACCTAACTAAGAATTTCACACCCATCGGTCTTTCCGACCGTTACCACTTTCACTTGGGGACAAGGGATTATCTGCACGGCCAAGAGGGCCTTAGCACCGAAGCTATTCTTCGGCAGGTGGCTAGTTAAGCCTGTTTTCGAGCGATGGAGGACTCAGGAAATCCTTCGGTGCTCTCAATAATATAATCTGGTCGGCCGCGAACCTGCTGATAGACACGGGCATTGTACAAAGCAAACAGACCCATTAGAAAAGTGATAAACCCGAGCAGACAAACTTGCACGACTTGCAGGGCGGTTGATGCTCTAAACCAGGCCTCACGCTCCGGCCAAAGAAACATCAGCACGGCACCCAAGGCTAGAGAGGAAAGGCCAATCAAAAGGCCGATGCCCATGGCGAAATAGATGGGATAGTTGGAAAACGAAACGAGAGCATTTAAAAAGTATCGCGCCGGCACCCCAGTAAAAAACGCGTGGTGACTTGTGCCGCGGTATCTGGGGGCTCGCACATACTCGATTTTCGCGACTCGAAAGCCGACCCAGCTAACGAGGCCCCGAAAGATTCCGTCCCGCTCGTCAAGACTCTTGATCTGTTCCACCACTCGGCGCGAGATCAATCGGAAATCCCCTGCGTTTTCCACAAACGTATTGGGCGAAACATGATGAAGCACTTGATAGGCTCTCTTGGTGATGAATTTCTTTAACCAGGTTTCACCCTCCCGTTCCTTACGAACGGTCATCACCACATCGAAGCCCTTTTTATATTCCGCCACCAATTGCGGTATCATTTCCGGTGGATCCTGTAGGTCGGCATCAATATAGACCACGGCGTCTCCAGCACAGCGATGTAAACCGGCCATCAAACAAGGACCGTGACCAAAGGATCTGGAAGTATTTAAAATCCGAATGTCGCCGCCATTGATATGGTTTCGTAAGATTTCCAGAGAACCGTCCGTTGAAGCATCGTTTACCAAGACAATTTCATGCTGACAGATTCCTCTTAGCGATTCGCGGACGCGCCGGATGAGTTCGCCTAAGTTTTCTTCTTCATTTTTAAAGGACACAAGAACGGAAAGAAGCATCTAAGACCTATAGCCCTTCTTGCTTTTCAAATTTCCTTAGCTGCTGGTCGAGTCGCTCGAGTTGAGTATCCAATGGAATATCGTGGTTTCCGACAAAGACTCCTGCGTCATGGGAGTGATCCGCCACCGGTGTTGCCGATCTGGCACTGACGTCAAAAAACTCAGCCATTGGATGTTTGAAGAAGCTTCCACCCGTGATCATACGCGACTCAATCCCGCCGTCTTTGAGCACCTGGTAGAGCCGATCCCTTTGTGCCGAATCTTTTTTCTGGAGCATCATGGTGAAGGCAAACCAGGAGCTCTCGCCGTGGCGTTCTTCCTGGACCGTGAACTTGGGATGGCTCTTCATCATGTTTAAAAATTTCTTCCCGTTTTCTCGCCGTTGGACCACCATCTCCGGCAATTTTCGAATCTGGACGTTGCCAATCGCCGCCATGATTTCAATTGGACGCAAATTGTAACCGGGATATAAAAATACATAAGCCGGAAAATCAGAAGGTGCTTTGGGAATGCGGGCGCTTTGACTCGGCAAGTCCCGGGTCCATCCGTGCGCGCGAAGAGCCAACAGAAGTTCATAAGTCTCGTCGGAATTGGTCACTACCATTCCGCCTTCAATCGTCGAAATGTGATGGGAATAAAAAAAGCTGAAACTTCCCGTGTCACCAAATGTGCCCGCCTGCTTTCCGCCAACGGTAGCGCCAATCGACTCGCAATTGTCTTCAAGAAAATAGAGCCCGGACTCATCACATAAATCGCGATAGGCCTTCAGATCACAGGGATTGCCTAAGATGCTCACGGCCATCAGCATTTTCGTCTTGTTCGTGAGGGCCGCCTTGAAGGCGCTCGGATCCACATTCAAAGTGTTGGGATTGATATCTACAATTCGGGCTCGCAAACCGAGCTGCCACAGGGGCGCCCAAGTCGTAGCCCAAGCGAGAGCGGGCACCAGAACTTCATCCCCACGACGAAGAGGATTCTCCTTACGAAAAAAATAAGACGTGAGGGCAAGTAGATTCGCGCTAGATCCTGAGTTGACCATCACCGCATATTTTGAACCTACAGTTTGAGCAAACGTCTTTTCAAAGGATCGAATTTCAGGTCCAAGGGTCCACTGATCGGTGGCCATGGATTTGATAGCGGCGTCGACTTCATCTTGTGAAAACTTACCCGGAACTAAAGGATACATACCTCTAGGTTGCCGTGGGAGCTGGTCAATTTCAAGCGCACGGCACCTTCCCCCACCATTCGAGACAATTGTCGGGCGAGCACGCAGACCACTTGAACTGGCTCCCCATTAGAGTCAGTATTAAAGCCAGACCTCGAGGTGCAATTGGGCTATTTTTCGAACTATCGCGTGCTTCTTACGGGTGCCACTGGCTTCTTAGGCAAGCACGTTCACGCCAAGCTAAAGTCCTTGGAACCTCGCGAGTTGGTCGCTGTTTCCAGTCGTGACTTTGACCTCACCCGCGAGTCTGAGGTTGAGAAAATGTTTCGCGAGGCCAAGCCCACCCTAGTCTTCCATCTAGCTGGTCTTGTGGGTGGCATTCTTGCCAATAAGGAACGTCCGGCGGATTTTTTCTACCGAAACATCATGATGGGCACTCTTGTTTTCCACTATGCCTACAAGGCGGGAGTTGAAAAGATCGTGGCCGCAGGAGCTGGCTGCGGCTATCCCGAGCACGCCAATATGCCGTTAATCGAAAGTTCTCTCTGGGATGGTCGCCCGCAAAAAGAAAGCGCACCCTATTCACTCGCCAAAAGGATGCTGGCGGTTCAAAGCCTCGCCTATCACCAACAGTACGGATTCAAATCCGTGATTTGCATTCCCGGCAACATCTACGGCGAATACGACAACTTCAATCTGACTTCCAGTCATGTGATCCCAGCCCTGGTGCGAAAATTTGTAGAGGCCACCCGAGACAATAAGCCCGAAGTGGAAGTTTGGGGAACCGGAACGCCCACCCGCGACTACATTTATGCGCCTGATGTGGCCGAAGGAATGATGAAGGCCTGTGAACACTATACGAGCACTGACGTCGTAAATATTTCTTCGGGTGAAGAGACATCGGTTTCGCAGATCTGCGAAGTTTTGAAGTCTGTCACTGGATACAAGGGTCAAATCAAATGGTTGACCGATCGACCCGAGGGTCAAAAGCGCCGCTGGTTTGACGTAACGAAAGCGAAACGGGATTTAAATTGGTCGGCCGCGACGACTCTGGAAGTAGGGCTTCGCAACACCGTGCAGTGGTTTCGCGACAATCTCAATTCGCCCGATCTACGGCGATAGCTCAGGCCACCTGTGGCTGGCGAAAGAAGATAATATTGGTACCAAGAGAATCGTAGCCAAAATGAACTTGAATAAATTGGCTCAGTGAAGCCCGAACCTGCTGCTGATGTTCGGGTGGCACAAACAACAGAACAAATCCGCCCCCGCCGGCACCCAACAGCTTTCCGCCAACCGCTCCATTCTTCATTCCAGTTTCGTAGATGTCATCGATTTGCGAATTTGAAATTTTATCTGTCAGGCTGCGCTTGAGCTTCCAGCTCTCATGCAGGAGTCTGCCGAAGTCCGTGATGGGTCCATGTCCCGTTAAAATTTTAAGACCTTCGTCCACCATTTCTCGCATAGCGGTCAGCTCCGAGGCTTTCTTGGGCGTGCTCTTGATTTGCTCTTTCGCTATATCAGAAGCGAGGCGACTGGTGCCGGTGTAAAAGAGCATAAGGTGGTTGTGCAGCTCCGTCAGGCGCTCGGCCTTTGCCGGCACGGGCTGAACAGAGAATCCCCCTCCCGGCTTGAAGAGAACCATGTTGAATCCACCATAAGCGCACATAATTTGATCTTGGCAGCCCACATTTTCTTTGATCAGCTCCTGCTCGACGTAGATTGCGTCTTTGGCCAAATGTTCCTTGTCCACCATTTCGCCGCGCAGGGCATGTAATGCATGCATCAGTCCCACGACGAAACTGGAACTTGAGCCCATACCCGACCTGGCAGGAAGGTCTGAGTCGTAGTGCATCTCGATGCCCTCTTCAACGCGCATGTAGCGAAAAACTTCACGAACCGCTGGATGTTTAATTTCGTCAATTTCTCGAACGTCTTCCATCTTAGAATAAATAATCCTGTGCTTGTGATCATGAAATGGGGTCAGCTTTCGACATTGAATGTATAAATATTTATCAATGGCTGTGGCCAATACCGCACCGCCGTGCTCTCGAAACCAAACGGGGTAGTCGGTCCCACCACCAAAAAAAGAAATTCGAACCGGAGATTGAACGATAACCACTAGGCCTCCCCTTTTCTTAAACGGGCCGCTACGTCGGCGTAACAAATTTTCAGTCCCTCTTCGAGACTGACCGTGGGGCGCCAATTCGAAAGCTGCTTGAGCGTCGCCGTCATATCCACAGCCTGGCCCCGAATGCCACTTTCTTGGGCCGCGAGATGGGCGATTTCAATGTCCTTGCCCGAGATTTCGACAATTTTTTTAGCGATCTCCAGAATTCGCACCCGGCCTTCGCGCCCGAGGTTCAGCGGACCGACCGACTTTTCTTTGTCCAAGACATCGGCCGCCGCCATCAAGCCAGAGACCACGTCCCCTACATAACAGTACGACCGGGTCTCGAGCCCTTGACCCAGAAGAGTAAAAGGTTTGCGGCCCGGGTATTCGATGGCCCTTCGACATAAAACGGGAATCACCGAGCCCGTTTCTAGAGAGATATCCTGTCGTTCACCAAAGGCCCCGACAATTCTAAGGACCGCAGTTCGCATGTTG
>JBFWON010000033.1:0-35352 GCA_050250515.1 Bdellovibrionales bacterium | reverse complement strand
CCAATTGGGATCCACCGACGACACCTCCTTAAAATTTAGCTTCGTAACTAAAATCTTAAGAAGTTCTTGGGGTTGGTTGGATCCCTTTCTTTGACACTCAGCATTCCACTACCTACTGAGAAGAGCCCCTTGTTGCCCATTAAAAACTGGCCTTTGTAATCCGCACACCAAAGTTCATTTGCCAAGATAGTCAGGACTTAGATAACCGAATGCCATGGGGACACTAGAAGCAGGTGCCCAGTGTGATCACAATGGGCTATCGCTAAGTATTGAAGGGTTTTTCGGTACCTAACTAGAGGGTTGCTCTTCGAGCGAGTAAATCATACCAAAACTGCCCGTGCCTCCTTGGCAAGGTCGAGTAGTCACCACTTCCAGTAAATCCGTACCTAAAAGATAATATGTGTATAGGTCCGCGGTTTCGTGGGGTTTACCAACATCCCCACAATTCGGATAAGTGACTTTCTTGCTATGAGAAAATTGGCCTGCACGCCCTCTGCTGAGTATGCTCTCACTTCTCGAAATGCACGCACCATGCATCGATATTACATTTGAAATTCGTCCATCTGATACAATAGTCATTAGCTTTCCAAGAGTCGGAAGCGTCTTTTCATCTCCAAATTTTCCCTCGACTAAGCATCCTGTCTTTTTAAGATGCCATACGCCCTGAATTTGAGTTGCCTCTGACACCTGAAGGAGTTGCGCATTGGCAGATCTAGCCACAGCCAACTCCAAGAAGATTAAAAATGAAAAAAGAAAACTTCTCGCCATGGCTATTTATATCAGCCTTAAGAAAAGTTTTCGCCTGTTAAGATTCCGACAGTCACGCCAAAAAAGGTCGCTTCAAAGCCAAATCGTTCAGAGCTGTCGGTCCGTCGTTTTTGGGCAGGCTAGCCGCCCGAATGCCTACAAAAGCTTCGCTACCGCCAGGATGCCTTCCTGACCGAGGTGGAGAAATTGTCCCTTTCTCAGTCTACTTGCGGTATTCGAGATCCAATGATTCCGGGCGTTTGCGTCACAGGCAGTCGCCCCTACCAATAACATTCAAGAATTCATCACTCAAACGGATCTTTCAGAAGCTCTGGTGCAGGGCCTGGTCCATCCAATGATTTGATAAATGCCACCACATCCGCGACTTCTTCATCCGTCAACCCGAGGGGAGTGAGTTCAGTTTCCCCAAGATGACCAATGATCGCGGGAGCGGGAACCCCCGGCTGCTTGTGACCACCTTTATTGAAGAACTCCACCACTTGCTCCAATGTTCGAAATTGACCCGTGCGCATAAAGGAAGGCCGCTGGGAAGAGCAACGAAGCATGGGAGTGCGAAACGCGCCTAGCATTTTGGTGGCTGGGGTCGTTGGCAGTCGGCCATCGTGACCATCTGAAAACGGGCTCTGCGAATTGAGCGGATCCGCCACGACTTGCGCGAGACCCTTTTCAGCGCCCTCATCGTTCTTGCGAACAAACGCCGCCGACACGATCGCCGGAAACATTCCTACGTTGTGAAATTTTTGATCCGAAAAAAATGGACCGCTGTGGCAGTCGGCGCATTTGGCTTTGCCGACAAAAAGTTTGGCGCCTCGAATCTCACTTTCGCTCAAGGCCGATCGGTCGCCATGCATATAGGCATCGAACCGGCCAGTTCCGCAAGACAGCAGGCGCTCATAGGCGGCGATGGCCTTGCCGACATTTAACACAATCTCAGTCACTTGATTTTTTTGATCGGGACTCAGGGACTCGTAGTCAGCCGCGCCGGGAACACCATTTCGTGTTCCATCGGCGCAGTCGTCCGTGGGAGTGGTGGTGGAATTCAAAATCATTTTGCATCCGGAGTCCTGGGGTGCGAGCTGAGGATAGCTTGATCCCAGAACCACGGTCGGGTCTTTGCCAAATAAATCTTGGTAAGGTCTGGCGTACCGCCTGGCGATATCCTGGGCGAAATAAAGACGGGAGCTATTTCCCTCCATCGGGGATTCAAAAACGGCCAATACCTGACGTTGAAGAGAATCGAACCTTCCATCCCACATCAAAAGTTTGGCATGTCCCACATCAAGAATGGAGGGAGTACGTCGAAAGGTCCATCCCGAAGCGAGAGAAAGTTGCTTGTGTATGGTGCGCGTATCCGAGAATCCCGAGGCTGGCACATGGCAAGAAGCGCACGAAACTCTCCCTGTTTCCCCTTGCAAACCCGCACCATCGTGAAATCCATCGTTGTCACTTTCGAGCAAGGGGCCTGAAAATCCAGGATCAAAGAAAAGTTCTTGTCCCAGCTTCGCGGCATTTGGATTGTCGGCAAATCGATTGGTGACATCGACGGGTGGTTTTGGCAGCTGTGGGGCCGGTGAAAGTTTTTGCAGTTCTTGCCATTCACTGGCCGAAAAATCTTGAACCACGTCGGCTGGAACCTGCGAACTCGCGGCTAGCTGAATCGCCTGATAGGAATTGGTGCATCCTTGAAAGGTTAAGACCAAGGAGAGCAATTTTAAGGCCCATTTCGTTCGCTGTGCTTTCATAACCCCACCCGCTCTAAAGTTTATTTGCGCTCGATGACTTCAATATCCCCAATGTCGACGGATTCACCTTGCGGTAATCCATAGTCGACTCGAGAGCTGCAGCGAATATCGGCAATCCCGATCGGGAGGCTCCTGTCTAACTCGACTCGCCAGGTGTCGTAGCCTTGCAGGGCAAACGGAATCTCGGCGGGAATCCCTTTGACTGTGCAGGAGGCTTTCTCATAGGCGCGGAAGAGAATCACTTTTTTATTCTCGGGTGTTAGTCCGTTCTTTGGCCAAACGGGACCGTCGAAGGCGAAATTGTCCCAAAGAAATCGATTGCCTGCTTCGCCAACCGTATTTCGTTCCGGTGAATTGTCTTTGACTGGATTGTAAGCGAGTTGCGCGAAGTAAACATACCCGACGTTGAACTCGATGTTGAAGGGCTGGTTAAAAATCTGGATTCCATTCATCAGGATGCGGACCCGAGTGCGCGAAACATAAATATCTATGTCGTACTGATTTTCAGGATTGAAATCTTTAAACCCAATGTATTCAAATGGACCGTCAACGTGTTCCATTTTGTTCACTGCGCCGTTTTTGAAAGTCAGGATTTCAAAAGGCCAACCTCCATCACCTTGAAATTGAATGGTCAAAGCGGGGGCGAGATCGATACTAAATTCGGGAAAACGTAAGTCGGGCAGGGTGTTGTTGGCGGTCGGTGTAAAGTGCACTGTTTGTTTCATGCGTCCGTGGCCCTTTAACTGCGTACGGAAATGGATTCGGCCTTCTCGATTGGTGATGTCGAAGGGCCGCTCCACCCGCAGGACATTCAAGCCAAATCCACCGTCCTCTGCATTCAAGAATAAGGAGCCATTCAGGGCGTAGGGTTCGCAGTTGCTGCCTTCGTTCTTTGTTGAATCGCAGGTGGTGTTTAGAAAAGTGAATCCGCTATGCGAGTGATAGTGAATGCCTGAGTTGGCAAAGTTGACGCTGGCTTTGCCGCCAGAGCCTTGACCATCGAAATCTTCGCAAAAGGCCCAGCTGACTCCACTGTCGTTACAAAAGCCGTCTTTCGGGAAATCCGAAACTCCGGGGCCAGGCGATGGCATGGGAGTGGGAGCAGGCAATGGCGTTGGCGTCGGTGCCGGCATCGGATTTGGTGTCGGAGCCGGGCTCGGAGCCGGCGGTGCGGCCGGCGCTGGCACCGGGGTCGGCGCGGGTGTTATGGTGGAAGAGGAGTCAACCGGTGCGCCCGCCTTACTCCCTTGGGCCACGCCCGTACAACCGACTAAGAAAAGCCATGTGATTGGGAGTGCAAAAAGCCGGTACAGGTCATGCGGATTGCCAACCTCAGTGGCGACGATTTTGTCGTTCCTATGCATTTGCTACCCCCCACTCAATATGTTTCCTGTAAATTACCAATTATCTGTACTGATAGGCTTATGTTATTCAAAAATATGATTAATTACAATATGATATACATTTTATTCGTTTCCTATACGTTTCCTGTAAATGATTAAGATCGTGAAGTTATTGAGCTATTTTACCGATCCATTCTGTGTCTCAGAATTAGAAACTATTCGTATGTTAGCGACCTTGACGCTGGATCCGGGCCCATGCACTGTTCTGGGAGCATGAATTCAGCCAAGCAGATCCTTGCCCCTTGGGGTGTCCATTGGTTTCGGCGCGATCTAAGAATTGCTGGAAACGCAGCCCTGCGAGCGAATTGGAAAAGGACGGAGGGAAGGACTCTCGGGCTCTTTTGTTTTGATTCCAAGTTTTTGGCCCGCCCCGATTTTTCTCACAATCGATTCGCCTTTTTTCTAAAGACGTTGAGCGCCCTGCGATCTGAATTTCGCGCCATGGGCGGCAATTTACTGGTGGTCGATGAACAACCAACCGATTTCTTCGACCGGCTGCTGACGACACAATCGGAGACTTTGCGGCCTCAAGTTGTCAGCTGGAATCGAGACTACGAACCATTTGCCCGAGCCCGTGATGAAAAAGTTCAAAAGCTCCTGCAAAAAAACGGACTGGAGGTGCTGACGACGCGAGATCATCTCCTATTTGAGCCCGACGAGATCTTTAAGACGCAGCCGGGATCGTTTTACCAGGTGTACTCGCCCTTTGGTCGAAAGTGGTTTGAGGCTCTCAATGGAAAAGTCGGGCAAGCGAGATTGGCTGAGCAAGCAGTGGTCAAGCGATACGAAGTCAACGATTCTCCCTCTGATTTGTTCCGCCTGACTTGGGCCGATGTTTTGCCCGATGCCAATTTCACGCGCGATGAATTCGATAGGTTTGACCGCGAGAATCGAAAGAGCGTGACGATTTCGATTCCGGCGGCTGGCTTTCGTGAGGCCTACCAGCAATTGAAGCAGTTTAAAGACAAGCTAGAAGCTTATAAGGAAGACCGCGATCGCCCTGATATGGAGGGAACGTCGCGCCTTTCCCATTTTCTTAAGAATGGCAGTTTGACATCAAGTCAGATTCTACATCACCTCGTAAATTCGCCTCTCACCTGGGACAAGCCTTCGGGACGAAATCAGTTCGTTAAAGAGATCGCCTGGCGAGAATTTTATTATCACATCCTCTATCACCGTCCCGATGTGGAAAGTGGGGCTTTCTTGGCGGACTTCAGAGATTTGGCTTGGGAGAATCGAGAAGATTATTTTGCCAGGTGGAAGGAAGGATCGACCGGATTTCCCATCGTCGATGCGGGAATGCGAGAGCTGAGAAAAACGGGTTGGATGCACAACCGGGTTCGGATGATTGTCTCTTCCTTTTTGACTAAAGACTTATTGATCGATTGGCGGTGGGGCGAGGCTCATTTTATGCATCTGCTTTTGGACGGTGACCTTGCCCCCAATAATGGTGGATGGCAGTGGGCGGCTTCGACCGGATGTGATCCTCAGCCTTATTTTAGAATCTTCAACCCATGGCTTCAGAGTGAGAAATTTGACCCGGAGGGGAAGTACATTCGACAATACGTCCCAGAGCTGCGTGAAGCGCCGACCGCCGCACTACATGACCCCGAGGCGGATCGCTCCCGCTGGAAGTATCCAGAGCCCATCGTGGATCATAAGGCCCAAAAAGTGAAAGCCTTGGCCTTGTACAAACGCAATTCAAAATGACGCCGACCATATGGGTTGAGTCTCACAAACGCCGGTGAGTAACATTTAAGCATGAGGGGGAGTCAATCATGCTCAATTTGTTTTTGGCCTTGGCCATCGGATTTAGTTCTTTTGCTTCAAGCAAGACTTTAACAATTCGAAACCCAGGGCTTAGAGCCCTCAGTCCCGCAATCGATTGCTACAACCGTACCGGAAACTTGAATGAACATGATTCGGCCATTCTCTGCTCGGGCGCCCGCGACGCGAGTGCCCCCATTGAGTGTTACAATCGCACAGGCAATTTGAACGTGCACGATTCGGCGGTCCTATGCTCGGGGGCCACGGACCCAGCGGCCCCGATCGATTGCTTTGCTCAAACGGGAAATCTGAACAACGCGGATTCGGCCATCTTGTGTTCAGGCAGCAAAGGAGCTGTTCTCGGTCAATCTTCGGGGATTTAGATCCCTTTATTGGGAGTAGGCCGCTTACCGATAAAAAAAGAGTGCCCAGCCGTCTCACCTTGGGACAGGGTTATTGTAAAAGACGACCCCGAACCCTAGGCTAATTCTATGGATTGGATGGAATTAGAGCGAGAAACCGAGGCCCTGGTTCGAGCCGGTCAGTCACGACAAGCGGCCGAAATCTTAAAGCCTATCAGCTTCGTCAAAATTCCGCCCACTCGTTTAGTCGCCATTTGTGGGATTGCCCGCCGATGCGGTCTTTGGGCGCAATCTTTGCGGGCCTTGAGCCCGATCGTGCGCCCCAAAGTGCGTGGTTCTCGCTTAGCCACTTCAGCCGAGCGAATTGAGTACGCCATGAACTTAAGACACGCGGGCGCTTTCTTAGAGGCCGATCGCATTTTGTCTGAGTCGGATTTGGAATCGGATCCAAGCGTATTGATGGCTCGAGGATTTGGCTGCATTTACCGTTGGGATTATATTCAAGCCCTTTGGTTCTTTGATCGATTCTTGGCCTCTAACGGAATCTCGGACTACAGCCGGTTGATTGGTCTCGTTAATCGATTGGCCTGCTTGGTCTACTTGTCCGATCCGAGGTCGGTGCAGGAGTTTGAAAATTTGGATCAAGAACTCGAAGGTCGCGGGTTGAAATTACTGCGCTCAAATGTTTTAGAAATCTTCGCCCAATTTCAAATTGATCGAAACTATTTCGGTGAGGCTCGCGACCTTTTAAAGCAGGCGCGCGTTTTGGCCTCGGGCGATGAAAGTCGGCCAACCTTTGCCATTGAGAAATGGTTACGAGTGGTCGACGCCTTGGATCGCCAGTCCATTGACCAACTTCTAGAGCTTAGAAAAGAAGGGGTCGCAAAGGGGGACTGGGAGATTCTTCGTGATCTCGATTTTCATCTCTCAAGGGTGCAGCCCGATTCAGTTTGGGCTAAGCGCGCTTATTTTGGAACACCTTACCCGAGTTTTCGTCGCAAGCTTGAGGCCGTTCGCTCGTTTGAAGAGCGAGATTGGTTGGGGTTGGGCTCACAAAAGCTGGATCCTTGGTTTCCGGGCTCCGAGGAAGGCAGTGTCCTTCACCGAGGTTTGGTTTTGTTGCTGAGTGATTTGTATAGACCATTAAGACCGGGAGAAATTTTTGGCGCCATACATGCGGACGAGTATTTTGATATCGACTCTTCGCCCAGTCGGGTGCGGCAGATGATTTCGCGTTTAAAAAAATGGATTGCGGACGAAAAAATTCCGGTGCGGCTGGAGAGTCGAGAGGGCGCCTATGCTCTTCGACCGCTGAGTGATTCTAAAATTCTGTTTCGTCAGAAGCAATTGTCTCTGGATAAGGACGGCTTCTTTTTTGGTCGGTATCGCGAAGACCCCAATTCCCCGCAAACGAGTGAGGAGTGGGCGACGATAATGAAAATGGAGCCTCGAGTGGCCCAACGTGTTCTGCGTCGGGCATCGAAAGGTGGAGCGCTTCGCAAGGTCGGTGCTGGTCGTTTTATTCGCTACCTTGTCGCCTAGAACTCGAGTAATCTGGCTTCTGGGGGACTTCAAATGGAGAAACGAGCGCGCGCCAGCAACCGTCGAAAATCAATCCGCTTTGAACCAGACTTAGGATGTTTTGTGTTTTTGGAGGTCGAACCCAAAGGCACACTCTTTTGCCCCAAGATCAGTGGTCTCACAATTGATGAATCTTTTCGAGGCTGCAGTTTTGTAGCGTTGGCCGACCCGACTTTGGTGAAGGATGTGACGGTCAAAATCAAAACAGGACACCTCAAGGCCATGTTGGGTGAAGTTCGCTGGGTTAAGAAGCTAAGTCCTAAGATCATGCATGTGGGTATTGAGTACCTTGAATAAAGTTTTAGTTGTGGTGGGGCTTCTGTGTCTTTCGGCCTGCGCCAGTGGCGAGAGAAAGCTCAGCCAAGAAGAAATGGACCAAAACGGTCTCACCGGGCGTATTTACGATGCGCCGTTTTGCCCGGTAAAAGTGATAAATGGAGTGCCTCAGGCAGTGGGGGAGTGCGAGAGAGTGACCTGCGAGCCTGGCTCAGACGGGCTCGAATGCACGGCCCGAAAATCGCAGTAAGGGCCGTAAAAAACTACGATCCATCATAAGGGCCTGAATACTGATACATATGCCCGTCAGGACCTCGGCAGAAGGTGACCGCCCAATTGTCTTTAGGGGTAAAAATTTCTGTGACAAATTCACACTTTCGCTTATCCAAGTTTTTTACCGCTTGCGTGAAATTGTCTACCGTTAGTGACATGACCGGGGCCGTATAAATTCCGCGCACGGAGGGATGTAACTCCACAATCTCCACCATTCCATTGGGCATTTTGATGTTGGCAAAGCGCCCGAACTGCGAATCAAAAGGGTGAGTGCCTTGCTTATCGGGCACCAGGCCGAGCACGCCTTTGTAGTACTCGAGTGTCTTATCAAAGACCTCGGCGTCTGCACACGGTATCAGCCAACCGGTCTTCTTTTCGACTCGAACGGGAAGCAATTCTTCTCCGCCAATCCATTGGAGATTGCGCCAAACCCTGTAACGCAAAACTTTGTTATAGAAGACGACGGCGGTGATGGCCGCACCAATATGACTGGCGTGTCCTATCGGCGCGCTGACTCCATCGTCATGCATAAACAAATCGATCGTATCGAGAGCCAAGAACAGGCCAGCCCCCCAAATGGGCTTGATCGGAAAAATCTTGAGCAACCAGATGGTTTTTCGGCGATAAATGAGGGAACAAAGGACCATGATTCCCGCAAGCGGTCCAGTGGAACCATAGATCACAGCGTCTGGACGATCGAGTAACGGCGCAATCATGCAATGGTTCATGGCGCCGACGACACCTGAGACAATAAAAAACTCGAAAAACATTTTGCTGCCCAACAAGTCTTCTGCCAAGAATCCGAAGATCAACAGTCCAAAAATAGAAATGAAGAGATGGACGAAGTCACGATGGGCAAATAAAGCAGTGATCAAGGTCCAATATCGATTTTCACCGATGGCGGGGCGGCCGGAGATAAAATTGTCATTGAGAAACTGCACGATTTCGGGGGACTGGGAATAATTCCAGAGCGAAAATACGATCAAATTCACGATGACAATTGCCGGAACGGCAACGTCATGCATCTTGTTACTGGCGGCCATAACTTCAGGTTAATGGATCAGGGATAGAAGGAGAACAAAGCTCACATCCGCGCTCGCCCAAAGTCGAGTCGCAAATTAGCGATAATGTCGAACCACGACTGGACGCTCATCGATACATGGTGCGGGGCCTCCGAGGGCCGTGGCTAAAACTTCCACATGGGCCGAGGTCACGCGAGTGTTATCGATGTCATTGCCGTAGCGAAATTCGATGGTGGCCTGATCGAGTCCCTGGATGTGGCTGGGGTCTAACTTGACGCGATACTGTTCACCCTGATTGTTATCATGCGGATAGCTTTGTCCGCCACATACAACACGAGTTCCGTTGTCGATAAACTCCAGACCCGTCAGGGCAGAGACAGAAAATCCCTTGGTTGACCAAGCCATATCATCACCTTGTAAGACGATCGCTCCATCGAAGGCGAGAAGAGTTTGGTAAGTCTTCTCTAGGCTGTGCGGGTAACCCGGGTTGTTGAACCAAATCAGATCATAGCCTTGCAAATGATTAGGAGTTAGACCGTTTGCGGGTTCATCGATGACTTGTGATTGATAGCGAAGCAATAGGTCTTGAATGTAAAGAGTGTCTTCCGGATCTTCGCCTTGGGTATCTTTGGCCCGAACAATCAAGATCTTGGGGTTGGTTACGGGGGAAGACAATCGAATCACGGATTCCACCAGAAATTGGTTAGAGACCGGATTTCCCACTAATTTTTTATTCACCTCATCGCCGAGTGCGAGAAGGATTGTCGTGGTGGCGGGCTTTTCGGTAAGGGGAGTCAGTTCGCAGGAAATCTCACCGCATGGAATCGCTAGGCCGCCGTTCGACCCACTCGAGGCCACGGAAGTAAAGCGAGCTCGATCACAGTTTTGAAAAATAAAAGTCACAAAGCCGGCCATCACGGCGATGGCGAATCCGCTTCTAAGTTGTCTCATTTTGATATCCCCCTAAACTCAAATCCTAGGGAGACTAAGAGCAAGGACGTGGCCGCTCAAGGAGAGGTCAGCCGCCGCTTTGGTTTGTCTGGAAGGTCGTCGGTGTATAGGTTTTTGGCATTGCAGAGAAATTCTGCAGGGTTTTCTGTGCGTAAAAATTTTTCCTATGTCCTTCTGAAATCGTCCAAATGCAGGTGGCGGAACGAGATTCACTTTCTGCACGCCTGAGAGCGACCGCTCAAAGGCCCCCCGAAGTCCATGGATGTGCGCCTGAGTTTGTGACCTGTGACGCCACAGTCTTTTGGAATGAAAAAGGATATTGGTCCGCCTCGTATCAATGTGATTAGGGCGCTAAAACAAAACTTTGACCAGGAGTTTGCGGGCGAGCCACCGTCCCCAAACCGAAATCCACCAACTCTGGCTCGCCGCTGAATATAGGGTCGGTGGGCACTGGGGCGAGGGTGGCATAGACTTCCAAGTAGGGTTCGCCATTTTTTTTCTGCCCGAAGGATTTTACCCAATCGTGCATCAAGTCGGGATCATAAAAAACTAAGTTCATATTCAAGACATCGTCGCGAGCCCAGAATTCACTGTCAGGGTGGTCCAAGACTTCGATGATGGACATCTGTGGTGATTGACTTCGGGGAGGCATCAAAGAAAAAGGGATTTGGACCGAACGCAACCAGGCTTGATTCATTTCAGGCGTCAAAATTCCTGCGACTTCTAAAACAGCGGCCGCGAAGGCGGAGCAACCGGCGCCTTCATGACGTCTGGGCCGGGCTGCAAATCCATAATACTTCGGGTGATCCGAGTGATCATATTCTTCAAGAAACTGTTGAACCCGAAGGCAGGCGGGTCCGTTGATTTCAAACTCGGCCGTCGAAAATCCATCCACCTTTTCACGCGCTTTGCGAATGGCCTCATGGATTTCGTCAGGCTCTTCAAGGCGTCCCGGCCAACCGCGCTCTAAGATTGAAAAAGCAATCTTGTCCTCAAGCAACAGTTTTTCACTCTCGCCTTTGTCCTCGGTCACAGCTCCCGTGAGACGGTGGTAACCGTTTTCACACTGGACATCGACACTTACATGCCCGATAGCGTGGGTTTTATTTCTTAAAATGGCGCCCAACATGCTTTGCAAAAGAGATCGAGGGTCTTGCCAATCGATACGGACCGGTCGGGATGGAAACACATAGAGTTTGATCGAATTCGAGTTCGCACTCGCCCCACTTTCTATCAGGCATAGAAATATGAGGACCAACCATCCTTGCTTCATGTCAACCCCTCCGTGTGATCGCACGTTCCCTTTAATTGTCACTTGAGGGAGGGGGGTTATGGGAAGTGAAAAAAACTTAAATTGTCCGTTGCCAACCTTCCCAGATGTGGAATGGAATGGGTGGATGCGAGAAACGCACTGGCGCAGTTTGGTGAAAGGCGTAAGTTGGCGGTTGGCGGGCACGTTGGCCACGATCGGCATCTCTTGGATCTTTACCCACGATTTGGAAATTTCTCTGAGTATTGGTGGCTTGGAGCTTCTGACAAAATTGGGCCTTTATTACACCCATGAGCGAATTTGGCTGAAAATTTCTTGGGGGCGTCGTCACCCCTGATCATGGGGAAGATTGGGCCGTACTTTTTAGCGCGTAGCTTCTCTTTTTCACTTGGGTGCGGCACTTCGCTTGCAACAACGACTTGAAAAGAGGAGTGTTCAATGTCTATCGAAGCCCTTTGCCAATCCGATCCCATTTGTATCTTAAAACAAACAAGCCTACGTCAGGCGGCCACATTGATGAGGCGCCACAATGTCGGAGGCCTGGTGGTCACTTCCAACCAAAACAGTCGTCAGCCTCTGGCCGTGGTCACCGATCGCGATTTGGCGATTGCCACCTTGGCTGATAATCTGTCGCCTGATTTTTCTGTCGAAAAAATCATGAGCCCTGAGATCGTCACGATAGAGGCCTCGGCCGGAATTGCAGAGGCAGCCGATCTAATGAATGACAAAGGAGTGCGTCGGCTCGTCGTGATGAATGAGGCAGGAGAAGTGTGCGGACTGGTCACTGCGGATGACATCCTACAATTGCTCGCGCGGGAACTCTATAGCATTGGTCACCTGGTCGAGAAACAAAGCGCTAAATTGAGAATGCGCGGGGGAGCTTCGGCCTCGTCCTCAGGTCGAGCGATTCAACTCTGACTAGTTGGGCGGAACCAACTGTACAAATCCGACAATGAAAGAAATCATGGTGGAGTCTCGTTCAAGCATAGCTCCATCTGTCGATGAGAAGCGAACACCGGGAGAGAGCGCCCAGGTGTCGCTGATTCGAATGGACATTCCGCCCTCAACCGCCGGGGTGTAAGCAAAGGGTCCGCCTTCGGCCCAAAGGACGCTGGCAAATTCAAGTCGATAGTAGGGATCGAGCAAAAACAGGTGGACCGGTTCTCCTCGTGTGATTTGGGGCTGTTTGCCAATGGCGAATAAATTGAGTCGAACATATCGTCGGCGGTCCTCATCCATAAAACCGGCTTCGATTGAGGAGTTGAGTGGGAAGACGATGTGGCTGGATGCCCCCAACCTCACGGCATGGGCCATGCGTTGATCATCGATGCTTCCACTTGATCCGAGCAAAGCATACTCGGTGGAACCCCATGCGCTCCCTTCGGGAGGGGCCTGCGTGGCGAGAACTTTGGTGGAAAATATTAAGAAAAGGACTAAGTAAGAGATTCGACCATAGGCATTCATGGCTTCGGATCATAGAAAAGTCGCAGGCCAATGTCCATCAAAGGGGTGGTTCTTTAGAGAGATTTCCGCCAACAGATTGTATAGGGGTAGGTGAACCTTGGTGGTAAACCCAAACGGCGAGGCTCAGAGGTTCCGTTGATTGAATTCTCGACGAGAAGGTGAATTTACCAGCCCAATCCTTTTTGTTACGTTTGAGGGAGACGCTCTTCATCTCGCGTACGACAAAATCGTGTTTCAGTTGATGACCTGAGTTTTCTCCTCGAGAAACCTCACTTTTAACTCCGCTTTGCATCAGTACGGCCATCGCTTCAATGTGGGTTTGGCTCCCCGTGGGGGAAAATCGGATTTCGAATTCGTCGGCCTCTTGGCTGAGGATCAATTCACCCACGTTTTTACCGGTCGTCCATGTGAAAGGCGGACGAGTGGGGCGGCCATTGATAAAAAACGCGGGTGTGTAGACGCTTTCATGTCCCAAGCTCTTGGCGTAGGCTCGTTGTCGTGCAGAATTTTGGGGGAGGGCAAAGGCGTCCTTCCAACCGAGGTAGTCCCAGTAATCCACATGCAGACCGACCGGAACAAATTTCTTCCAAAGCCCAGGATCTCTTCGCAGGCGACTCATTTGGGCATCGGCAGGCGGGCAGCTACTGCAGCCTTCTGAAGTGTAAAGTTCGACCAGAGTCACTTGCTGCGCTCCTGAGCGAGCCAGTTCTTTTGCGCCACCCGGGGCCGACACCGCGACCAACAAAAGGGAGCCAATTGAATTTGTCGCCCACTTATTCATGCTTAACCATTCGGTGGAATGGCGGCAAAGTTACAATCGTGTCACTTTGGGACGAAATAGCCAAAGCCCCAATGGAATTAGGGTTACAAGAAGTGCGGTCAAGGGAACCACCAAATGCCACATCCATACATGGGCATGATTGGGATAATCACAGTACAGTTCAATACCAATGCGTCCGCCGGCCGCAGCCACCATAACGGAAACCAAGCTGACTCGGAAAGCATCCAAGACCAATCGACGGTGAAGAACGACAAAGCTCGTAACCGCCGGGACAAGGGCGTAGAGCAGCGTCAGGCGACTGCACTTTTCACCCCAAAAGGCCAAGCCATCTTGAGTATCAAGAGCACTCAATTGTGTTGGAAGAAAAAAGTCCAGACCGAGAAAAACCATTCCGATGGCAACGGCCATCCGCCACATGGGGCGCCAACCAAGACCAGGTCGACTCAAAGGGCCTAGCAAGAGGGCGCCGACCGTCAGCAGGGCCAACGATAGGCCTTCTCGAACAAAGTAAATCCATCCGCCCGAGAGCCAATCGCCTCTAGGTCCAAAGTAGGAAAGCCAGGCCACTAAACTCAAAGAAGCAACAGCTAGGAATCCTATGGCCAGCCGTCCCGTAGTGGCTTGCGGCCGAACTGGCTGCAAGTCTTGCTGCATTTTCAAAATGAGCTCGGAGGTCTTCAAAGTGAATCCTCCCGCACAAATTTCTTTAGATTTTTAATGGCTCGATGAATGGTGACTTTGACGTCGCTGGCGGAATAACCCGTTTGCTCAGCCACTTCTTGGATCGACAGTTCCTCTAGCTTCACCAAGCGAAGAACTTCCCATTGTTTAGCAGGTAGGCGAGATCCCAAAGACTTGAGATCCTGACTGGCCGAAGACTCTACATCCTGCACCGCTAAAACTTCGTCGAGGTGGTACTCTTCGATGTCGACCAACCGGCGATGCACCTTTTGGCGTCGTAGAGAATCGATGACTTTGTGTCGCGCGATGCTGTAGAACCAGGGTAGAAAGTACCGCTGAGGGTCGTAGTTGGAGCGGTAATGATGAATGGTCAATAAAATCTCTTGCACCAGGTCCTCAGTTTCGACCTGACCGTCCAGTCCTCCGCGCCGGAAACTGGCCCTCACATAAACGGTCAAAAGCTCCTGCAGTCTTTTAAGAAGACGTCCATAAGCTTCCTGATCCCCGTCTTGCGAGGCCCGCATCCAGGCCGACAATTCGGCTTCATCCTGAGAACCGGCCAGGTCTTTAACCCCCATTCGCTCCAGACCCCCAATTGGTTACGACTAGGCTCCAGCCAGCATGGACCTGAGCATCCAGGCTGTCTTTTCATGCACTTGCAGGCGTTGGGTGAGTAGGTCCAAACTGGCTTCATCGCCGCCTTCTTCCGCTAGAGAGAAAATCTGGCGGGCGGTTTTGGCCACGGCTTCATGGCCATGCAATAGCTCACGAATCATATTTTGCGCGGACAATTGACCTTCAGCTTCGGGAATGCTGGACAGCTCAGTGAACTTTTTGTACGAGCCCGGTGCATAGTGTCCCAGCGCCCGAATGCGTTCAGCGATAAGATCCAGTGCATTCCACAATTCTGTGTATTGTTCCATGAACATCACATGCAAAGTGTTGAACATGGGGCCTTCGACGTTCCAATGAAAATTGTGCGTCTTAAGATAAAGTACATAGCTATCGGCCAAAAGACGAGACAAACCGTCGGCCGTGGCTTTGCGATGTTTTTCAGAAATTCCGATTTCGATGCTCATGGGACCTCCTAAAAAGCGACCCCTTAACATCCCTCGATTCGGTTGCACCTGCAAACTAGGAAAGCATTTTTACGATCTGTTCCATGAAGATGGCGCCACCCACGACAAGGACAAAGACACCGAAACCTTTTTTCAATTGGACCTCGGGCACATGGGCCGTAAGCTTTTGTCCCACCACGATTCCGCCAAGCCCTAGGGCTGTGATGATCATTAGGGGGGTCCAATTGCTATCGGTATGCTGACTCACGGTGAAACCAAAGAGCGAGTTGACTGCAATAATGGCTAGGGAGGTTCCCACCGCTTTCTTCATCGGCATGCCAAGCAAAAGCACCAAGGCGGGAATGATTAGAAAACCGCCACCCGCACCGACAAACCCCGTCGCCATGCCGACCAAAAATCCTTTGGATACGGACTCAAATATCACGAGCTGGCGGGACTTGGGAGCGGCCGCGGCCGTGGGTGGTTTGGATCTTATCATTGCGGTCGCGGCGACGACCATAAGCGTGGCAAAGGCCGTCATGACCAAGACCGCTTTGCTTAAAGTTAAAAAGGACAAACTTAACACCGGATCTGGGAGGGCCGGGATAATGAACTTTCGCGCGACAAAGACGCCGACAAAGCTGGGGGCGGCAAAGAGTGCCCCTGTGGCCAAATCGATTTGTCCGCGGCGCGCGGCCAAGCCCGCTCCTAAAAGAGCGCATGCTCCAACGACTAAAAGAGAATTGGTCGTGGCTAAGAGCGGATCTTGCGCAAAAAAGTACACCAAAATAGGGACGGTGAGAATGGAACCTCCGCCGCCAATGAGACCGAGCGAGATCCCCATTACGACCGCGGCAAAATAGCCTAAGGCTTCCATTTCATCTTCTTTTGGGCGAACTGATAAATCGCCATGCCGGCGATCATCGAGCCAACAAAAAGATAGGGCCTTGCTTCGAGGCTCGCCAACGATGTAAGCGCCGGGCCTGGGCAATAACCGCCAAGCCCCCAGCCGGCGCCAAAAAGAATGGCTCCTACAATTAAGCTAGGGGTTAAGTCTCGACGGGTGGGAACATGCCATTGAGAGCCGAAGATGGGTTTCGCTTTCTTACGAAGAAATCGAAAGGCCACCAAGTGAATGCCGATCGCGCCCACCATCACGAACATCAGACTTGGATCCCAATTTCCGGCGACATTCAAAAATCCCACCACCTTTTGTGGTTGGGTCATGCCAGAGAGGGCGAGCCCAGCAGCAAACAGCGCTCCCGAAACAAATGCGGCGAATTCACTCATGGCAAAAGATCCAATCCCCGGTAGGCGGCGACAGACAAAACTCCTGCAAGAATAAAAGTGATGGTCGCGACCAGGGATCTGGGTGACAGCCGGGAAATTCCGCACACTCCATGGCCACTTGTGCATCCGCTCCCCATGGAGGTGCCAAAGCCAACCAAGAGCCCGGCCGGAATCAGAGTCCAGATTGAAGCTTCGAGGGAGCCGGTGAATGAAGGCGGCCAGATCTGCGCCATCACCAATCCACCAAAAACTAACCCAAAGAGGAAGCTCACCCGCCAACCGGCTTCCGCTCTGGGGCCGAAGATGAGTCCCGACAAAATTCCGCTGATACCGGTCACGCGTCCAGTGAGACCGAGAAACAACGACACAGAAATTCCGATTAGGACGCCTCCGCTGAGGGCCTGCCACCATTCCATTTTCATGCCCAAAGTATGGGAATCGTCGGCCCGACTGTCAATGCACGGACTCAGCCCCTTAATATTTTTGCTTAAGAAGTGTGCAGGAGGGCTTCTTTAACGGCCTCGACGAGCTCTTTTATTGCGAAAGGCTTGCCAAAGACTCGAAAAATACCGATTTCCTGTTGATCCACGGCGGAAATATTGTCATCGCCCGAAATCAGAATGAACTTCGGTGGGTTTGGGTTTAGGGAGCGAACCTGGCGGAATAAATCCAGGCCATTGCCGCCAGGCATCTTAAAATCGCTAATGATCAAAGAAAACGTGTGGCTTTCGGCCAGCTTAAGACCCTCGTTAAAATTAGCGGCCACTTCGACAGAAAAACCTTTGGCCGTGAGAAAATGAGAGATGGCCCATCTAATTTCTTCTTCATCGTCCACTAACAGGACTTTTGCTGATGCCAGGGCTTCGGTTTTGGGCATAGAATTTTACCCTAGGGAACTTTTAACACGTGGGCAAGAGAAGTTTTTTGTTTGAAAACAATAATTATTTATATACTTGAAACGTTTTTGATAGCGGCGTTGTTGGCCGCGAGTCTAGGCCATGCATCGGAAGAGCGTACCTCCGATCCTCTGTTGGAGTTGGGAGCCGCCGGAGGCGTGGGAGTAACACCGGATTATCCGGCTTCCGATCAGGTGCATGTCCATTACATTGCTTTTCCCGCCTTATTTTATCGGGGTACGATCTTTCGCGCAGATCGGGAAGAGGGCGCGCGCGCTCGGGTCGTGGAGCGTCCCATTGTTGCGGT
This sequence comes from Bdellovibrionales bacterium, assembly GCA_050250515.1. Taxonomy (GTDB): domain Bacteria; phylum Bdellovibrionota; class Bdellovibrionia; order Bdellovibrionales; family UBA1609; genus JALHOQ01. Next base: position 17,460 of record JBFWON010000033.1, on the reverse strand, counting down.
GGATGTGAGCGGTTCGGGCTCTTTTCCAATTGATTCGAGCGAGAATCGGGCCCGCGACGGGATGCCCAGTTTAGATTGGATGGGCGAGGTCGGGCCGCGTTTATATGTGCGATTGCTCGACGCTCGACCTCATCAGTTGCGAGCGCATCTGGCGCTTCGTGGGGCTTGGTCCGCACGTCTCAAGGGAGGTCGCTTTCGGGGTTTGGTTTGGGCGCCCGGATTTGCCTATGAAAAACGTCAGTTGATGGGACAAAATGTTTCTTTCTTTGCCAAGCTAACGGCCGAGTGGGCTTCCAAAGAGTTTCATGATTATTTCTACGCAGTGCCACCGGACTACGCGACTTCGACCCGGCCCGAGTATCACGCCCGTGCGGGATATTTAGGCACGTGGCTATCCGGGGGATTTAGTTACCAATGGGGACTCTATGGTCTTCATATCGGAGGCGCGCTGATTCGCCACGATGGCGCCGTGAATAGCGAATCGCCGTTATTCAAATCGCACTTCAATTACACTCTTTTCGCGGGTTTCTCTTGGTTCTTCTACCAAAGTGAGGCGCGGGGGTACCGTTAGGTTTTGCTTTGTGCGTTGGCCCGCACAAACTTCCAGCTGGCCTGATAGAGATCAACCAGAGTCGAAGGATCCCATGATTTCAAATCGGCGGGTTCGTTAAGGGCGTCAACTTGCCGATGGATGTCGGAAAGATTGAATCCGGCCTCGAGCAAAGCTTGTTGCGCCAGACGAACTTCTAAATCGAAAGCGGTTTGGGTGTGGGCCGTCCACTCTGGCGAAGGCGAAGGGCAAAAAAATCCGCGGCACTCCGAAGGGCGATACTCCCAGATACGACAGGCGCGGGAACTAAGATCGTAAAAGTCGCACACAAGATCAGCGCCGCGGTGGTGGTCAGGCGTTCGCTGGTGTCTCTGGCGAAACTGCCAACCCGGAACTAAACCGAGAGGTTGCCAGAAGTGCTCTCCCCCACCAATCGTAAACGGCGCTGAGAATGCCTGATCCTCCAACAGCGCGCCTAGGGTGAAGTTGGGTACAAAAGGTTGAAAGGTGCAGCACTTAAACTGGCGCCACCTATCGGCATGAGTCTTGTCCTGCGCGGTCATTGAGCAGCTTTGGCAGTCGACCTTAGGCGCTGTCGGCGATGGACCCAAGTTCATCTGGTAAATTTGTTCAAAGAGGGATGGACCATTTTTTTTCACTTTTTCAACTTAGCAACCTCGCCGCGTGTGGTCCAGGTGCAATTCGGTTGCGTGAACTCCTGAGTTTTGCGAAGGTCAGCCATCAAAAAAAGGGGAGGTAAGGAATGATCAAATTCCTAAGGGGTTCTGTCATCGTTTTGGCCATCACGGCTCTTACCGCGCAAGCGCGCGATTTGACGACTGAGCAAAAGCTAAGGGACTTTCATTTGTTCACGTCGGTGATTGCCAATGGCTACGGTCCACTTGAGTACAAGATGGCCAACAAGATTGTAGATCTGTCGACTTTAGATGGTCGATTTGAAAGCAAGATCGCTGCGACCACGACGAATCGGGATTTTTATTACACAATGGTGCAGTACGTGGCGGCCTACAAGGATGGGCACTTTCATATGCAATTGCCAACCAAAGAGACAGCCAAGATCGAAGTCGTGACGGATTTGATCGACGGCAAAGTATTGATCACTAAGATTGATCGCGAAAAAGTGAAGGAAGATAAGTTTCCGTTCGCGGTGGGTGATGAAATTGTCAAGGTGGACGGGCAGCCCATCGGTGAGTATTTGGATTGGGCCTCCACTTACATCGGGAGTGGAAATGAACATTCGGTGCGAAAATTTGCCGCTTGGTCCGTTTTTTCTAGACGATATTCCCGTATGCCAGGTCCCACTAAAAAAACGCTTACCGTTGAAGTTCGTCGTGGGACAAGCCAGGTCATCGATTCGGCGGAGTTGGAGTGGACCATTGAAGGTAAGAGCTTCGATGAATCCGAGCCTCTTCCGCTTCCGGCCCTTAAGCCGTTTGCAGCGAGTGGATTCGGCGCGAAGGCCTACAATTACGATCTATTGAAGAACGATTCATTTCAAGATTTCATTCATCCATCGGCCGATCGTGATTTTGCCTGTTCGGGCAAAACTCGAATCGAAAAACCCAAAGACGCAACCACTATTATGGATGAGCCCTTCGTGGCCTATTATCATCCGACCGCTAAGGGCAATATCGGTTACCTTCGTATTCCCCACTATTATCCGCAAGCTGAAAAGGGTGAGAATCCGACCGAAGTCGCATTGGCTTGGATGGCGCAATATGAATTTGCCATTCGAGAGCTGGAAAAGAACACAGTGGGTCTGATCATCGATCAAGACCACAACTGTGGTGGTTCGGTCTCGATTGTGAATCAGACGATCTCCATGTTTATGGATCGCCCATTTGTTCCTTCGCAATTTGAGTTGCTCGCGACGAAAGAATCTTACTTAGATTTTAAGAAGTGGGAAGAGCAAGTCCCCAAGCACAGTCTTGATTTGGAAAAAATTGAACGCGTGTTGAAGTTGATCGAGGACACTTGGAAGCAGGGAACATCCTTTTTGACTCCCAAAACGTCCATTTCAGGTGAAGGGGATATCGCTCCCGCGGCGATTCACTACACGAAACCCGTAGTGGTGTTGATTGACGAGGTCGCGGGCTCGGGTGGTGATATGTTCCCGGCCATGATGCAAGGTTTGGGACGAGCCAAACTATTTGGCCAAACGACTTCTGGTCTTGGTGGACACGTGCAGAATTATCCGGCGGCTTTACCGTATTCGCAGCTGCAGTTCACTTTGACCAAGTCGCTGTTCTATCGGCCCGATGGTGTGGCCATCGAGAACAATGGTGCGGTTCCGGATCAAACGTACACCATCACGCGTGAAGATGTGATGTATGGCTACCGTCAGTATCAAAAGGCGTATCTTGAATACTTGTTTCAGCAGTTGTAGGTCTCAAAACCGAGATGATTTCGAAATGGCCCGTTTAGAACGGGCCATTTTTTTGTTGAAGGGCGAAATCCAGCCTAGTGACCCATGATATTGATTTGCCAATCGGTCCACTTGGTGGTGCAGGTCGGGTCTCCACCGATGAGTTTAAGGCTCCAATTGCCGGCGCTACTCTCGCCATAAAAGGCATTACTTAAATAAATGTGAGAATAGATTTCGGGATCGAGCACAAAGCTATTGATGTTTTGAATAATGCTGGTGGTGCCAGAGGGTGATGTGACTTCAATTCCAAGGTTTCCAATGCAATCGACAGCAGCAACCCGCACTTGGACGGCCTCAATGTTCAGGGCCTCTGTCACCGCGATCGATCGGCTGATGCCGGCGGCGGCTCCTGGAGGAACATTGAGATTCAGTGGACCTGAATCATAGGTCCAAGTGCCATTCACGTTGGTCTCTTTGAAAGTTCCCAAAGTCGAAGCATAGGTGCGGGCCATCGCCACAGCTTTGTCGACATTGATTCGCCCAAATCCATACCAGTTGTGGAAGTGGCGGCCGGCGGCATTGGTGATCCAAGCACTTTCATAGTCGTGACCCGCTAGATCAGCCCCAAGCGGATGTCCTGTGGGGGGGAGAGTGGGTGTCAGTTGGTCGGCGGTTAAGGCTAAGATATGTTTTACGTCGCGCCAGGTGAGCTCAGGTTTGAGCGACAATAAAAGCGCCACGGCCCCTGAGGCGATCGGCGCCGCCGCCGAAGTTCCATTGAACGTCGCCATATGCAAACATTCTTCATTAGGAGGTTCGCCAAGGTCGAACAGATTCAGACCACCCGAAAGAGTCTTCAGCCCCTTGGTGCATCCTGGAAAATCGGTTGAAGTAATGGCAGGCCGCTTAATACCCCAGGCCTCTGAGGCATCGGCGCTGGTGCCGGGAGGATCCGCGTTCAAACCAAACTCGCCACCTGGAGCCGATATCCAAAGGTTGGCCCCCGGGGAAGAGTACTGAGCCACCGAACCCAATGCGGTCAAAGCGCCGACGACCAATGTTTCGGGTGAGGTGTTTTCCTCGGAAAATCCCGAATTTCCTAAGTAAGTGGTGTCGACCAAATCGGGTGGGAGGTTATCAAAACAATCAGCTAGATCACCTACATAATCATTTCCGGCGGCCCTAATAAATAAGGATCCTTTACCATTTCGCTGCGTTTTGGCCCCGTTCCGAGCGGCTTCGCGGTAAACCTCTTCGATTTCCCAAATTCCACACTGCGGGAACCCCCAGGAATAATTGAAGACATCGAAGTCGCCACGAAGTTGATCCAAACTTCCAATTGTATAAAGATTATTCGCGGCCAACTTGTCTTGTGCCGGAATAAAAAGAAAGCCCGCAAACTTCGCTTTGGGCGCGACCCCACGTCCTCCGATGCCGTCCCAGCCCGGCTCGGCCACAAGACCTGCCACGCCGGTTCCGTGAGCATTACCGGGGACGGTTTGATCGGGCGTGGAATCGCCAATCCATGAATTAAGGTCGACGAAATCTTGCAAATAGTTACGAGAAGCGCCGGGAAGGAGATTGGCCTTCAAAGCTTTGTGACTTTCGACCACGCCAGAATCCGAAATGGCCACTTTGATACCTTCACCCGCGATTCCGCTGGCGATAGTCGCTTGTAAATGGAGATCCTCGCCGGCCCGGCCCGGCCCGGCTGCGAAGTTGGTCTGGGCCGTGTTGTATAGGTGCCAAAGATATTGTCTAAGAGGATCGCCGGTCACTTCGATTTCATAGGGACCAGCGGTCTTGGTCTCGCCATTCAAAGTTACGGAAACTCTAACGTTCGATATTTTCTCAGCCTTGGGTGGAACTCCAAAGATTTCGCCCTTAGCGTTGTCAATTTGGATCCAACTGGGAAGTCCACTGGCTTGGTAGGTGGCGCCGGTTTGCGCGTTGGGGATTGCAAATCGAAACGCAATATCTTGCTTCAGCTCCATTTTTTTGCCGCCAGGTACGATGATCGGAGGGATGACCCCTTCGTTAGATAGCTCATCGATGGAGCTGTAAGATTTGAATCCCTTCGAACAATTATTAAATTGAAACAGAACTGCGGCAATCATCACGCCAATGGCAACGCTTAAGTGGACCCGCCTCAATTTCATCGTGACGCCTTTCCTTTTCCTTGGAGAATCTCCAAGCGAAGATTTCGGACTTCAGGATCACGTGCCATTTCTCTCAGAATATTTTGAAGAGCTTCGGCGGGGGGTGCCTTAAAGAAGGCCAGGTGAAGTGTGGGGTCCCAATGCACAAGACCCAGTCCGTGTTGTTCAGCCACTTGCTCCGCCTTCGGACCACTTTCAATCTGGGCTAAAATCGTTCCGGTGACAACCCCTAAGCGTCCATTGGTTCGCGACACGACCACGGGGTAGCTGTCGCTCACCTCAAGGTGGGTTGGATTGTTGACCGGATAAAGCTGAAAACCAGGAATGACGGACGGTGAAGGAGATCGACCTGAGGTGCCGCCCACCGGTCGCGCCCGCATGCGCACAGATTCAAATTTTGAATTCGGAATGGAGAAATCCGCGCCCTGGCCGAGTTCCTGGCGATTCTCAGCAAGCCACCGACTATGGCTGGAGTGATTTTGCCGGGAATTCTTTTTTCCCTCTGGAACTGGGCGTCCCAATCTAGGTCCTGCTGAAAATATTGAGGAATTTGGGTCTGACTTTGTTCTTACAGAAGGGGAAGGGTCCACTTGCGACGGCTGTCGACGGGCGTCTTTTCGAGCTCTTAGGTTTTTATCGAGATGCTCACCATTTTGAGTTTGTCGAGAATTGCGGACTTCTTTCATCAAGAAAAAGGCCACAACTAGTCCCACGCAAATGGTGACGATCACCCAACCGCGATTCGTCACTTGTTACTCCCTCACTCAAAAATAGTGTACGCAAGAATGTGCACTGATCCCATGTAAAAAATTGGCAACGTGCGCATCACATTGAGATCAGGTCACAAGTGTCTCGAATTGAGATTCGCTTATCCGACTTTTCTTCTAGGTCCGGCGAATTTAGAAAACGCGGGTCCTCGAGAGTGAAGAGGTGTGACATTTCCGGGCCCTTGGTGGGAACCGTCTTTTCGAAGTTCTTCCAGCTTTTTGATGCGCTCGTTCTTCAGTTCTAAAAGCTTCCACATTCCAGTCTTAGCTGTAGGCTTGGCCATCGATTGGGGCTTAGCTTTTTTGGCTAATTTGGGTTTGGCTTTGAGTTTAGCTTTGCCTGATCTGACTGTTGCTTTGGATTTGGTAGATGGTTTTGTGGTGGCAGTTTTCTTTGGCATTGAGCTCTCCTTATAGGAGGCGTATCGGCCCTTGGGCAGGTAAACCAAAGATCTATTTTGAGATTCGAATTCGTTCGATCTCCGAGTTCAATACGGAGGCAAAATCCAATTGCTCTAAACTCATTTCCCCGCGTTTCCTCCTAAAATTGCGCAAGGGGAATACACGGGGATCACCCTGATGGTCGTTGGCCATCGACTTTGTGACTTTGCCCTCTTGAATCAGGATGGATCGACCCTGTTGCTTCCAGCAGTAGTGAATCTCACAATCGATAAGCCGAGCCAGGCGATTGTAATGCTTGCGCTCGGCACCGGCCCGCTGAAATAAGCGATGAAATTTGCCGGCTAGATATTCAACGGTCAAGATCTCGGGTTTTTCTACTTTTTCAATCACGGGAAATCGGCGGGAGTGTCGAATCGCCAAGGCCAAAAGTCCCCGGGCCTGCTTTAAATCAATGCTCACCAGATCGAATTGCTGTTTAAACAATTCAAATCCGTCACGTGCTAGAACGGGATCCAAGGGTTCGAAAAAAATCGGGCTAAAGTTTTCTTGTTCGATGGCTCGATGCAAGCCCAACAAAACTTCGAGCCACGAGCCATGCCGATAAGGCCCATAGAAAAACTCGGAGTCAAAAGTATCGCGACTCGCGCTGAGGTCTCGATTGAAGTACTTCAGCTTTCGGTCCTTGTTTTTCAAAGAAACATTGTAAGGTGGATCCCATTTCTTAATTTCCTCGACTTCCAAAAGAGCGGCTTCAAGCGGAGTGGCACATGAGACATAGGAAAAATCCCAGACTTGGGCCATCATTTCCAGTTTTCTGGCTTCGCGGCCTTTTCGCCCTCGGAAGTAGGAGTTGAATCTTGACTTCAGCGAAGTGGCCTTTCCGACATAAAGAATTTCATTCTTGGCCGAGTGCATTCGATAGACTCCTGGGCCAGGTGGAATTTGCAGCCTTTTTTCGCTTGCGACTTTGTATTGATATTTTGGTTTTAAGGTTTTTTTGATTGGGGCGGTGAGAAGTCGCTCGAGATCGGACCAGGTGGCGATACCCTGGCGCTTAAGTTCTTGGGCGAGCCCCAGCCAAATGGCTCGGGTGGCCTGAGCAAACTCGACTGCGCGATTTGGTCCCGACAAAGAATAGCCGAAATGTCCCGCGACAGCTCGGATATTTCGGCTCGGTATGTGTGGGAGTAGGCGGTGGGTAAGTTTTTGTGTACAGATGATCGAGTCCGTCGGCCTCAAGTAAGATCCGATAAAGGCCGTTTCAAAAGGAGCACCGTGAATGATGAACGTTCGATCAGAGATGGAACCAAATCCCTGCTCTAAGATGTCTGCAAATTCTCGTTTCATCCATGAATCAAACTCAGGCTGCTCGGCTAAATGTTCTTCATTCAAACCGGTGATTTCGCGAATCCGTTTCGTCAAATTTTCGGGATTCCGCAAGCCAAATCGCTGACTGACTTGGACATTTGTCTTTGAGGCCCCTGAGGAAGTGAGGACCATGCCCAGCTCCAGCACCTGGGCTGTTGGGGGCCTAATACCGGTTGTCTGTACATCTAAAAATAAAAGGTTCTGATTGGCCAGCGAGGTTTCCGGGCCCGCAGAGGGACTCTCTAATCTGGTCGGCATTCTCGCACTTCCACGGTAGCGTCCGAAGATGGATACCAAAAGTCTCGAATATCTTGCAAAATCTGTTGCGAGAGAAGGGCTTCGGATCCCTCGGATAGCCACTCCGACGGCATAGACCGAAGATAATTTTTATCGAGAAATCTTCGATCAATTAAGACAATAAGACCGCGATCGGTTTCTGATCGGATCACTCGACCGGCGCTTTGAATCACTCGAGTCATGGCCGGAAATGTGTAGGCATAGTCAAAAGCCAATTGGCCGGAATTTTGGTCGGTTTGCGCTAAAATCGCCGGATGAGTGGCAAAGTACTGGCGCAGGCATTCTCGGTCGAAATCAAAAGTCGGAAGAGCCGGTCCCACGATGAGGGCACCGATGATCATATCGCCCGGATAGTCTACGCCCTCGGCAAAAACGCCTCCCTGAACGGCAAATAAAAGGGTGGGTTGCGAGTTATCCTTGAGCGAATCAATCCATTCTTGAATTTCATTTCTACGCATCTCACGCTTTTGTCGGAGAATTCGGAAATCTGGAACACTCACTTGTGCGGCGATTTGCTCCAGATAGGCGAAGCTTGGGAAGAAAACAAAGTAGTTTCCCGGTCGGACTTGCACGATCCGCTCAATCAGTTCGCGAATGGGCCTGGCGCTTCGGTCCCGATCCCGAAATTTGGTCGAAACTTGAGGAATAATCAAAATCTTTCGTTGATCTCTCGAAAATGGTGAGGAGAACTCGTGAATCTCCGTGCTGTCAGGGTCAAGTCCAAGTGTGCGCAAATAGTAATCAAAAGGTTTGAGCGTAGCCGAAAAGGCCATCACCGCGTGAAAATGCTCATAACGGGCTTTCAAGTGGGGGGCGGCATCACAACATAGACAGCGAAGAACAGGTTGATGGCGGTCTTCACTATAAGTGAAAACAAATTCGTCGCCAATTTGTTCCAGCGCTTCGGCAAAGTCGCGAACCAAGTAGCAGATTTCGAGGACAGGATCTCCGGTTCTGAGCGGAAGGCCCGACTGAAGATACTCACCTAGAAGAATTTGCGCCTGATCCTTCATTAGGTGGGAATCCAGTTCGCTACCCTGAAATCGAAAGGGCAGAGCGTTCCCATGTTTTTCCCGAAGGGCCTCGGCCATCTGACGGATCTGATCCACCAGTCGTCGGGCTTGGGACCAAAGATCTTCCGGCAAGTAAGTGGCTTCGGCCAAGACGCCCTCGAGCTCTGTCAAATCCAGGCGGAACGAATAGTAATCTTTCGCTCGATCGGCCAAATTGTGGGCCTCATCGATTATTAGATTGGGTGCTGTGGAGGAGGATAGACCATTCGCTAAGAGTCGACCCAAAGCATGACGGGGGGCAAAAACATAGTTGTAATCGGCAATAAGAACATCGGCCTGCATGGCCGCCTCTAGCTGCAGTTCGAACGGGCAAGTCTGAGTGTCCTCACCCATTTTGCGAAAAGTCTTTTCGGTCAGCTGACGTTTCTTGGCCAGTTTTTCGACGATGCCATGCTCATGCAATTTCGTATAGTAGTCTCGAGCGTATTCACAGTACTCTGGATTGCAAATCACATCTTCTTTTAGACACATTTTGGCTTTGGCGTGAATTGTGACAGAGCGAATCTTAGTGCCCTGCTCCTGCAGGCGTTTAACCGCGTCTTCTGCCACCCCATGTTGGGAGTTTTTGGCGGTCACATAAATGGTTTTTTGTCCGCGCCCAAAGGCTTCTTTTAACGTGGGAAAGAGAATTCCCATGGTCTTACCCAAGCCGGTCGGCGCTTGAAAGAGACTCTTTTGCGAGCGCGCGGCGGAGTTGGCCACGGTGTCCATTAATTCAATTTGTCCAGGTCGTGGATTGGAAAATGGGAAGACCATTCTCTGAACCTGTTGGTTTCGATGCCCGTGCCGTTTTACGTAGCGCTGCTCGAGCTGAACAATTTCGGCTAAACGTCGATCGATCCATGCTTCCAGCGAAGGACGGTCGAGATCCACATCCATTTCGACGAGCTCCCGGGTGCGAGAGCAGACGAGAATTAGTTTTAAGTCGGGTTCGAGACCTGTGTCGCGCCAGTGCAGGTAGCCGTAAGTTCGAAGTTGGAGCCGGTAGGGGTGATCATGTTCGAGGGAGAGGCGTTCGCGCAGCGACTGCAAAGAGTAAGTGGATTTGATCTCTTCAATTCGGGGATGAGCACCCAAATAGATGCCATCGAGTCGGCCGCTGACCGTCACCTTGAAGGGCATTTTGGCGGACTGAAAGGTGTGGGTCATCCACCTTTCCGGCACATAGATTCCGGATGCCTCGGATCTTCTTCTTTGAAGTTCTTGGTGAATTTCGGTTCCCACCATGGGAAGCTGCCCGAAGGCCGAATCGCTTTCGATATGACCGAGACGAGGCGACGGCACTGCAAAGTCAGTCACGGACAGCTGCAGATTCTTGGATTTCTTCTTCATTTTTCTCTCGCGCGAAAGAGCAACCATTGAAAGAAGAAGCTATGAACCACCAGCCCGACGGCGGAGGGCAGGGCCGCCTTTGGGTGAAAGATCAGCATGAGAGTCGAACTCACGGCGAAGTTACGACAGGCCACGCTCAGCGTGACGGATTCGGCCATTTCGGGATTCAGAAATTGCCGAGCCGCGAATCGGGCCAAAACAAATACGCCAAAATCCATAAAGACAAAAATCAGAGTTAAATAAACGAATTGCTCATCCAGTAGAAGCCGAAGTGGAACCCGCAATAGGGCCGATCCCACCAGGATAAACATCAAAGTCGCGAGTATAAGAGAATTGGCCAGCGGTAAAAAACTTTGAGTGCGCTGAGTCCATCCAGGCCAGATGCGAGTCACGAGCCAGCTAAGACCTACAGGCAACGTGGTCAGCAAGACCAAATACAAAAGTAAGAATCGGGCATCGAGAAAGACTGGAGCGAGGTCCGAAAAACGAAGGACGGGGACTGTGACGAACGGACATAGAAACGTGGAGAGCAAAACTGCAGCAAGGGCCAATCCGACATCGCCCCCCCGATGGCGCGCAAAAAATGGATTGACGAAGGCCGCCGGAGCAAGACTTGCCACGGTGACACCAAAAATAAAATCGCGATCCTTGAGCAATAAGAGAGCGAGTGCCGTGCAGATGACAGGTATGAAGATAAAAATGAGCGGTTGAATCCAAAGACCGTGGATCCAAAGCGTCCAGCGCTCCCGCGAAAATCCCAGTTTCTCCTTGTCAACGGCAAGGGTGTTGAGAAACAACAGAAGGAACAATAATAAAGAGCTGATCCAAGTCATCGACAAAGAGTGATAAGGGAAGAGAATCCCGAGGCCTACGCCGATGAAGATGGGAAGAGAGAAGAGTTTTATCAATGTCAATTCGATTCGTAAAACAAGTGCTCACCATCATAGTCGGTTCCGTGGTTTTCGGTATTTCTTTTTCGCTTATTGCCAAGCGCCATCAAGTGGAACGGCGCGAGGAGGCTCATCCTTGGCGCTTGTACTGGTTCGTCCCAGATGGCCTTCGAGCCGATCCCGACGTTTTTAAGCTCTTTGAGTGGGCTGAAAAAGGTGAGCTTCCCAACATCCGTGCCATGATGCGCGAGGGTTCTTACGGATATTCGATTCCCGTCTTTCCGTCGCACACGCCCGTCAACTTTGCGACGCTGTTCACAGGTACCAAACCGAATCGGCATGGTGTGGCCGATGGCCCGATTCGCTTGCGTGGCTATCCACTGCAGATCATTCCACGAACCGGATTCAGCTCGATCGCGAAGATGATCGACCCCTTCTGGTACACGTTGGAGAAAGCGGGCTTGGTGGTCACGCTATTGTCTGTGCCGGGTTCGACGCCTCCAGAAATTACCAGAGGGCACGTGATTAAAGGTCGGTGGGGTGGATGGGGTTTCGAATTTCCGGCCATGATTTTTCATTCGCGCGAGGATCATGCCTTTCGCCGGCTCTTGGGTTGGAACGATAAGGTATTCCAGGTGGAAAAGCCGTTGACTCAATTTGTGGATCCTCTTCCACCGGAAGGTTGGGATCTTGATCGCTTTCCATCGGAACAAACACCGGTGGAGGTCAATTTGACCAACTGGGAAGCGCCTCTCTATGGTTTGCTTTTGGACTCAATTACGGATGGAAAAGAGACTTACGATACATTATTAGTCTCCCGCGATCGTAAGGAAGTTTTGTTCACCTTGAAGGTGGGGGATTGGAGCGATTGGTTTCCCATTCAGCTCGAATATCGCGTACAGAAAAATTACCAGGAGGCTTTGCCTCAAAAACTCGAGATCGAGCAACAGTTGGCCACGCTAAAATTTCAATCGCAGGCGCGTCTTCGAGTGATTCGACTGGGTCCACGCGGGCAGTTTCGAATTCGAATTTTGTACAACGGTCTGAATGAAAGCTTAACCGTCCCGCCCGATTTGGCGTCTAAATTGAAGGAGGCCGCCGGACCGATGGTGGATTTTGTCGACAATTTTCCGCCTCAGCTCATTTATTTTGACGAAGATAAAAAGGTGTTTCAGGAAGAAATGCAGATGTCCTTTGATTGGCATGCCAATGCTCAGCGCTATCTGCTGGATCATCTTCCGCAAGATGTTTTCGTTCAGACCGTGTACTCACCTAATCAAATGCTCACTAGCCGTTGGTGGATGGGGCATTTGGATCCCCGTGGCGCTGACTATCCGACCACTCCTGATAAAGAGAAAAAGCAGCTCACCAGCGAAGTTTTGGCTATGTATAAGCGCATTGATGAGATGTTAGGGGAGGCTCTTCGTCGCAGACGGGAAGATTCCTATGTCATATTGAGTTCGGATCATGGAGCGGTCCCTCTGAATCAAGAGGTTCGACTCAATAATCTTTTCGCGCGCAAGGGCTGGCTCAATTTTACTAAAGAGAAGGCGACTGGAATTTTGCGCATCGACTGGTCGAGAACAAAGGTCGTATTTCTAAATATGAATCACATCTATCTAAAACCTGAGGGTTTGGGTGGAAATTATCAGCCTTCGGTGGGTTCGGCTTATGAGAATTTGCGCCAGGAGGTCATTCGAGAGCTGGAGTCTCTGCGCTCGACCAATGGTCAATCACCTTTGGCTGCTTGGCACACGCGCGAGCAAGCGGCGGAATGGGGCCTACCAGAAGATCGAGTCGGGGATATTCTGATTGCGGCCAATACCGGATATGGCTGGATTGAAGATGTGACGGAAGATCAGGAAGTCTTCCATCGCGCCATCAAGAGTGGCTACAAACAATCCGTCTTGGCCGACCGGGAGCCTGGTCTATGGACTCCGTTCATCGTCGTGGGTCCAGGTGTGCGCAAGGGATATAAAATTTCACGTCCCATTAGCCATCTTGAACAATACCCGACAGTCATGAAGCTATTGAAACTGGAGTCACCCTATCGTCCAGATGCCGGTCCTCTGGAAGAGATTTTCAGCCTCGAGCATTGACGCATTCAGCACGGCCTGCCAGCATAATATTGTGCAAGCTGTAATTACTCTTATACTGATGTTGGTTTCCGCCGGCGGAACTTATTACGGTCTTCAGTACACCGGACAATTGGAGAAGAATAAGGCCTGTGGTCCTGTCGCGCTGACGCCCGAGGTTCGCAACTACATCGATGCGAAATTTGCGGCTGGTTTTGGCAGCCAGATGTCTGATTTTCAAACCATTGGCGCCAAGGTCGGCGAGATGGAAGGGAAGATCGGAGAAATCGAAAAGTTAAAGGATTATTACGATGGTCTCAATAAACGAAATGAGAACATTGAACTCGCGCTGATCGAACAGCGAAAGAAGCAAACAGATCGAATGATCACGGCCCAACAAGCTGAGCTCAATCAATTGCGTGGCCAGGTTTCGGCTATGTGTGCGGGCTTGCGAGTGCAGAGGGCCATTCCTGGATTAAGAAGGCGACGCGGAGAAAATGGGACTGCGACGCCCAATGGAAGGAATGGCTCGCAATTCATGCAAAACCTAGGCGCTGGATCGGGTGGTGGAGGTTCTGTTAGCTCCGGCGGTCGTCGCGGTAACGGCAAAGGAAGTGGTGGTCGAGGCGGCAAAGGGGGCGGAGGCCAGCGAAAGCGCCAGGGATCCGGTGGGTGATTGGACATGAAGGTTCTCACACTTACGTTGCTTGCTCTCACTTCAGCATGGGGACAGTCCGATCCGCAAAAAGCCGCTATTGACACCTACATCAATCAAAGGCTTGGGGTGGAAAAGTCCAAGCTGACTCCTCTGCAAGAACTAAAGAAAAAATTGGACGCTCTGGACGCACGACTCTTACCTCATCATTCGAACGTATTTCGCATTCGACCGATTATCGACAATCGAATGCGTATCCTTGAGTCACTCGAAAAGAGTATTGCTACGAATGAACTCTTTCTCGATCCTTATCAAAATGTAGATTGGAAAAGAACGGTCATCTCGGATTTGAAAAAAACCTGTTGTGAAATTCGAGCCAATCCTCGCTTAGCTCGCGAGATCATCGAGAAAGCCACGCAAGATGGTGTGGCGATCGATCTTTCGGACAAAGGACTCGCTGAGCTGCACCGACAACAGGGAAACCCGCCACCCGGTTCCTCGCCTGCGGTTTCACCAACGTCAGACTCGGCACCCGAAGCTTCGGCGGATGGGGACACGGCAGACGAGCCCGGTTCACCTGCCGCAACTCCGCAATTGCAAGAGACGACCCAAGGTGGCAATCCCAATTCGGCAGGTTCGATTCCGGCCGAGGGGACCACCCCAGCGCCTTCCCCTTGAGCGTCTTGTTATTGTTTCGACTCGACAAACGGCCGGTCGGCCGAAAGACTTAATAAAAACGCGACGAGATCGTCCCGTTCAGTTGGACTGATTGTCATCGGCGCCGCGTTCGGAAGTGGTTGGCCGTTGGCCATCAAGGCCTGCGAGGGAGTGTAGAATTGAACGGTTTCTCGCAAAGTTTTGAGGGAGCCATTGTGCATATAAGGTGCAGTGTATTTTAAGTTTCTCAGGGTGGGCGTTTTAAACCTGGGGCCGGTGGGCACATTTAAATTGCCCACGTGGGGATAGCACCGAACTCGCAATTGGTTGTCGGTAAAGTTTTGGCCGCTGTGACAGGAGACGCACTTGAATTTTTTGAAGAAGAGATCCGATCCTCTCTGGGCGGCCAAGGTGATGGCCTTGGATTCTCCCTTCTTGAATCGATCCCAAGGAGCTTCAGGAGCCTTCAAAGTCTGCATGTAGGCCACCAAGGCCTCCACGATTTCTGGAATTTCGATTTTAGGTTTCTGCACCTGGGCAAAGTCTTGCTGATAAAAGTGGTCACTCGAGATACGTTTTTGCAAGCCGTTGAGATCCCCTCCCATTTCACTTGGGTGACTTAAGACGGCTAGGGCCTGGACAGAGAGATTTTTGGCCCGGCCATCCCAAAACTGCAGTTGGTCTTGCTCTCGGTTTAAAAGCGTGGGGACGTTTCTATCACCTTTTCGCTGAAATACGCCCGTGCCGATTCGCTCACCGTTGGTAAAGGCCAATTCTGGTCGATGACATGAAGCGCAGGAGATTTTCTGATCCGCAGAAAGGCGAGGATCGAAGAAGAGCCGTTTGCCGATCTCCGCCATTTGAACCGAAGCGCCAAAGGCGGGCAGGATCATCAGGGTCAGTTGCAAGGTCATGTGCCGCTAGGGTAGCGTGTGATTCAGAGCAATGGTAAGGGGTTTGCTAATGCGTCAACTTATTCTTGGTTTCTTACTCCTTGTGACGGGATTTCAGGCCGGCGGAGAGGTTTTTCCTCTGAAGGGCGTGGAGCTCAATCGGGCCTTTGAGCTGAATCTCAAACGGGACGCACGTTTTTTTTCTTCGGCCTCTGGGTTTGAGGCCACCTACGTCAAGAACGGCGCTGAGGTTTCTTTAAAGGGGATTCAGTTAGCCGATGCGAACTTGGCCAATCAAAAAATGAAGGTTGATTTTGTCAACATGGAGACCCTCTACAAACCACGAACCAATCCTTATCAGGGTCAAATCTCAGATTTAGTTCGTTGCGGCCCCGACTTAAAACCGCTGACCTCTAAGATTCATGTACTAGGTGAGGAAGTCCCGGTCCTTTTTGGTGGCGTGAACTCACGCAAGCTCTTCGGTGCCTGTGCCCGTGATCAAGTGGGCTTTTGGGGAGCCTACTTCCAATTTTATCATGAAGCCCAAAAAATGACGGTCGAAGTCCGAATATTTGCAGACGCTGGTAAGAGCACACTCGCGCAAGCGCGATCCGAACTCTTAACTTTGGCCCGCCAACTTTTTGTTGAACAGGTGCCTGGTATCACTCCGTGAGAGCACAGCTTCGTTGGGCTCTGATCGTTTTTTTAGCGACCGTCACCGTTGCCACTTTCTATCGGGCGGGCCGAATAACTATCAATCTTTCGCAGGCCCTCGCCAGTCAGAGTAAAACGATTCCCAATATTTTAGTGGTCAGTGTTTGCTCTCTTCGGACAGATTTACTTGAGGCTTATGGTCATGAGGGTGAGTCCATTATGCCTCAAACCGACAAGTTTATAGATTCAAGCCAGTTTTTATTTGAGCGAGCTTACAACGGTTACACGTGGTTATCGGTGACGGCGTACTTTACCGATCAATTTCAACGAATCCTTTCGGCGGGATATGCTTCGGCTGGGTCGTGGGGGGCCTTGCCATTTACGCGAATTCCGATGCTGAAGTCGCTGCAAGATCCTAAACTCGAAGAGATCAACGACAATGACTATGAGAAGGACTACAAAGGTTTTTTGCATGTGGTGAGATCCTCGGTTCTAGCTCCGCGGCTCAAGCCGTTTTTTCTCTTGACCCATATCAAATACATGCATTTTCCCCTGATCGATCGATTCAATTCGGACAGCGAGTGGGACCACTACTTATCGGCGGCCCAGAAGATGCGGGTGGCGGATTATATGGCCCATCCGGAGGTCTACTATGACAAACTTCCTCTGCTTTTGATGTTGACGAACAATCCCGAGTTCGCCTTTGCTCACCCTAAGGTTCAGAATCTAAAGTTGGGGCGCGACGCGAAAGCAAAGCGAGCTGTCACAGGATTGGTTAACAATGCGGAGTTTTTAGAAGCTTGGAAAAAGAGCGCAAACTTCGCCGAGGATTTGCAGATTCTACGTTTAGTCTATCGAGCCAATGCCCGCTATATGGATCGGGAAATTTTAGGGCCAGTGCTGAATCTTTTTGGTGACAAAGAAAAACAGAAAAATACTGTGGTGGTGTTTGTCGGGGATCATGGTGAGACCCACATGGAGCGCGATCAACTCACGCACGCCACTTCGCCATATGACGAGGCCGTTCAGATTCCCCTCGCCGTCCATTATCCGACGAGTTGGACTCGACTCAAGAAGATCGAGAACCAAGTTTATCTGGGTAATGTGCCCGAAGTTTTGGCTCGTCTGGCCGAACGAACGATAGAGCCCTCCGACTTTTCGAAGGAGCTCTTGCGGGCCGACAATACGGCGGTCCCTATCCGTGATTGTGCGGCTCGCATGCGCGGTTTGCGGGTTGAGGGTCGATACAAGTACGTCTTTTACCCAGAGTCCGGAGAGCGCCGGCTTTATGATCTAAAAAGT
>JBFWON010000032.1:0-35705 GCA_050250515.1 Bdellovibrionales bacterium | reverse complement strand
TTTTTAAAAAAGTCAGCGGCCTCCGCATAGTCAGCCGATTTGTAAGACTTTTCTCCACTGCGATAGTTCTCTTCAGCTCGGTTCCACAGACTCGTGGCAAATCGGGCGCTATCTGTCTCGGCAGCCGCTTGCACCGCTGAGCGCGCCAAAGTGTATTCCAGATAGGGCGCCGGAGGTCGCAATATGCAACCCACCAGGCCCAATCCAACAAGACTACTGAGAAAGAGGTACGAAATTGGCGCGACGGTTCTTCGCATAATCAGATTCGGTGTCACCCATCGCAATCGGCTTTTCTTCGCCATAACTAATCACCGTCATTCGCTTCGAATCGATTCCTAAACTGACGAGGTAATTCTTCACAGCCTTGGCCCGGCGCTCGCCCAAAGCAATATTATACTCGGTCGAACCGCGAGAATCACAATGGCCTTCGACCTGAATCGTCGCCTTATGGGCTTTGATCCATTCCGCATTCTCCGCCAGCTTTCGGCGAGAATCTGTGGTGAGCGTCGAAGAGTCATAATCAAAATTCACGGAGCTCAAGCCGTCAATTTTTCCGCTGTCACTACCTTCGCTCCATGCCATCTGTTGTGAGGAGATGTTGGGATCCATGGTTCCACCCTCGGTTCCACCCACCGGCGTCTCTGGAGTTTTCGGCTTACTTTTACAGGCAGCGACCATCATCACGGAGACCATGGCGACTGTGATGAGAGAAACGCGCTTTAACATGATGCATACTCCTTTTGAATTTGCTGATATTTTTCAATCTTCGTGACCGACTGTCCATCCCTTGCGCTTAGCACCATTCCGATTCTCGTCCGGACATCTGACTCATCCGCAAATCCAGTGCACAAGAGAAGTTGGCAAGGTTTGCATTGGACTCCCATTCAAACACCCTCAGGAGGTTAGAAAATGGGAAGAAGCATGAACAAAGTGATGTTGATCGGACACATCGGTCACGAACCGGAACTCCATACATCCAAATCGGGTCGCAACTATGTTCGATTGAACTTAGCCACCCACAAGGTTTTTATGGATCAAACCGTGGGACGTCGGGAAATCACCGAATGGCACTCCATATTTGTTTGGGGAACTCTGGCTGAGCGCTGTGCGACCTTCCTCGCGAAGGGTTCTTTGATTTACGTCGAGGGTTCCCTTAACTACTGGCGGGAGCCCAGCGACAACAAAGCCCCGTTTAGGACGGCTATCTTTGGCTATGAGGTTAAGTTTTTGGGTCCGCCAAAGCCTGTCACGGCAGTGGAAACCCAGTCTGAGCCTGAGAATCTTGACAATCCTGATGAGCCGGGAAATCATGATGCTGTGGCGCATCTTTAAGCGTGCACCGCGAGGGGGTCTCACGTGGAAAAGCTCAGCTGGATCAAGGAGCTTGTGTTAGCTGAACAACAAATGGAAGAAGCCGGCGTGGTCGATATGGAAGCCGGCTTCGACCCCAATCGGCAATTGGAAGAGGCGACCCTCGATTTCATTCAAGATCTGAAAGCCTGTTTTTTGGAGGCCGCCGCTGCCTTTAACCAGTTTAAAGGGAGCACTCATGGACATCTTCGCATTTATGGAATCTCGAAGACCAAAGCGGACTTCATGCTCTTTAGAAATGGCTATAAACTGATATTTTCTATGCGCCAGGCCGGGTTGATTGCGATTAGTTACTCAGCCGCCGGTTCACACTATGTGCCAGGTACAGTCCAAGAAAACGACGAATCTAAACCTAAGGATTTACTGAAAGCCGCCTGGGCCGCATTCGGCCAGCTGGTTTGGACCTACAATGGACATCCTATCAACATGGACTATTTGGTGCGGTACTATATGAGTCGATTTATCAAGGACTCGGCTCGATAGACAGGAAGTGCTATCGACTTAAATTTATATTAACAAAAAAGGACCGACCTAAATCAACTTTAGGTCATGAAGCTCAGCAAACTCACCCACCATACGGATCGGACTGTTTTGGTGAACCTATTCATCGCGGGTATGCATTTCGGACTGGTGTTAGCCTGGATAATTTTGACTCACAGGCCTTAAGTCGGTTTTTCAATCTTCGGGAAGATGACCTTTTTCACCTTAGCGGTCTCGGATTTGCTAAAGTGGGCCGCGGGCGTCGCTTGATTGTTTAAAATATTTTCGGCGGTCGAAACCAGCTTCTCTTTCAGGGTTTGGGCCGTCGCTTTCACCGCCATCACGGCCGGCTGAACGCTGTCCACGGAGTCGCTCACTCGCGCTTTCAATGTCTCGGCCATTTTGCTCTCTAAAATCGAGGCCGTAGCCGCCGCATCCAGTTTCTTTTGATGTTCAACGGCTTGCTTGAATTGGGTTTCAATTCGTTCGACGTCTTTAAAGTCAGGGGCCGGTTTATCCAAACCCGCAACAAAGTCGATATCGCCAAGACCGAAATGATCTT
Source organism: Bdellovibrionales bacterium (assembly GCA_050250515.1). Lineage (GTDB taxonomy): Bacteria > Bdellovibrionota > Bdellovibrionia > Bdellovibrionales > UBA1609 > JALHOQ01. Next base: position 33,292 of record JBFWON010000032.1, on the reverse strand, counting down.
CAGCGGCTTCGACTTGGCCCTCGCGAGGTTTCGCCCATTCGGGAAGCGACTCTTCATCAAACATCAGGCGATCTCGATTGAACTTGGCGATCATTTCGACCTGCTCAATGGGTAGGTTTACGGCATTCGCAATTTCTTCTGGCGAGTGACCCTGGTTAGCCAGTCGGGCTGCCTTCACGTATTCGATCGTGCGCTGGCGCTCGACGATCTCTTGATGTGGAATTTTATCCTGGAAGATCTCGGCCACTTCACGCGACTTGTGCATCGAATGATCTAGCTTCAGCATTTGTTGCTCAGCTTCGACCAATTTGTTTTGTAGGGCTCGCGACTTTTGCTCGATAATAGCGGTCAGCTGTTTGGTTTGCGCGTCCGTACGATCACTCAAATCCTCAAGCACTGTGATTTTTGTTTGCAGGAGCTGAAGGCCACGACTCAGACGGGGATCATCTTGCGGTGGGCGACGAAGACGCCACCACATGGCAATTAAAGAGGCCGAGACGAAAAGATTGAACACCCATTGTACTAAGGTCCAGATCGACAATTTCGCCCCCTTTTCACTTTATATTAAGGGGGCAAAATCGTGATCACAAGATGGACCCGACCATTCGACGGGCCAGGTCCTTAAACGGAGTATCTCTTAGAACGCGAAACGGCCACCGACCGACAGGTCCCAGAAGGTAACTGAATCGATCGAAGAAGAATCATAAGCCGTGTACTTACCATATTTGAACTCAGGCAAAATGGTGATGTTCTCAGCCACTTCGTAAGGCACGTACAAAGCAAGCGCTGTGCTCGTGTGACCAGCGCTCTTTGAAGTCGTGTTCGTCGACTTGTTCTTATCTTCTTCCTTAGAAACGCTAGTGAACTCAAGAGCTGCACCCAAAATCATCGGCTGCATATTGTGCTCATAGAAGAACGCCAACTCAGTCGGTTCTGCGCCACTGAGCTCATGCTCAACCGTGGTTGTGCCTTCGACTTCACGCTTGCGGTGGGCGAGAGCCAACTCGTGCGAAAGGCGAGCACCGTAGGTGCAAGAGTTCGAGTACATTTCATAGCCGACAAACGGAGTCAGACCCATACCACCAGTGGTGTAGGTGAGATCGCCGTTGGATTTTTGTTTTTGCTTACCGAGGCCCAGGTTAATATCCGCTCCGTAGCGGAAAGATCCTGTACCCATATCCATTTTCCCATGGAAGAAAAGAACCAAATCACCAAAACCCGAGTACTTTGTAGAAGTGTTGCTCGAGGGAGAAAATTCATTCTTCCAATCGCGGTTGCGGATCCAACCACCGGCCGAAAACATATCAGTCAATCCATATTCACCCATCACGGTTTCAGAAAGACCTTTCGTGTTCGTCTCGGTAATCGTGCTGGTCGATTTATATTTAGTGGTGGCAGAGTAGTAATCGAGAGTGCCGGTCACTTCGACTTTTCCTTCGCCGGTTTGCCATTGATATTCGGAACCTAAGTTGCTGCCACCTTCGGCATGGGCCTGAAGGGCCAAAGCGAAGACAGCTGTTAAGAGCAATCGTTTCTGCATGGGAGATCTCCTTTTTTCTAAAGTCGAAATATTGCGCCACTTGCATTGGAACATGCAATAGGTGCGCACGGAGTCGAGCTTTGCTCTATTTTTGTGCATTGTTCGGTCTCGTTCTGCTGATAGTCGTTGCTCGGTGTGGCGTTTGGGCGACGGAACTTCATGGTCCGTGTCGCATTTGGGCAACGCCGTGGTTGGCAAAATGGTCCAAATCTCACCCGCGAGTGCGGCGACAGGGTTGCGTTAGATGCGGATGCGATCCAATCGGCGGCCTACGACGTGTTGCTTCTCCAATTTTTAACCAAAAATTCTGCCACCTCTCGCAGCAGTCCATAACCTTCGAGCTGATTGATTCGGATGTAGTCCTTCAAATTCAAAAACTGCCGCCAGGAGGAGACCGCCTTGGTGAATGGCCGGTAGTCCCAAAAATTTTTGCTTTGTGACTTTTTGGCGGGTCCATCGGTTAACCCCAGTGACCGCCATGGCGATCGACGCGGTCAAGGCCCGGATAAAGGGTTTATACATGAGGCGACTCGTCAACTGAATGTGAAAATGCAGGTGATTCCCCACATTGGCCAAGGAGAGAATTCGCACTCCATAACGTTTCGCGAACTTCTCCACGAGACTTTGAATCTTTTGCTTATTGTGCGGCCTTAAAAAAGACCATCTCCCTCTCGCTAGGGAAGATCGCAAAACTAGGTGCATACTTTGTCGGGTCACGAGAGGCCGGGGCCCCGCTCGCCCTTTTCGCGTTCGTAGCAAATCACCACCATAAGCCTTGGGAGCCCTCGCCAGCATGTGAATTTGCGATCTTCGTGGCATGTACGTGAACGAAGGTATAATTTTGGCCGTTGGTCATAAGCGACCTGAAGGAAAACCCATTGGATGAAGCCGAGACTTAGACTTATCAACAGACGGGACGAAAACGCGTGTCGGTGCGGCGATAGAGTCACCACTCACACCAGGGTTAACGAGAAAGCAAAGCGGCGGTGAATTCGCGCAGGCGTTTGATGGCCTCATTCAGATCGGCTTCGCTCACTGCAAAGCTTAGACGCAAGTAACCTTCGAGGCCACTTTCAGCGCCAGGCACAGTCGCCACTTTCTGATCTTCCAGAAGCGCCGCCGCTAACATGGACGTGTTCTCCAACGTTCGATTTTTATGTACTTTGCCGAGCAACGCCTGCACATCCGCCCAAACATAAAAAGCACCATCTGGTAATCCTGCCTTCCACCCCGGAACTTGGTTGAGGGCTTCTACAAAAAGATCACGCCGCTCGCGCAGCTTTTCTCGATTGGCCATTAGATCCGCAACCGAGCCTTGCAGACCAGCCAATCCCGCCATTTGCGTAAACGGCGCTGCACAGCTGACTGTTTGGCTTTGGTAACTACTCATCGCCTGAATCACAGGCTCAGGACCAAGCGCCCAGCCCAAACGCCAACCGGTCATCGCGTAGGTTTTCGAGGCCCCATTCACAATGACCATTCTCGATTTCAACTGGGGGTGGGTATGCAGCAGATGAGGTGCCACATCAACTCCCGTGAACACCAGCTGATTGTAGATATCATCACTGACCACCACCACATGGGGATGGCGCACCAACATGTCACCGATCGCCGAAATTTCCTCGCGCGAATACATGGCTCCCGTGGGGTTGTTCGGACTATTCAAAAGCAAAAGTTTAGTTTTAGCAGTAATTTTCTCCTCAATTTGCCGCGCGGTCGGCTTAAATCCGGACGAAGCATCACTTGGCACAATCACCGGGAGGCCATCGACCAACTCCACCATTGTGGGGTAACTCACCCAATACGGTGCCGGAATCAGCACCTCATCGCCCGGATCCAAAAGAGTTTGAAAGGCTGAAAACAAAATAAATTTAGCCCCCGCACTGACCGTCACTTCACTGGCTTTATAGTCAACGCCAATCAGCTGACTCGTCTGTTGCGCGATCGCCCCCCGTAACTGCGGAAGACCATTCGCCGGGGCATACTTCGTCTGCCCTTGTTGAATGGCGGCCCATCCGGCGGCTTTGATCTCCTCCGAGGTGTCCCAGTCGGGCTCACCGACAGAGAGCGAAATCACTCGGTGACCTTGAGCCGCTAGCTCTTTGGCCTTGGCCGCAATAGCAAGAGTGGGTGAGGGCTTAAGAGCCCGCGCCTTACGCGACAACATCTAACGGTCTCCTTTTACTTTTTCAGCCAAGGCCCTGGCCACGTTGGTTGGCACCAGGCCGGAGAGATCACCCCCATGATGGGCCACTTCCTTGACCATGGACGAAGCCACAAATGAATATTCGGGGCTGGTGAAAACAATCATGGTTTCCAAATCTTCTTTTAGGTTCTTGTTAATATTGGCCATGGCGAACTCATATTCAAAATCCGAAACCGCCCGAAGCCCGCGAACCATCACCTGGGCGCCATGCTGGGTGGCATAATCGGTCATCAAACCCTCACAGATGTCGATTTTCACTGCCGACTCCGATAGATTTTCACGAATCAGGGCCACTCGTTCCGGCAAAGTGAAAAGATATTTTTTTCGTTGTGAATTGGCGACCACGACGGTCAACTCTTCAAACAGAGGTGTAATCCGTCGAATAATATCCAAATGGCCCAAAGTGATGGGATCAAAGCTTCCTGGATATATGGCCTTACTCATCGACAGACTTCCCGAAGAATTCCAGGTTTTTATCACCGAAATGTCGGCGATCCAAGCGTTTTAACCCCGGATATTCGTCGGCCACGGTTTCGGCCGTGCTCGATTCCATAACAAATTTACTATCCGCGTGGAGAAGCCGGCTGGCCCCCACCGCTTGCCCCAGTTGATCCGCCCATGACCTGGTGAAGGGTGGATCAGCCAAGACCAAATCGTAAGCCTCACCCTGGAAGGCGGCGATATAGCGAAAGGCGTCTAAGGGATGAATTTTAAAGCCGGTCGTGATCTTAAGGATCGAAAGATTCTCTCGGATGATTTGCAAACTCTTCTTGTGATTTTCGACAATATCGACAAAAGCAGCTCCCCGCGAAAGGCATTCAATCGCCAGATTGCCCGTGCCTGAAAACAAATCGAGAACTCTTGCACCCTCGATGTCGTGCATCAGCATGTTGAATAAAGACTCTTTCACTCGATCGGTGGTGGGCCGGATGTGGGAGGCCTGAAAGGAAACGAGTCTCCGCCCCTTGTAAAGGCCGGCAATGACGCGCATTAGTTTCGCTGCCGAATCGATTGGTTAAAAGAATCGATCTTAGCTTTGATCTCCTCTTTTAGCCCGATAAACAGAACTTCTGTCATTCGTTCGACGGCAGACCCCTTCGCATTTTGCGCCTTATCAAAGGTCTTAAAGACTTGAACCTCGGTCTGAATCGGCACTCGAGATAGAGGGATCTCAAACTGACATTGGTAATGAATTCCTACATAGGGAATCCCCGTTTTGACTTGCGCAACAAAACCGCGCGAATTGAGCATCACTATAGACATTTCGACCTTAGCGGTCTCTTTGGTCATAACAGCATCGATGGGGTAGGGTTTCACCTTTTTCACATCAATTTGCGCCACTTAGCAAATCCTCTCCTGACTTCACCACCGAAAAAATATCCTCAAACGGTTTGGCGATAAATAAATCGGCGCCCAAAGAACGGGCCCTCTCCAAATCATACTCGCCGGCAAACGCACTCATCAATACTACTTTCGCGCGGCCTCGATCTTGGGCTGTCATGGCTCTTAACAAATCCGGGCCAGAAAGTCGAGGCATCAGCACGTCTAAGAAGACCAACTCGGGCGAAAGGGTTCCCCAGCGTTCAAGGGCCATTTGACCATCTTCGCATTCATCAACTTGGTGCCCCCGTCGCTCTAAAGCGCGTCGAAGCGACAGACGAACCAGTGGTTCATCGTCAACGATCAGGACTTTCACGTGATCTCCGCCTTGAGCTGCACACGGAACAAGGCCCCTTGATGGGCCCCGACCTCACACACCAAATCTCCGCCGAATTGGCGAACAAAATCGCGGCTCATGCTCAAGCCCAAGCCGGTGCCTTCGCCCTCCGCTTTGGTGGTGAAGAACGGTTCGAAGACGCGCTCGCGCAGATGCTCTGGAATCCCGGGACCGCTGTCTTCGACTTCCAAAAAGACATGGTCCCCGTCGCGGTAAGTCCGAACCCAAACTTCGCCAGACTCGGGCACGGCCTGACAGGCGTTATTGACTAGATTGAAAATCACCTGCTGCAACAAGTGGGGCTCCACACGGATCGGCAAAGACTCAGGAGCAAGTTCGACATCAGTTCGAAATCGACCAAGGGCCGATTTCAAAAACGGCAAAGTTTTGTTAACGACTTCGTTTAAATCGAGGGTTTGCACTTTCGTTTCAACCGCTCCGCTCGAGAAGTCCAACAAGTTATTAATAATCGCCTGGCATCGAGCCGAAGCCTTTTCGACCTCAACAAGGTCGTTGGCCAACTGAGAATCTTTCTCGACTTCTCCGACCAGGACCTGCGACAGTGAACGAATTCCCGTCAAAGGGTTGTTGAGCTCATGTGCGATATGGCCCGCCAACTGACCGATCGCCGACATTTTCTCCAGCTGAATGGCCTGCGATTTCAATTTTCTTGAGCGTGTGTCGTCACGCAAATAAACCACCCAAGAGATCGGATGAGAATCTTGACTCACCCGAATAGGGTAACGTTCGACCACAAAAAGAAGTTCTTCGCTTCGAATCCTATTTTGCCCTTGATTCACCGCCGAGGCATATTCGGGCCTCCATTGGGAATTGGATCGAAGCACAGTCCCATCATTGTCGATAATGGCAATGGGTTCCGGCAACTCATCGAAAGTCATTTCCCAATCTTTACTGGTCGCCTTCAACTCCTGCTCCAAGATCAGTCGATCCAATGCCCAACCCACCGGCTGAAGCTTATCTCTCAGTCGATTGATCGCTTCATCTGCCTCACCTAGATCAAACTTATGTTCAAAGAAGAGAACAGGGGCCCGATCTAGGTGAGCCTGATGTCTCGGCGTGACCAAAGGAATGGCAATGACCTTACCGAAAGGTCGACCGAGGGCATTGGCCAAAAATAAACTGTCTTTGCCGTCATTCACTCGCATTCGGGCAGACGAATTCCATTCTCCCCTCACCCGCCGTTTAAGACCCTCGAAACCTTGGGTGAAATAGATGTCCCCCGACCTTTCGGCCTTTGGCACAAAAAGCACAGGTGCATCCACTAAGTGATGATCTCGTAAATGCTTTTTAAGCATGGGTACTATTTCAATGATCTCGACCAACTGGGAAAGTTCTTTAATAAAGAGAATGATCTCTCGCATGCGCGAGATATTTTGCTGAATCGCACGTCTCGAAGCGACCTCAGATTCCGTGCGCTCAGCCACCGCCCGCTCGAGGCCAGAGTTAAACTTCTCAACCTGACGATTTTGTTCGCGTACTTCTTGCACCATACGCGCGTGGCCAGCTCTTTCCCCCTGCCGGGCAAGGCCCACTCGAATAATTCGCTCGGCCTCAACCTGCGGCGCCTCCGAATCGAGGAACAGGGACCCGCGCAAATAGGAGAGGGCCCTTCGAAGATTCTGCGCGGTCCATTTCTCATCAACAATGACATAGACTTTGCTTGGCGAAAATTCTTCGGGAGAAAAATCCAGCAGGTCACGACGGGTCACCAGGATTACGGCCGCCTGGGAATCTGGCTTACTGGATAGCAGCCAGTCACAATCAAGACTAGAGTTGTCAGAAAGCTTCCTCCACCACGGAGGCGCTTCGGCGTTCGAAAGAAGTTGTACGATGGGTCGAGCTGGCTCCACGTCCACATATTAGCATGCAGAAGAGGGAAGTCTCACTCGTAAATCGGTCTCAATTAAATCAGCAACCTCGATCAGATCGCGCCGCTGAATCGCGCTGTTGATGGCTTTCAAGACTGACGTCCAGGATGCGACATTGGTCGAGTGGGCGATCTCGGACTCAAAATCGGCAATAAAACTGGGGAATTCCTCGTTGAGCACGCGTAAGTCATACTCGCGAAGTCCTTCAATAAGCCTTTGGGTTCGTTTCACGCCGCCCGACGATCGATAGACCATCAAAATGGTAGCCAACTGCTCGAAGAGTTCCGTCGAGCGCGTCAAAATAATTTGCGGATCACTGGGTCCTATCCTAAGACGCTCCGTCTGAAACCATCGAAGAATCGGTCCCACCAATCGATCATTCTCAAGCGGCTTCAACCCCGCATCCACCTGCGCCAGGTTCGCGACGATCTCCTGGCTCGGTCCTTCGCATCTCCAAACTTCAAGATTCTGCAACCCGAGCGTGACTTGTGTCCACGCCCGGTGGATGCCATCGGTCGACACCCCGGTTGGGACTTCCGGAAAATCGGCCTGGGTATAAAGTGCTTGCAGCAAGCGCCAATCAAAATCGTCATCCTGTACATTCACGGCTATGTATCGGTCCTCACGCCAGGCAAAATGGGGCAACGTCGGTGCCTTCTGACTCAACAAAGCCAGACAAGACCCAACCACGTCGTCGGGCGGGATATCTCGGATGGAATCTCTATAAAGAACCACACTGCCCTTCACTCTTGGGCCGGTCTCCCAAAATCGAACGGCCTGGCAAGACAAATTCACCACGGGAGTCTCCATGAGACTCGCGATTTGCACGGGAGCACTGTCGGCTCCTACCAACACTGGGGCGGACTGAATCCATTCACACAATTCTTGGAGAGAAGACTCACCGACTCGATTCTCAATTCGATGGGACGTCAAGTCATGCGTGGCTTGTTCGGCCAGAACTTTTTCCTGCGAACTTCCCACCAAGCGCACTCGATAGCCCGCCTCGTCGATTCCCTGAATCACTTCCCGCCACAGTTCAGCAGGATAGGATTTTATGCCCTCACTGGCACCCAGATGTACAATGACCGGTCCTGATTTTTCGATCGAGGAGGGACACCAATTAAAATCCGATGAGCCAAGTTCCACACCGGCCACTGCCGCAAAAACATCGCAAAGGTGGTACCGACTCGTTCGATCCACTCCCACTTGCGCATAAAAATAGGCACTCGAATCATCGGGGATGGCTAAATATCCATCTTCGAATCGGGTGTATCCTGTTACCGCCGCTTCACCGGTGGACAAGGCTTGAGTCAGGTAGCTGGAAAGCGGCGAAAAACTTAAATTGCAAATCCTATCATATTTCCGCGAACTCAAAGACTCGATATGGGCGCTCAGCCATTGCAAAGACTGGACTTCATCCCCGTCGCGCCAAATGGGCTCGAGCAAATGGGCTGTCGGCCAGATTTTCACGTCAACACCCAAGCGAGCTAAACCCGATGTGGCCGCCTGAAATCGTTCGCGCACAAGAATATCAATCTCTGCCGAAGGAAAATTGCGACGAAGAGCCGCAAGCGCCGGCCAGGTTTGAAAAATGTCACCGAATCGGGCGAGTTGAATGACTAGCAGTCGCATTACGCAATTGTTCCTTAATCATTTCTTGTAACATTCGAATGGATCGGACTTCCCCGGTGTAGCCACTCGTTTCAATAATTTTGCGCGAGGACTCCTCGAGGCGCTTTAGACTTTCTCTGAGTTTGGCTTCTTCTTGGCTCATACACTCTCCCGAATTTGAGAAATTAAGGATCGAATCAAACGCTCTGTTGTTTGTGCCTCTAGTACCTGGGACTGGCGACGATTCTGTTCACTCCGAAGGGCGGCAAGATCAAGCGCAAAAGCGCCAGCCGGTCCGCTCGGTAAAGCTGGCTCAGTCGTTACCTGTCGCTTCTTCAAGTCCTTCTCTAAAAACTCCAATTGACTTAGAACGGGCTGCCAGTTGGATAGACCAAGGCCCTCGAGCTCAGCTTTAAGCTTGTAGGCTTCACTGCCAAACTCCGGCACTCGCGGACTTGGACCATACATAAATTTGTGGGTGGAGTGGTCAAGCCAAATGGCAAGAGTTTCTTGAATCTTCGGTTTGTTGAATGGGCGAGGAAACCAGAATCCGGTGGCCAATGTCTCTGAGCGATGTAAGTTCAGACCATTTCCAAAATCGCCATTCAGCCGATCCCATTGACCCGCTAGCACATGTGAAATAATCCGATCCATTTGATGCGGCGTCAGCTTGGCCCCACACAAATGGTAAGAGCGCGTGCACTTTTCGGAGTGACCACAAGGTCGGCACTCCACAGAGGGATCTACAATCAAGCTACCCGGTCGGTAGGCTCCCGTTCGCGCGATATCGCTTGACCCCAGGCTCAGCTCGACAATCTGGCAGCCGGCCCCATTGGCCATGTGCTTGATACTAGTGTCTCCGGTGACCAAGAGCCGTGCTCGCTTAAGCACCTCGAAAGCCCCGGCAAAGGATGGTGTAATGATACGAACATGGGATTCGTCCGCACCCGAGCGAGCCACTAGGTCACTCAGAATTCCCCGCTCTGCCGGGGAACCCATCAAAACAATCGGAATTCTGAGAGTCCACGACTTTAAGAGCTCCGTCCAGTTGGAAAGACCCCAGTTCTTCTTTGGGTCGGAGGTCAGCGCCTGAATGGCGATGAACTCGCCGGCCGGAAGATCGAGTGCATCCACTTCCTTCCGTGCCCCTTCACTGGAAAATAAAGTCCAATCGGCAGGACGCTCCGCAACCTCCGAACCATAACGGAAAATATCAGCATAGTGGAGAATGGGGCGATCTGCCGTGTCCGCCCTCTCATTCAAATATCGAAACCAGGGCGAACCGAACTGAACCCGCCCATGCTCGGTCGTCACCAGTCCTAGCTTCTCCTTAGCCTCTAAATATCCCACCCAATAGGCCGAAAACCGGGTGTGGGTTAGATTGATGACCAGATCATAATTTTCAGCCGAGATTTTCTGACTCAACTCTCTCAATAGGTCCATCGAAGTGAAAATGGGAATTTCGGCTTGCCCCAAGCCACGTTGAAACATCTCGCGATCCAGCACCCACCACTTTTCGATAAAGGGCAGTAAGTCATGCATATTGCCAAACCGACCCGAAGTCGCCACATCCAAACGGGCCTTCGGATACCTATGGCGAAGACCATTCAAAGCGGGGACGGCCAGTAAGAAATCGCCAGCACGGAGTAGACTGACCACTAAGATCTTCACTTGACGAGCTCCCGGAGCGCTTTGATTAAAAGTTTCTCGCGCTCATCGGAATTCTGCACGAGTTCGGTTTGCTCCAGATCGTAAATACTAAGTGGCTCGCCGGTTTGGCTCACTCTCGGAGTTTCATCAAGAGCCGGCAGGCCCTTCAACTTCCACTGCCAGGTCAGAGATCCCCAATTCCGCCCGACAAGGAGGCGTTTACATTCCTGATAAAATTCAGGATGGTCAAACTGACTCGGATAATGTTCCAGCACGACAAATGATTGAGCGATCGCTTTTCGCACTGTTTTATCTGTCCGAACGTCTGATAGATCTTGCGCCATTATCCATTCCACTCGCTCTTTCGACTCGGGGAAAAGACTGTGAACTGCTCTAGCCAAATCCGCTTCTCGCTCGATTACCAAGATCTGCGCATCCGTTCGTTTCCACAGAGCTTGCAGGTGATACCCGCTTCCCGCGCCTAGTACAAAGACTCCGCGAACTCGATCCAAAAGAAGTGAGCGTTTATCAAGCCAGGCCTCAGCTTCCGCATATGGATCCAATCGCGAAGCCAGGAGGCGCCCATTCATTTTGACGACCTTCGCGCCCGACTGAGAGATTTCAGTTTCTATCACGCGAAACCTTCCACAACTCGGCTAAAGCCGAAGCTTTTTCATTGCAGGGATTGAAGGCCAGAATCCTCTCGACTTCCAATTGAGCCGCGCGCGCCATACCACGACGCCAGCAAGCTTCGGCAAAGGCGAGGCTTAGATCTTCATCAGGTCCGCCTTCAAGGACGTATGAGCGAAGCAATTCCAAAACACGCTCATCCCGTCCGTCCTGGCGTCCCCAGTCATTGGCCAAGGTCAACGCGGCCTCATTGAGCGGATTGAGCTCCAGTGCATTTTCGAGATTGCCCCAGGAGAGCTCAAAGTCGCCCTTCATTCGATGTCCCACCGCAAGTCCAACCCAGGCCCGATCATTGGCAGGATTCAATCCCACAGCGTCCCGAAAGAGTTGAAGTGATTCATCCCATTGTGATTTTTGAATCGCCAACGTCCCCATGTTCACCAAAAGAACATCTGAAATGGGGTTGAGTCGGTGTGCCTTGTAATAGTTGTCTTCGGCCAATTCAAACTCACCCGCCTTGACGTGCAAATTCCCTAACATTTTGAAAATTTCAAACTGGCCTTCGCCATCCTCACCTGAAAGTAACAGTGCCTCGTACAGGTCTTGCTGGGCCTCTTCCGACAGACCCAAATCGTATTCCAGTCGGCCCAAGAGCATAAGAGTGGGATAAGACGAGTCCAAGCGGACAAGGCTCCGTGCGACTTTGAGTGCCTCGTCCAGTCGCCCGCGGTGAATCAGCTTTTTTGCGAGTGCCATCGCCGCAACTGAATTGTGCGGTTCTATCTGCAAAACATGATAAAGATCTTCCAAGTCGAAGTCGTGATAAAGTTCACGACTTCGGTCTTGAGTCGGCCTAATTGATTCTGTATAGGTTTCTTTGAACGGAGATAAAACTTCCACTGAGCCCCCTCACCGCTACCAGTGAGAGCAACCTCAATGCCAACCCGGTCTCTCGAACTCAGGCAGTCTCACCAAAGGAAACCAGACCTCTGGTCCGCCAGATTGGTGAGTCCAGTGTCAATAGATTGTCAGGCCTTCTCGCTCAATTTAGCCGGGGCGTCGCCCGACTTGTAGGCACCGACCGCTTTACGTGCGCTTTGCACCTGTCGCAATTCTCGAATGATCGAGGACTTGGCCTGTTCAATGACCGACAAGACCTGCAAATCTTGCTCTAAAATCTTAGTCACTAGTTCATTTTTCGCATCAATACATCGAGCCATTTCCTTTTTGTCTTCGTCCCGCACAGGGATCGAGTCGCCCTGCGCCTGAATGGCCGCTTCAATCAGTCGATCAATACAGCGAACTAAATCTAAGATCGTTTCGCGCGATTCATAGAAGACTTCCAGATTGTCAAAATTGCTTTCCGCGAAGTTGAGCAATTCGGACTCATTCAGATCATGGAATTTTTGGAGATGATAGTTTTTATCTTTTAAGAGATTGAGAATGGTTTCCATTTGTCCTCCATGACACTGGTTTATTTGTTCATACTTTCTTCGCGTTTTATTTTTTCAATAGCCTCGACCCATCCTGAGTAGAGGGTTTCTAGAACTCGCAGCGCATGCAGCAAAGGTTCCTTGCTGCCAGTTGCATTGGATTTTGTCAGTTGCTCGGTAATAAACATGTAGAGCTGTTCAAGATTGGAAGCAATCTCACCACCCGCTTCGTGGTTTAAGGTGTTATTCAGCTCATTGACAATGTCGAAGGCTCGACCAATGTTGATCCCGCGATCGGCAATGTCATTTCGGTCAATGGCAGCCAAAGCCTGCTTAACAAAGCGAATGGCTCCTTCATAAAGCATAAGGAGAATCTTCTCCCGACTGGCGCTTTGCACCGATGTTTCTTTGTACTTCTGATATGGACTCTTCATAACTTCTCTACTTTAGAAATCGGCATCCCTATCCTCTTACTTAACCCAGTCCAAAGCCACCCCCGCCACCGGAGCCCAGTGTGGCCTGGACTTGACCACCCTGACCTTTGAGTCGGGACATAGTTTCTTCCAAGCGCGCAAACTTCGCCCTAAGAGTTTCCTCTTTTCGCGACAACTGCTTTTCCTTGTTTTCAATCTGGCGATCCATGTTGGATATACGATCTTGAAGAGCGCGCTTACGAATCGCCACTGGTCCATAGGCGGAATTCAAGATTGTCGAGATCTCGCGCTTCAAGGTCGGAATAAATCCGGTAGCGAAACCATCGCCTGCCAAAAACTTCTGGACGCCGGTTGGGTCCCTGGCGAGCGTGTCATTAAAGCGCTTGTCGTCGAACTGAAGGACACCGCTGCGATTGAACACAATGCCTAGTTCGCCCAGCCGATTCACAGTGCTCCCCACTCCATATTGCGGATTCTGGACCAGGGCTCTTAAACGGTTTTCGATTCCTCGTAAGAGGCCATCGCCCCCAAGAGTCGCGGACGTGTCGGTGTCTTTGGTCAACGCGTTTTGTTGTTGGATGAAAGAGAGCACTCCATTCATTCCATCGACGAAAGTTTTGATTTTGCCGACGACGACTTCCATATCCTCTTTGACGTTTACGTTGACCGTTCGGCCCGGGCTCGCCTGCCGGAGCTCCAGGGTCACCCCGGGAATCACGTCCTTGACTGTGTTATCACCAATTTCGAACTCGAATCCGTCTATTTTGATTCGTCCGTTTTTGGCCTCGCGCTCCTCATCAAAATAAAGATCTTGGTCGCCATCCAAAAAATAAAGCGTTGGGTATTCAATTGAGTTTTCGCCGCCGACGGCATCGCCCGAAATCATCAGTTTGTAGGGTTCATCCGGGTCACTTCGATCGTTCAAGACCGTGGCCTTTACCCCAATCCCCGCTCGGTTGATGGCGTCCGCCGCTCCTTGAAGAGTGTTGTTGCTCCCGTTAATGTAAACGTCCTTACGCCCATCGGGAGTATCAAAGCGAAAGTAGCCAACGCCAATTTCTGTTTTGTCCTTGTCCGGAAAGCCATTGGTGATGGCGGCGGCTTTCTGCGCGAGCTCCATGACTTCCACATTCCAGTTGCCGTTGGTCGCCCCTTTTGGATCCACCGTGCCCGCCACGATATTGGGATCGCCCGAGTTGAGCTTGATATCCGAAAAACCTCGCGTCGATGCCAACTCACCGATGGAACCCGTGATACCTTGCAGCTTGGTCTCAAGCTCGGTTACCAGCTTGAGCCGATTCTCCTGCTTGCCCTTCGACTTTTCGATATTCTTAATGGGTATGCGCTCAGCCTCAATCAGCTGATCCACTAGATTCGGCGGCAAGCCTGAAGCGAGTCCCCCAATGTTAATGCCGGGCATGGTTTGGCTCCATAAGATCATTTTCGCTTACGGAGCTTGAATAACGTGAGTCAATAAAATGACTTACATCGCTTTGTCTAGAATACGACCGGTTTGTCGGTCGCGATCGCGCGTCGCCGACCAGAGCTGCGATTCAGACAGTCGCCGCACGACTCGTCCACTACCATCGACGATCAACACCACACGATGGTCGTCTTGCTTTTCGACCTTCAGCGAGAGTGCATTGGCTTTAAGTCCTGGAAATTCCTTTAGGACCTTCAGACAATCGTCAAATTCTTGTTGGGACAAGTGGCGTTTTGGTTCACGTTCCGCCTCCTCACGCTTGCCGTTTCCATCGCGATCGGCGCTGGCCTGCGAACGAGCGTTGCCCTCGACCTTCTGGCGAGAATCAACGGGCAGAATAGGGTTTGTGACTACTTGCTTGATATTCACCATCTGTCTCATCGGAAGACTCTTCTCGAGACATGACCCCATTTGCGGAAAATTGGACGTCGGTTGTGAGTCCTCAAAGGTCATGAGTCCCAGTTTTGCTAATGGGCCGGATAAACAACCGAGTGACATCTTCGCTTCAACAATGCAATTTTTTTACGTTATTCTCATTCGGGGGAAATAGGATTTCCTTTCCAGACGACCAGCTGCTAGCCAAGAGTCGTCAAGAGAAAGGAAGTACCAATGAAAATCGTTATGTCCGCCTTTATCACCGTGATCACCTCAGCTTCGCTTTCAGCCTCGGCTGATTGCTGGCTGACGAATCAGGGTTCGGCCAAGTACTCTTCCCTCAACATTTCGGGCTGCCCCGATAACTTGCAGGCCACCTGCATTGTGGCTGAGGATCTTGCCGGCAAAAAGACGGTCGAGATCTTGCGCCCACTCGACTGCCAGTCGGGAAATTGCCGGGCCGAATCCGACAGCTTCTTATACGTCATCAAATCCACACCGTCTCAGGGCGAAATTATGGGAATTTTACTGGGAACGTACATTGCCGACAAAAGCGATCAGCCTCTGCTGGTTTGTAGCGGCCAATAAATATCCCTCGAGCGCGCGGCTCACATTACGAGACTGAGCCGCGTGGAATTTTGATCACCAGGGTTTGACCTTCCATATTTTGAGTCATTCGACTCACATCATATTCTGGATCGACCGAATAACTTTGTACTGAGCGGAAAGACTCTGCTGAATTTTCCGATTCACTTTTGCCTAATTCGCTTACGGTCAAAAATCCGTCTTTGGCCTGCACTTCAATTTTATGCTGTGGGTTTGAGATCGGTATCTTGAGGACAAACTCATTCTCATTTTGCTCAACCTGGCCTGCATCACCTGAACTGTTTTCTAGATAGGGCAACGACCTTGAAAACATTAAGGCCATGGCTTTACGCTGATCGGCGAGGGCCTGATCAAATTGGGAAAACGCCTGCTCAAAAGGGTCCACCGGCTGATTCCGCTTCAGCCGAGGCTCGGAAGGCGCCGCTTGCGCGGCCTTGACAATATTCGTGTGTCGTTTGGCAATCGCCGTTTGGGCTCCGACAGCCAGCCCCGATCCGACGACCAAACCGAGGCCAAAAATGAGAGGTGTTTTTATTCGAGAATTCATAAATCCTCCTTTCAACATCGGCTTCCAAGCTACCATGCTAAGGTGAGCCCCAGATGAAAGAAGGATTAAAAATTTTCAATGGGTCGAGGTTGTCTCAAATTGCTCGGCTTCCGTGGAATGGCTTAATGCACCCGTTGAGGCCTGGCCTTCCGATACGGCCATTAAGATGCGATCGAAGTAGCCGGTCCCCACCTCGCGCTGATGTCGAGTGGCCGTATAGCCCTCGGCCTCCCGAGCGAACTCACGCTCCTGCAGGGCCACGTAGGCGGGCATCCCCACCTCAGCGTAGGACTGAGCGAGCTCAAAAGAATGGAGATTCAACAAGTGCCAGCCCGCCAAAGTAATGAACTGGAACTTATATCCCATGGCACCCAGTTCTCGTTGAAATCGTGCGATGGTGGCTGAATCTAAATTTCGCTGCCAATTGAACGAGGGCGAGCAGTTGTAGGCCAGCAACTTACCAGGAAATTTTTTGTGAATGGCTTCAGCAAACGTACGGGCCTCAGCCAAATCGGGCTTAGAAGTTTCTACCCACAAGAGATCCGCGTAAGGTGCATAAGCCAAACCACGATCAATGGACGCTTGCAAGCTGGGCTTCACTCGAAAGTAGCCCTCTGACGTTCGCTCACCGGTAAGATGGGCATGATCATAAGGGTCAATGTCGCTCGTCAGTAACGTTGCGCCCAAGGAATCCGTTCGGGCAATAATCAGAGATGGAACGTCCAAAACATCGCTGGCCAATCGGGCTGCGACGAGAGTGCGGATGAACTGGGAGGTAGGAATCAAAACCTTGCCACCCAAATGGCCACATTTTTTCTCAGCGGCTAGCTGATCTTCAAAATGGACTCCGGCCGCACCGGCCTCAATCATACCTTTCATCAATTCAAACGCATGTAAAGGTCCACCAAAGCCGGCCTCGGCGTCGGCCACAATTGGGGCAAACCAATCTCGCTTGGCCCCACCCTCGGCCCGCTCAATCTGGTCGGCGCGGGCAAGAGCATTGTTGATTCGACGAACCACCGCCGGCACGCTATTGGCCGGGTACAGACTTTGATCCGGGTAGGTTTGACCAGATAGATTCGCATCGGCCGCCACTTGCCAGCCGCTCAAGTAAAGCGCCTTCAGTCCGCCTTTGACCATTTGTACGGCCTGGGCGCCGGTCATAGCCCCCATCGTGTTGATGTAACTTTCTGAGTGGAGAAGGTCCCATAAGCGCTTGGCACCATACTCTGCTAGGGAATGACGAATGGGAATCGATGTTCTTAGATTTTCGACTTCGCTCGCTGAATAAGGCCTTTTGATCCCCGTCCATCGCGCATCGGTCGTCCACTTTTGTTGAATTTCATTGGCTGTGCTCATCGTCATCCTCCACCGGTATGCCGGTCCATCTATTCAAAAACTGAAAAGGCCCTTTGCGAGTGGAACGTTGAACCGGCGAATCCTAAGACTAGGGGACTTTTGGACGTCTACGGTTTTGACTGGGTACGCTGCCATCCGCATCGGGCGCCTCTCATGCAATGGTTTTCCTGTGCAAAAAATAGAAAATCAAGACAAAACCTTGGCAAACACGATTGGTCAAATTAGAGTCCAGGCTCTAATTCATAGATTTTAGAGCTTGAACTCTATTTCAAAGGAAGTTTTTATGGCAAATGAAAGGCGAACGAATCGAGATCGAATTCTAGACAGCGGACTCGAGCTCTTCAATCAAAACGGCACCGTCGCGGTCACCACAAATCATATCGCCAAACACTTAGAGATCAGTCCCGGCAACCTTTACTTTCACTTTCGCAACAAAGAAGAAATTCTGCGACAGCTGTTCGAATACATGTGTACGGAAACCTACGCCCTATTTCCCTCCCGCAAAAATGAAATTCACATGCCGACCCCCGAAGGCTTGATTGAGTCGGCCTTCGAAGTCTTTTTCAAATACCGCTGTTTTCATCGCGAGATGTACCATCTCCGCAGAAATGATCCGAAGCTTTCGGCTGTTTGGAAAAAACACTTGTCCAAAACAAATCGTCTACTCTTGGCGGCTTACGCTCAATGGGTTCGCCACGGCCTTATGCGTTCGGCCCGACGATCAGATGAAATGAAGTTTATCGCCGATACGGTTTTAATTACTTCGAATGCTTTTTTGAATTTTTACGAAAGCCCCGAGAAACCGGCAAGGAAGGCCTCTTTACGCCAAGGCGTGGAGTACACATTGCGAATTTTGGAACCCTATCGAGCCTAACTCCTGCGACGGCCCTTGGCCTCTGGTTTCGCTGTCATCGGATCCTCGGGCCAAGAATGTTTGGGATATCGAGCCCGCAATTCCTTGCGAACCTCTGGGTAACCCGTCCGCCAAAAGCTGGCGAGATCGCTGGTCACCTGAGTCGGCCGAAAGTTAGGCGCCAGAAGTCGAAAAGTCAAAGGCGTACCACCGGCCAGTTTCGGCGATTCCGCAAGACCGAAAATCTCTTGCAAACGGACCTCGACAAACACCATAGGCGCTTCGGAATAATCGATATCATGAGAATGCCCGGATGGTGCCAGGAAACGAGCGGGAACTTGTTTTTCAAACTCTTTCCACCAAGCGCGATCGAATTCATTCTGCATGAGTCCCAACCAATCACGGGACGCGACTTCTTCCAGTCGGGTCGCTCCTATGCAGGCCATTTCGATCACACGTCGCTGACGCTCTTCATTCCACAGGCTTTCCTGTGTCATACTTTCATAAAAGCGTAGCCGCTGCATCAGTTGCCGAAGCGGCGGGCTCTGTCCCACGATCCATTCCCATCTGGACATAGCCACATCCACAATGGCGTCGGCGACTTCCGCCGCTGAAACCGGGGTCAACGAAGGGGAATCGATCGGAAGGTCAAACAAGTAACGTGTCCGCCGTCGAAAGAACTTTTGCTTGTCTTCGTCGAAGTGGATGTCTTCTCGAATTTGAACTTGATCGCCAAAGACACTCAAAACATCATCTTTGCCGAGCCCGCTCGCCATGGAAATCTGAGTCTCCGCCTGGCCCTCTAAGTCCACGCCTTGAAGCGCTATGAAAAATTCCGATTTCTTGACGCCGCTCTCGTTGGCTAGCTTCACGCCACGACCGCCCACCATCAATGCCCGCTCGGTGTTGCCCCGCCGCCGGCACAAGCGATCGGGTTGCGTCCGGAGCAAGAGATCTTGTAATCGATGCAAGGTCGGATCAACCTTGTCGGGCCCGACATATTCAGCCAGTTGCCGGGCCGCCTGCCGAAGAGTTGAACCTCCCGTGCCACGGCCCCAGTTCTCTAACCGTGCCCATAGATCGCACTCGTCCATGCCGTAATGTTCGATTTTTGAATTCCAATCACGCTCGTTGAGTAATGCCGCGGCCTTGGCTGCCAAGCCACCAAGGCCCTGCTGGTCACCCAGAATCAAAAGCGCTCCCCAGCGAGGAGGCAGGGGAACCTCGGCCAACCTTCGACCCATTTCGGTGATTCGATTTTGGTCATCGATGGCTTGAATGGAACGAAGATAACGAATCGCAAATCCCATGAGCGCCGCGGGAGGAGTGTCTAGCCAAGAAAAGCTGTTAAAGCCACTGATGCCCTGATGGGCAAGCCATAGTAGACTCTGGGTCAGATCCACGCGCTGGCATTCAGGCACCGACTCGAGGTCCTGTGTCTGCTCTTCGTGACTGGTCCATAGACGCACACATAGACCCGGTCCTTGGCGGGCGGCGCGACCCGAGCGTTGCCGGGCGCTGAAGAGTGAAATCCGTTGAACGTCGAGTTGGGAAAAGCCGGTCTTCAAGTGGCATTCCATGACTTTGGCGATTCCCGAATCGATCACGGCTCGCACACCGTCGACGGTCACTGAGGCTTCGGCCACATTCGTGGCCAACACGACCCGGCGCTGACCGGAAGAGGGGCGAAGAACCTCCTGCTGCTCAGCCAAAGCCATTTGGCCATGCAGTCGCACGACTTTGTGAGATGGAATTTTGGCTACTAAAGCTTCTTCAGTGCGCACGATTTCACCTACACCTGGCAAAAACACCAAGACGTCGCCATCTGTTTCTTGCACGACTTCCTGAGTAGCGGCGACCACTCGGTCGATAAAGAACCGATCACATCGCAACATCAAAGGTTTGGACTGATGTCGAATCTCCAAAGGAAAAGCTTCGCCGGGGATGTCGATCACACCGGCCTCTGGGAAAAGCCTTCGCATCTTGACTAAATCCAACGTGGCCGACATCAATAGAATTTTGAATGAAGCCCCCAGTTGCTGCTGCTCTCGTAGAAAACCAAAAACGAGATCCATGTTAAGCCCGCGCTCATGGAATTCGTCTAAGACCACCACATCGACGCCCGCGAGATTGGGATTGCGACTCAGCTGCCGTAAGAGCAGAGCGTCCGTCATGTAAATCAGTCGAGTGGTCGGACCCACTTTTGATTCGAAACGAACCTGGTAACCGACCTGCTGACCAAGACTCCAACCTTCAACTTCCGCGACTCGGTGGGCGGCGGCCACGGCGGCCATACGCCGTGGCTCTAAAACCAGAACCTTGCCATCGAAATGACGACTAAGGCTCGGCGGAATTTTTGTGGTCTTCCCCACGCCCGGGGCGGCCGTCACAAAGACCATGTCATGTTTGCCAAAGGCGTCTCGGACAGAATCTGTAAAGTTCATGAGTCGTTAAATTAGCGACATCTTTGCGAATGGTCACGACCGAATGTATTAGGCTACTGGCAATAGGAATTCACGTCGTGAATGGCGGCGCCAGTGGAGTAAATGTATTCACCCACACCTTGAGGACCCGTCGTACCGTTACTTGGGTGCGGTCCAATGCCTGCCTTGTACGTGGTGGCGTCGGTTCCGGTACGAAAGAACACATCTAAGATATACGCCCGGCCATAGGGCCTCACCGAAGCCTGCACACTGGTAAAGCCAACCATCCACGGATAGGTTATTTGTCCGGTCGAAAACTCGTACTGAACCTCAAACTGATTGTTAGCATCAGCCCAGTAACTGACAGAAGCAAAGCCCGTGTTACCCTGCTCAATCACGAAGGAATAAACGTAATCCGTATTCCCATTGAGATCAATTACTGTGAAGTGGCGGCGCCAAACTTCAAGCAGACTCGAGTCATTACGGAGGATACGAAACCGGGGCAATACTTCAATCACACCATACTCAGTTGTGGCTATCCCTACCTCGGGATACCAACCTTGAGCCAAAAAATGAAATGGGTTTGGGATTAAGTTTGTGGGCGACGCCACAACGGACGTTCCAGCCGGACAAATCGGCGGCACAAGATAATAGTCGTTCAAATTCTGAATCAGATTGAAGCTCTGCCCCTGATAAACAATAAGGGATTGGGCCGAATCATATTGATATTCGGTTTCCTTCAATAAAACGGGGTCGTTAAAGTCCTGGCAATTGTCCCTTACCAAAAAGGCCTGACCGCCGATCAATGAGATTTGCCGAGTTGGAAAAGGAACGCCTGAAGCATTGAGCTTTCCACAGGGGTTCGAGGCTTCCGTGAAAAGAAATTCAGCTTCCGGCTTGCCCGTGTATGTGTCTCCGTTGCCGCTTCCATTCTGTGCCAAATCTTGCTTCCCGTTGCCGCCAAAGTTCAAGGATCCGCAGTTCTGAAAACCAATCAAAAGTACGGCGCCTAGAAACGAAAGGGGTATCCCCCGCCTTATCCACATAACTCATACCTCACAAATCGACTCAGTCCCCTGCGGGTAATCAAACCGCTTTCCAAAGCCCTTTTCAAAATCATATTGGCCTTCGCCTTTGAAATGCCCAACAGGTCCGCCATCTCTTTCCGCTGAAAACTGCCGTTCTCACCCAAGTGGGGCCTAAGCTGATGGAGATAACCTAGAACATACATGTCAGTCGGGGCTCGCTCCGCATGAATGCGAAACGCCAGTCCAGGGCGCAAATCGATTTGATAAATTCCACCGCTCTTATTGATCTCGAGCGGCAGTCGGTGGTCCACTGCCCAGGTTCGAACTCGATGGATGACCGTGGAAATCCGGCCGGGACCCGAAAGGGGATTAAAAAATTCATCAGGGAAAAATGAAGCAAAAAGACTACCCATGGACTGGGGACGATAGAAATCATTAAAGAGCGAACAGAGGGCTCGGTGAATCATTTTACCTGGCTGTAAGGAGACCTCGGATCGCTCAGCACAAACGGCCGTGAGTAAGTCCACACATACACCACCGGGATCACCGTGGAGGTAAGATGGCGGGGGATCGAACCAAGGATTGTTTTGCAAGAGCATTTTGCGATAGGACTCGTGTGGAGTCCCAAAGTAAACTTTGTTCATCAAATTGGGATCTCGTTTCAGCTGCCCAATCATTCGATCACATTCTCGAACAGTCTCAGAATGTCGAATCTGAGCCGCCTTATCGCGAAAGTTCACTATTTCAGCAATGGCTTCCTCACTCGGTGCCTTAACGGCGCGGCAGAATAACGACCACTTTTGAATCATCAAATCACTGAGCCCCGCATCACCTTCCCGACCTGCGCGATTTAAAAGGTGCTCCGCCCTCTGCCAATCCTTCTGATGAAAGGCGATCTGTGCCGACAGCTCCTGACAGTTTTTGTTCAGCAGGCTCCATCCATTTTTGGCAATCTGGGGCTCCAACTCGCTCAGCGTTGCACGGGCCAGGTCAAACTCCCCACAGCCAACATAGGCCGCCGCCAGATTGACCATCGCCACCGCCCTGGCATAGGGGTCCGATAAGGCCGTATGCTGGACATAATTTAATAGGTGATCGATGGAACCGCGGTAATCCCATTGCATTTGCTTGGCTGATCCCTGAAACAAGTGCACATCGGGAAGACTTTCAGGAAGCACAAGGAGAATTTTTTCGGCTTCGGCAAAAGAGCCAATCTTTAGCAATGCATGGGCGTAGACAGCCGACTCTGTAGGCTCTGGCTTAACATGCGGGTTTGCAGACCGAACCACGCCGTACAAAATCGAAAGAGCCTTTTGCGGGGCCCCAACCCGGATCATTAGCTTGGCCAATTCGGTTCGAGCCGTGCGACTCAATGTCCTCGGTCGATACTTCTTCATCGCTGTCTTTGCATCCGCAATTTTTCCGGAGCGAATCAGGAGATCAATTTTTTGCAGCCCTTCCAACCCAGACACCCTTCACCTCGCACTCTTAGTATAGAGCCATTCCAGCAGGCATTCTCTGACAAATTTTAGGCGCATATCATTTCGAAACAGTTTGATCAGAAGAATTCCAAAATTGAGACAGGAAACAAGCAAGAGTGCTGACGACAAACTAAATTGTTACGCTAGCCCACAAACCAATAAGGTAAAGGACCTCCAACATAGTGACAGGGTAGATAGCCATAGTTCTTTGAAACATCTTGTCCAAATCCCCGCACCTGAGTCCCGCCGTAGGTTTGAATCACTTGAGTTGGATAATCAGTGACACCGGCCGCTTGCATTATGGACTCAAGAACCGAATTGTAGGTGAGTTTGTGATTGGCTCCCATGGAAGAATGAAAGGAAAGCATTTCACCTGATCGCAGTCGTCCGCCCAAATTTCCAATGGTCAGGACCGGAGTATCAAAGAGGGTGTGGTCACCAGGGGTGTCGTACCCCAGTTCATTTCCCCAAAGAACAACGGAGTTGTCGAGCAAACTGGAACCGTCCACATCTTTGGCGTTCTGTAGTTCGTCAGCCAACAATTTCACCCTTTGAGCGATCCATTGTTGGTAAGGGAGAGTCGCGCCTTCGCCGCTACCTTTTGGAAGATGAGAGGTTTCGTGAAAAGT
Organism: Bdellovibrionales bacterium; assembly: GCA_050250515.1. Taxonomy (GTDB): domain Bacteria; phylum Bdellovibrionota; class Bdellovibrionia; order Bdellovibrionales; family UBA1609; genus JALHOQ01. The sequence continues at coordinate 9,398 of JBFWON010000032.1, read as the reverse complement.
GCCCTGGGCACCAGAATCGGCCGCCGCGTCCAAGCGCATGGCAGCCACATTTGAGAGTCCGCACTGAAAACTGGCCACAACCAATTTGGAATAGGTGTCCCACATGGCCCTATAGTTGGCACCCGAAGAGTCAATGGTGGACTGGGGAGGGGCCGAGCAAGAGCGGGAAACCGTCACCGTAACCGGCGCTTTGTCCAGCTCTTTGGCGACCTCGTTAAGACGACCCATAAAAGACTCCAGTCTTTGCGAATCGGCACTGCTGATATTTCGCCTCGGAGATTTGGCATCTTGATAGTCCGCAAAAACGGCATTCAGGGCGCGAACCCTGGCGTCTTTGGCCTGAGTGGTTGTCGTCGATCCGCCCGCACTCGCAAATGGACCCTTCAAAATGTTGTTCCATAGAGCGGCCGGTGAAGTCACATGTGGTACAAATTGTCCCTGATACCACGACATGTAAGGATACTCGATGGAGCGGCATATGTAAGGATCCGCCAAGACGAGCGACGCTAGATTCCGAGCTGGGATCCCATTGGGATAAACCGCTGAACTTCGACTTAAAACCTGATCGACCGAGGTTCCCCAGTAGGGGGGCAATCCGTTTTTGTCGGTGCAGTCGTTGTCACGTTGCATGGATGCGGTCATCACACAGGCTGAATTGTGACTGCTGCCGTCGATCGTAATTCCGTGAAAAAGAGTCATCTTCGACTTGTGGGGTGTAAGCGCCCCGAGGACTGGGGAAAGATTTCCCGATATTTCGTTAAGCGAGCGACCTCGGACGGTGATGGTACCGCCCGGAACCGATTTTGTTGCTCGAACTGACATATTGCTGGGGTCATAAAAAGACGCCGTCGGAAGAAAGTTGCTCTTCCATTGACCGTTCATTGAGAGGATTCCCACGAAATGAGGCTCAGGTTTGACAATCGCGGCCCATGTCGAACGCGGCAAGAGAGAAGGCAAAAGGGGCAAGGCCAACCAAGTCCCGGCTCCCCGTAAAAATTGTCGTCGATTCACTTGATTACTCTTCATACACCCCCCTTTTTTGTCACTGCGGCTTGCCGACGTAGAAGATGTCCTCACCACTCACGCTGCGCAAAAGTGCCTCATAAACAGAACTCGAATCATTTCGTAAAACCGATTCCACATCAGCAAGCAAGCAACTGTCTTTAGCATTGGTAAGGCGTCCCGATTGCGACTGAACAATTCGGCGAGCCAAGCAGGCCTTCGCCTTGGCACTTTGTGAGAGCACTTGCACAAGCTGATCGTGACCGTCCACATCCTCCGGCAGTCCTGATTCCACACGAATGCCTGTTCCGCGCGCGTCCACCGCATGCTGCGAGGCCAAGTTGCCGTTTTCGTCGAATACTTTCTCTACCGTGCGAAAGCGTCCAAAAGAATCAAAGTCCTCCAGAGCGAATCCAAGGGGATTGATCGAAACATGGCAGGCTTGACAGACTTGCGAAGATGTTTGCGTCGTCACAACATCACGCGTGGACATAAGGTGCAAAGGTTTGCCCGCCAAATCATCATTGCGACTATTGATAATGGAGGCGTCCGGAGTACCAAGGGGGTCGCACAGAACATTTGTTCGTAAAGCCACTCCACGTAAAATCGGCGATCCTCGCTTCCGCCCCGAGTAAAGAAAAGCGGCTCGATTGAATAAGCCCTTATGAGTCGGCGAGGTCTTAACCGATGACGCCTTCCCATCCCATGGAACGCCATAAATACTAGCCACCGAAGCATTTGAGGGAAAGGCTTTCGGCGAGGTCAATAAGGTGGCAAAACCTGCTTTGGCTTGATAGATCTGGTGGTCGACATATGTATCAAATTCATCGACGATGGCCTTGTCGAGTCCGCTAGGATCAAGTCCCTCTAGCTGTTGCGAAGAAACACCAACTGGCTCACCCGTGTTTTTGAGGCGAGCATAGTCCCGAAAAAAATTCTTTGTCCCTGATCGTCCCAGAGGACTTTCAAGCAGTCTTTGGGCTTCGCTGCGCACCCTTGCACTGGATGTGAGCTCACCGTTGAGTGCCGCAATCAGCAAAGAGTCGTCAGGAATTCCGCCGGACACCCGCAAGGCAATCTGATCGGCCACCTCGAGCTGTGAGAGCTTCATTCGCTCGCCTACCACTTCGATACGGGGTCCGTCCAAATCAACTAAAATAACCGAGTGGATCGTGACTTTGCCACCCTGGGCCGCCGACGGGCCCCGCATACTAAGACCGATCTGAAACTTATTGTAAAGTTCCGCACGCGTCTGGTCGGTGGAGTCCGTCATGTAGCCAAAACTACCGTCAAAAACAAAAATTTGATGGGCTCCGTTAACTCGAGTCATATCGGGTCTGTCGACATGGGGAACAAAGTTCCAGTCGAGACGAAATGAGGGGTAAACACCCCCAGAGCCCGGGGTCGCAGAAGCCACCACAACTATTTTTTCAAACGTTCGTGTCAGCGCTGGATCGGAAGACGCAAAATTTGAATTATCGCGATAGATCAGCCATTCGTTTCCATTTAGAATTTCTAATTGGCTGTTTCCCTTCTGCTCGGCTCCGTTACCGACTCGAGTCATCTGCGTGGATCCGATAACTGTTTGATCGTTGTTTCGCTCGCCCTCCGCGATCGCAAACTGAAAATCGGGCCCGATCAAGAGACGCATTAACGCCAGTTTAAATCTTTCTCCGGAGCTCAGCCCAGCGTTTTCACCCGTGCTGACTCGATTCACAATGTCATTCAGTCTGTCTGCTGTTAGAAATTTCCGATGAAGCTTGAACGACATTTTGTCGACAAACCCCCGCAAGCAAGATTCGTCGGGCTGCTCAACAGAACAGTCGCCCAAATATTTCCTCATATAATTTTGATTTTTTAAAATTTCATCAGACAAATCGTTGTACAGATTTACATAGGCCAAAGCATGTTCATAAGTCGCGGTCGGCAGAATCGAACCATCCACCTGACGGTCCTCGGGTATTCCGGCAATCCGATTCTTTAGACTGTTGAGACCCAAAATGGAGTCCCCAAAGACGGTGCTGAGACTTGCCACAATGGCTTCTCGACTCATTCGAACAAACGGCCGGTTGGCCCCACCACGAGCCGAACTATTCAAGCAGGCAAACCGGGGGCCAGATCCGGCCCCCGGAATGCCGTCTTGGACTGTCGATGGGGTAGGGTTATCAACAGTCGATGGTTGGTTGGTGGGGTTCAATGCTAAAGCAATTAATTTAACTTCAGACTCGCTGAGCTTTTTGAGTGCACTCATCGCTGGATTGTTACTGATATTACTTTGTATCAATTCGAGAGATTTTCCCCGGACTGACGAAATATCTAAGGCGCCATGGCAAACGCTGCAATGGGCGGAATAAAGTTTTGTGCCCTGTTCAGTCAAAGCGGAAGAGCTATCCCCCAGGCCTTTACTTGAGAGGTTTTCATTTTGAGAATTTCGAAATCCGTTGCATCCCGATAGTGTGAGCATCAGTAACAACAGTAAGTGACTATTTCTCAAACTCCCCCCTCAGATTCGATGAACTCAGGTTACGACAAAGAAGGGGAGATTTTTTTTACAAGTTTGAGGCGATGGAATTTGAGACGGCTTGCATGGGCAAAAAAGAAAGGCCTCACGAAGCTGTTTCATTTTGCTCCGCAAGGCCTTATGTAGGTATCCGGCGGAGAGGAGAACACCTGCTCCCCGCCAGTTTCACAACCTAAAATTCTAAACTGTTCGAATATTAAGAAACGAGCTTCAGCGCGGCCATGGGCTGCTGATTGGCCTGAGCCAACACACCCACCGATGCGTTCAACAAGATATTGTTGCGCGCCAGTTCAGCTGAGCTCTCAGCTACGTCCGTGTCACGGATTCGAGAATTTGCGGCCGAGAAGTTCTCGATCGCGACGCCCAGGTTTTCAGTCGTAGAGACCAAGCGATTCTGAATCGCACCCAAAGTCGCACGGTGACCGTTGACGTTCTTTTGCGCCTCTTCCAAAACTTCAAGTGCGTGCCGAGCGTCCATCTTGTCGGAGAAATCAAAGCCCTCAATACCAAGTGCGGAGGTCGTCGCATTGATCTCAGATGGAGCAAAGCCCACACGGTCTTTAAAGTCATCATTATTGATGTCAATCTGGAATTCGAAGTTTTCGCCTTCTCCGTTGATCATCGTCGTTTTACCGAATCGAGTCGTCTGCGCGATACGCTCAGCTTCTTGCTTCAACTGCTGAACCTCACGATTGACAAAGCTTCGCTCAATGTCGCCGACGGTATCGGAAGAGGCTTGCACCGCGAGCTCTCGCATACGAGTCAATATATTAGAGATTTCTCCCAAGCCACCTTCCGCGACCTGCACCATCGATATACCATCGTTGGCGTTGCGCTGTGCTTGGTTGTAGCCGCGAATTGTCGACTTCAATGTTTCACTGATCGACAATCCGGCGGCATCATCGGCGGCCTTAGTAATTCGGCTGCCAGAAGACAACTGCGCGAAGCTCTTTTGAAGAGTGCGCTGAGTGCCTCCCATCGATTTCTGGGCGTTAATAGACGCCAAGTTCGTAGAAATTCTTAGTCCCATGGTGTTCTCCTTTTCCTCTTGCGAGGAGTTAAGCAAAGAGATCCCTCTCCCTTCAAAGCCGACTCGTACCTACTCGGGTGGGCCCTAAAGAGCTCATTTATCCGTGAGCTATAGTTAATGTTTTATGTCCTTCACTAGACCTAGACATCCAGGTCTTGTGTGACTGACAACCCTTCAATCGGCGAGTCTGGCAGCGCCTTTAGTCAAGTCGGGCAAATCTAGACGAAGATCCTCTCAAATCAGGACGTAAGGTGGGAAAAACAAGACTTTGCTCGGGTCAAAACAAGACGTCTATCGCGTCTTAGGACTTTCTGTTTAGGACGTTCAGCACCTGGTCGAACGCCGCTCCCGACTAAATAGATATCTGGTCGGGAACGGAGGTAGCTGGACCTACTGAATTCGAACTTTGAAAAGATCCAGCAGTTTATTCTTTAGAGACTCTCTAGCCTCAGAACTATTCTTTACCTTCGCTACATCGGCAGCAAAGTGACAGGCCGCCTTGCCCCTCAACTGAACCTGGGCCGCGATCGCACCGTTCACGTAGGCCGAATTTTCACTCCCGCCGGGAATAATCATGCGCGCAGTTCCGCGTCCAAAATCCTCCGGTCGGGGCTCAAAGTGAATGGTCGCACCTTCTGACAAACCTCCACCGAAAAACTGGGTTTTCGGATTGAGCTTCTGAAGTTCATTTTGAGTTCCGCCCCAATCTGTTTGGAAGGTCAGATTGAGAATCTGCTCGGCGAAATTTGAATCACAGTAATCTTCTCTGATGAGGCTCGGGGCAATGCCACTGAGTTTTGACGTTACCTCGCCCTTTACCACCCAAACTCCAGTACAGTCTTTGTTGAAGCGAATGTTCTCAAGAGAATACTTACCGAGCTTGAAGCCAGTCTCTTTTAAACATTGCTCAGCTGTCTTTGGTGCAGGATCTGGCCGCGGGACCGGTTGATCCGGTTTATCGTCAGGCTTTGGTGTCGGGTTGGTGGCGCTGACGAACTTGTAGAAGGTTTGAATGGTTTCCGTATCGCCGCTGACGTTGACAGCCAAATTGTATTCCAAAACAAATCCGCCATTGACCGCCCGCACACTCACTTCTTTCCTTTTTTGAAATTCGTCAGCCGATACTCCTTGCTCGGCTCGCGAAGTGCGGAAGCGTTTCTTCAAAGAGGCATCGAAGCGGCCCCTCATCGAGTCAAATTGCAGCGTCTGCATAAGGAAGGTGTTTGGAATTTCAACCTTACCATCTGCGTTCACCGTCAGTTCTTCCGCGATGTCGTTTTCATCATGATTGTTGTAAAAGGCCGACCCGGTAACAATCGGTCGAGGGCATTGAAGCGTGAACTCTGTTTTTTGTCCTTTTTCATCCTGAGAAAAAGAGTAGTGAATCACGCGGGTTTGCCCCTTGCGGACACTAATTAAGGAGGCCTGGCTCAGCAGATAAGGACCCGACTTTAGATTTTTTTCACTACTAGACGCCATTTGTTTCAGAGAGGTGGTGGCCGCATTACAAGCACTGCCGGCACCGTCATTGTTTTTATTAGATTTTTTGCCGCAACCAAAGCTGACCGCCACGATTGACGCCATTAGAAATGTTCGAATTCGCATAGGGTCTCCCATAAGTTAAAGACGGGGAGACCTAGTGCAATCAGTAAGCCAAATTCCAACTGGACGATTTCGTCCAGCATAGTACCCCGAGGAACAATGGTTCCTCGGGTAGGTAAGGTACCGGGGAGCAAAGGAGCCCACTCCCCTTGTCCAAATCCTAAATCGAAGAATAATTTATGATACGAGTCTCAGGGCAGCCGCCGGTTGTTGATTGGCTTGTGCCAATACACCGATGGAAGCATTGAGCAGCACATTGTTACGGGCCAGTTCGGCCGAACTTTGTGCAATGTCTGTATCGCGAATTCGCGAGTTGGCGCCATTGAAGTTCTCGATCGCGACACCAAGATTTTCAGTGGTCGAGATCAATCGGTTCTGAATCGCACCCAAGTTCGCGCGGTAACCGTTGACTTGGCGTTGGGCAGTCTCCAGCAGTTCCAAGGCTTCGCGCGCGCCATCCTTACTGGAGAAGTCGAAACCGTCGACTCCTAAAGTACTGATCGTCGCGTCTTGTTGACTGGCATCAAACGAGATGCGGTCATTGAAATCATTATTATTAATGTCGACCTGGAAGGTGTACTCGGAGCCCGAACCATCTAGCAGAGTTTGCGAACCCCAGCGAGTGGTCATGGAGATCCGTTGCATTTCTGACTTGAGCTGTTGAACCTCTTTGTCGATAAATCCGCGCTCCACTTCACCAACGGTGTCAGAAGCGGCTTGCACACCCAACTCACGCATACGAGTTAAGATGTTGGAGATTTCTCCCAATCCACCTTCTGATACTTGCACCATCGAGATACCGTCATTGGCGTTTCGTTGCGCCTGAGTGTATCCACGGATGGTCGACTTTAAAGTTTCGCTGATTGACAAACCAGCGGCGTCGTCGGCTGCCTTTGTGATTCGGCTTCCCGAACCGAGCTGGGCATAGCTCTTGTTGATTTCTCGTGTCGTTCCACTCATTGCACGCTGTGCAGAGAGCGAAGCGATATTCGTTGTGACTCTTAGACCCATGGGGGCCTCCTTTTAGCAGTTTGGGCTATCCATATGGCCCGGCATTGTCCTCGCCTTGAACCCACTCAAGGTCTCTAGAGGACAAGCGCTCGCATCCCTGCGGCTTGGGTTGAACACGTTGGAGCAGATGAAGACAATGATCCGGCTACGAACGACCTCATTCGGGCAGTCACTCCCAAGAGCGGTCTCACCTAGACCAAAACCCAATACCTGCTACAGCTCTCACCACCATTGGCGATTGCATGCCTATTCATTCGGCGAGGTCTGGGCGAACTAAAGCCTAGTCGAGTAGAACTGGACTATCGTCAGATTAGAACTGGACTTTCGATTGGGAATTTCTCGTGAAGTCTAAATAGAGGGATGACTTTATGTGTTTGGACTTATGCCCTCTAGACGAAGGCGTGATCCAGTCGAGTCTGGCTCCCACTTAGACCTTAGGTGGGTCGAAAGATCTTTATAAATAGGTAGTCTGCACCCGTTGACGCTAAGCATTATTGTGTGGTAAGTGCGGTCTATGCTTCTGCAATTCATACTCAGCTCGCTAATCCATGTAGTTTTTTCAGGGGAGATGGCTCATAGCCAAAACCTGACGGTCTTACCGATGGATCCGGTCGAGATCACGCTCGGTCCATGGCAGTCCAGTGATTCCCCCTCCCCCCTCTTCTTAGAAGCCTATGGCTGTCGAATTCGTACGGGCAATAAGGGTATACTCCGCTGGCGCGGCATCGCTTTATGGCCAGAGGACCAGGCCACAAATACGGTCCAGATCACGGCGGCCGAGTTCGGGCCGAATTGCTGGCTCTTCTTCGCTCGAGAATTTGACCGACGGCAAACGAGCAGACCTGAAATGGTTTTGGTTGGTCCAGCCTCCGTTCGCGGCCGAGTTCTGACCATTCGATACGAAGATTTTGGGGCCACGCCTACGTCCCAACTCTATAACCTTCTGGCGCACATGGCCTCGAACAATCCGGCGGTAAGCCAGCGTCTAGCCCGACTTCCAATCGGATTTGCCAAAAGCGTTCAATAATATCAGAACCGACGCCGATAATGGGGCGTGACCCGATTCATAATCTCTATATTAATTTTGCTCACTGGCCTAACCGCCAGGGCACAGAATGGTCCCCTCAAAGAGGACCTAGTCCGTAAAGTTCTCGTCGAGGATTACTTGCGGAAATTCGCCGAAGAAGCGAATGCCATGCAAGACGCGGGCGATCTGCAAGATGTCTACGGCTACTTCATGCCCAAAAAGGAACGAGGCGGCTTTTTTAAGAAGTGGAAAAAACAGGTCTTCCGAGTGGAAGGAAGTAAACTGATCGTCATGCGCGACAGCCAAATCGCCATGGAGATCGAGATGCTCGATCTTTTCGAACAAAAGTACAGGATCAACGGCGTCGAGTACCAACACAATTGGGAGGGCAAAGCCTCTCTTCAACGAGATTTAATTCGGCATACACTTGAGAAATCTAAGTCCAAAGACGCACGTCTAATCAACCCAGTAGATTGGCTTTTGCCAAAAGCAAATGCCGTCGTTTGGTTTGCCCCGATTGTCATTCAAGCCTGCGTCGAAGGCGGTTGCCAAATGGCGTTCTTTCTCGCCCAACGTGCGGCGATTTACGTAGCGACCAATCCAGCCGTGCAAATGGCAGCAGCTGGAGCGGCCGTTCGATTTCGAACGGCCATCATGGCCGCTGGCAAAGTCGCAGTGGAGAAAACGGGACAATTTTTGAACTATGTGGTGATGGACCTTAGAACCCATCCTGAAATCGCCAAAGCGATCGAAACCGCCATGAAACTGAAGGTTCCAAAGCCAACCCCCTCGAACCTTGTAATGTGGACTTATAAGGGAGTGATTCGAGCCCCTATTAAGGCCGCGGCTTGGATACTGGAGCAACTCAAAAATCCAATCCTTATTGGAGGTACGGGCTTCGGTATCGGGACCATACTTGCACCGCAAGTTAACGAACAATTGGAGATCGCCAAGAAAAACAATATTCCTTCAAGTACGGCGATCAGCTGCGTCCTTCGACTCCAGAAAGTTCTGGAGTGTGCGGCCGCCAAACCTAAAGTCGAACTTGGGCAAGGGGAATCCAATCCTCCCGAGTACTGGTGCCCAACGAATAAAGCCAATGAATTTCAGATCTACACGGCCGAGGGTGAGAAACGTCTGATTCGCGCCATTCGCGTCGGCACAGAAGGCGATCAAAAGGGGAAACCTGTCTCTGCCATGCGCTA